>JADLDL010000028.1 GCA_020846655.1 Saprospiraceae bacterium | reverse complement strand
TCCCGAAAACGGCTTTTGTAAACTGCCCGACGCCGCCTCGCCAGCGAAAATGGCGTTTTGCCGGATCGGCGTCAGTTGCGGCTGCGGCCCTAGCCCGCAATCGCCGCCAGGGCCGCGTAGGCTTCGCGGAAATCGCGGTTGAAGGCCGAGAGAAGACCCGGCAACA
This sequence comes from Saprospiraceae bacterium, assembly GCA_020846655.1. Taxonomy (GTDB): domain Bacteria; phylum Bacteroidota; class Bacteroidia; order Chitinophagales; family Saprospiraceae; genus M3007. The sequence continues at coordinate 8,200 of JADLDL010000028.1, read as the reverse complement.
GGGGCGATGCTTCGGCCTGTTCGGCCAGTTGCTCGATTTCCTGGAGCCGGTTCACCAACTCCGGGTATCCAAAATATTTGATCTGACTTTTCAGCGTGTGCACGTGCAGCGCCAGCGCCGCCCGATCGCCGGAGGCCAGCGCTTCGTCCATTTGGTTGACCAACAAGGGCGAATCCCGGACAAAAACGGCTACAAATTTCCGCAGCAGCGAGGCATCGTCGCCAAAGTAGGTGGCAATTGTTTTTTGATCGATCATAGCCATTTGGATAGTTTCTCGTGCAGGATGCTCGGGTCAATGGGTTTGCTCACGTAATCTTCCATGCCGGCTTCGCGGCAGCGCTCTTCTTCGCCCAGAGTGGCGTTGGCGGTGAGCGCGATAATGGGCGTCCGGATGCCGGCAGCGCGCAGCGCGCGGGTGGCGCTGAGGCCATCCATGACCGGCATTTTGATGTCCATCAGCACCAGGTCATAGGCCGTGCCGATGGCTTTTTGCAGGGCGGCTGCGCCATTGTCGGCTACCTCGATGTCTGGCTGCTCAAACATCCGGACCAGCAGTTCCTTGGCCAGCATTTGGTTGAAATGATTGTCCTCGACCAGCAGGATTTTGCGCGAGGGCAGTTTGCCCAATGCCGGGCGGCCTGCCGGCGCTACCGCCGGATCGGGCAAGGTGCCCGCTTGCACCGGCAGGTTAAACGAAAACACCGAGCCTTGTCCGGGCGTACTGCTCACCCGGATGTCGCCGCCTTGCAGCGTAATCAACTGTTTGGAAATGGCCAGCCCCAGCCCGGTACCGCTGTGTCGCAGGTGGGTGTGTTCGCCGGCCTGCACGAAGGCGTCGAAAATGTAGGGCAGTTTGGCCGCTTCGATCCCGATGCCGGTGTCGCGCACCTCCACCAGGATTTGGCTGTCGGCGGCCGACCAGGCGCAGTAGAGCGTGATCTGGCCTTTCTCCGTGAATTTGATCGCGTTGCCCAACAGGTTGAGCAGCACCTGGTTGAGTCGCGCGGCATCGGCTACCACCACTTCGGGCAGCGCCGGGTCCAGTTCGAGCAGCAGTTGCAGTTTTTTCTGGGCGGCATTGATCCGGAACATGTTGGCCTGCCGGTTCAGCAGTTCGTGCAGGCGAAACGGGGCTGCCGCGAAGTCGATTTTGCCGGCCTCAATTTTTGAAAAATCGAGGATGTCGCTGATGAGCGCCAGGAGGTTTTCGGAGGCAAATTTGATGGACTCGATGTATTCCCGCTGCTGGCCCGACAGTTCCGTTTCGCCCAGCAGGCCCGACATGCCGATGACGGTGTTCAGCGGCGTGCGGATTTCGTGGCTCATGTTGGAGAGGAAAATGCTTTTGAACTGGCTGCTTTCGGCCAGGTGGGCGTTTTGGCGCCCGATTTCGGCGCGTTGCCGCTCGATCTCCTGGTTTTGGCGCCGGATTTCGCGGTTGCTGCGCATTTTCAGCCAATAGAGCCGGAACAACAAAAACGAAATGGCGGCAAAGGCCATCAAACCCGCCAAGAGCCCGGTGCGCAGGGCGCGCTGTTGGCGCACTTCGGCCTCGCGCAGGGAATTGTTTTGGTTGAGCAACTCGATTTCCTGCTGCTGTTGCCGGGAGAGGGCTTCGTTTTCGCGGAGGCGGGCGTTTTGCGCGGCCAGTTCGAGGGCGGTGTTGAGGTTGTTTTGTTCGAGCAGGAGCGCGCGTTCGCGTTGGGTGGTTGCTTCCAGGCTTCGGGCGCGCAGTTCGGCCTGTTGTTGCAGCAGGTTGAGTTCGCGCAACTTGGCCTCGGTGCTCAGTTGGCTGATCTCGCGTTCTTTGCGCTCAGAGTCGAATTTGACCTGCATTTCTGCGATTTGGCGGTTGTTCTCCTGGTTGTTGATCGAGTCGGCGTAGAGTTTGGCCGACAGGTAATGCCGGATGGCGAGGCTGTACAAGGAGTCTTTTTGCGCGGCGCCGGGCGTTATTTTGGCGATGTCGATGTTTTGCTCGGCCAGGTTCACGTAGAGGCTCGAGATCATGAATTTATTGCCAATGGCCAGGCTTTTCTGAAGCGACTGGTCGTAGTAGCGCTGTGCTTTTTCAAATTGTTTGCTTTTCTGATACAAAATGGCCAGGCTGTTCAGGGCATACACGGCGGCGGTTTGGTTGTTGTCCTGCTCGTAGGCTGTCAGGGCTTTTTGAAAATAATCAATGGCCTGTTCAGGCTGGTTCATGCCTTTGGCGCACATCCCTAGGTTGTTGTACAACACGCCCCAGCCGCTTTTCACCTGTTTTTTTTCATAAATCCCTTTCACCTCCTGAAACAACTGCCAAGCCTCCTCGAAGCGGTCCATTTCCACCAACAGGCCGCCGTAATTGAGGTTGACAACGGCGGTGAAATCGGCCAGCCCGGCGGCCCGCACCCGTTGCTGGGCTTCTTTGTAGTACCGCTCCGATTCCTGGAAATTGGCCTGCTGCTTGAAAATGGAGCCCAGGGTATTGTAACTCAGGGCCACCCGGCTGTTGTTGCCATCGCGCTCGAACAGGCTGAGGGCTTGGAGGATGTGCTGCAGGGCCTCGGGCAGTTCGCTCCGGTTGAGGTGGTACCAGGCCAGGTGGTAAAATCCGAAGGCGCGGCTGCTGAGCGTGATGCCCGGCAGCGTGGCGCCGCGTTCGAGGGCGGCGGTGCGCTGCAACACCTGTTCTGCGTACAGCCGGGTTTTTTCCGGCGCGGAGCTGAGACACAGAAACGACAGGGTGTTCAGGCGTCTCACCCGCACTGAATCCTCGGTAGCGGCGGCCAATTCCTTTTCCAGGGTTTCGATACGGTTGGCTTGTTGTGCCGCGAGCCGCCCGGCTACCGCGAAACAACTCAGCAAAAGAAGGTAACGGACCCGGCGCAGTGGTTTCATTGGACAAAATTAGCCCCTCGTCGCTTGCGCAAGTGTAAAAAAAGATAAAAAGAACGGCGGCTAGCGGCACTCCACTTCCAACACCAGCGGCACGATAAATCCTTCGCTGCGGGTGGCGGCGCTGAACCCGATGTGCTCGGTCGAGTAGGTGATATCGGCTGGGGGCACGGCGTATTTGCCGAGGGTGCGCAGCAGGTTTTGCATGAAGTCGCCCTCTTTCCGGCTCAGGGTTTCGGCCAGTTGGCGCAGGGTCTCGATCTTTCGTTTGGAAAACAGGAGCACAAGCCGGTCGGTGCCCGGCTGCGCCAGTTTCAGGGCTTTGGTGGCGCCTGGAATGGCGATGGGGCTGCCGCCTGCCACCAGCAAGCCGCTTTCGTTGCTGCCGGCAAAGGCTGTTTCGTTCAACGCCGCCTGCCGTGGCCAATGAATATGCACGGCGCGGTTAGCATCTACGCTGAACACGTACAGGTACTCCTCGTCCAGTTGGGTGGAAGCCAGCAGTTGGAATAATTGCCCCAGGGGCCAGTCGCTGCGCTCCAGGCGGTAGTGGCCACCGGAGCCCCGGGCCTGGGCGGTTTCGAAGAGCGGCTGCCCACTCTGCTCCTGCCAGCCGTTGAGGTAGCGAAACTGAAACTGCCCGCCCAGTTCGAGCAAGGGCTTTTCGGGTACGGCCGCTGTGTTGGGGGGGCTGGTTGCCGGGGTTTCCAGTTTTTCGGGCGCTACGAGGTAGAGGGTGTAGGCGTATTTGCAGAAATCGCCGAAGTCCTTGTATTTCACCCAGATAAACCCTTTGTCGCCCCAGTTTTTGCCCCAGGAGTTCATGAGCCGGAAGGCGCCTTTGCGGTCGTCGTAGCCTACAACGGTCATGGCATGGCCGCCGGCCGGCGTGGTGTTGCCCAGCGCGGGGTGCCAGTAGAGGGCGTTTTGGAGTTCGTAAAAATTGCGCAGCACGAGCATGCCCACCACGACGGGTTTGTTTTTGGCCAACACTTTTTTGACGCGCAGGATTTTCCCTTCCGGCGTTTCGGCACTGCCAAAGAGCGTCAGGTAATCTTCGATGGCGTAGCGTTTGGCCTGTGCCAGCACATTGCTGTCGGGCAGTTGTTCGCAGTTGTTCACATCGAAGTCAAACTGCCGGGCCAGGCAATCGCCCTGGCGCTGCAGGAACCCGAAGGCATCCGAGATGCGCGAGCCTTTGCGGCAGTCTTCGGTTTTGATCTGGTTGTAGAGAAACAAGGCGGAATGCGCGTGCCGCGTAATCACAGCCTGGTCGGTGCATTGGTTCAAGATGGCCCGCTGAATGGACAGGGCGGCATAGCCGGTGGCCCAGCCCACGCAGGAAAAAATATAGCCCTGGTGCCGCACTTCGGGGCAGTAGGGCGTAAGGTCTACAGCGGCCGGCAGTTCGGTTTTGCTGCCGTCTTCCGGGGCTTGCCGGGGCTGTGCATCGTAGGTGTCGTCTTCGAGCAGGAGCCCGCCGGCAAACTCTTCGCCGGGCGTTTGTGCGCCGGCCAGGGTGGCCAGGGCGAGCAGGAACAGCAGGAACAGGCGAGTCATAGGCAATAAAAGATGAGGGCGTTTCAAAATGGCAGATGGGCCCTGGAACATGTTTGATGCGCCAGGACCCATGTGCGGTGGAGAAGTGGAATTGAATGGCCAACAACTAGCCACCTACGCCCACACCGTCTTTGCCTACTTTTACTTTGATGCAGGCGGCTTTGCACCAGAAACGGTTCCAGCCTTTGCCACCGCCCCAGCCGGGGTAGGCGCCGTCGCATTCGGTCATGCAGCCGGCCGGGCCAGCCGAAGCGGGAATTTGGCTGTTGAGTTTGTCCAGTTTGGCGCCCAGGCCTTGCAGTTCGCGCTGAAACAACTGGTACTGCGAGTCGCTCATGTTCGGACCGGCTTTTTCCACTTTACCCGCCAGGGTATGTGCTTCAGACAGGATTTGGGCAAAGGAACGGGCAGCGGCCTCGCGTACTTTCTGCACCGCCGGGAGCAGCATCACGATCATGCTGTCTACGTCGTTGGCGGTGAGGACAAATTCCGCTTTGGGGTTGCGGGCCGTTTGGGCCTGGATGTTGGAGGAGGCGAAAATGGCCAGGAAGAGGGTGCAAGCGAGGAACAAAAAGTGCTTTTTCATGCTACTGTTAAAATTGAAAAGTTTGAAGTTTAGTACTGATGTTTGATACTATGTGTGCCGGCCGGAAAAGATGTGCCCAGCCGGGCGCAGATTTTTTTTAAAATTTTTTCAATCCCTAAAAAGGACTGCAACATGCCCATCTGTTATCCCTAAAAAAGGTCGTGTGCCGGCCATTTGGTGATGGTGCTTTTGATGTCGCCCAAGAGGGCGCCCATGGCGGTGCCGTTGTTGTCTTTGCCGGCGCCGGGGCGGGTGTTCATCAGGATCGCAAAGCAAAAGCCGTCGGTAGTCCGTTTCATTTCCGAAAGGGTGCTGGGCAAAGCGCCGTTGTGCCACATCGAGCCGCTGTTGACGACCCGCGACCAGCCTTTGCAATACGTCGCGCGGGTGGCGCTGGGCGTAAACATTTTTCCCAGGGTCGTGCCGCTGAGGATATCGGGCACGGTGGCCGACTGATCTACGTGCACCAGAAACCGCACCAGGTCGATGGGGCTGGCGATCCAGCCGCCGTGGGCATCCATGCGCGGGATGTTGTAGAAATAGGCGCTGTTGCCGTAGTATTTGACCTCGTTGGGTTTGCGGTCGGCCAGGGTACTGCCGCCGATGCGCATGGTTGAGATGCCGCATTGGGCCAGAACATTGTCTTGCACCCAGTCTTCGTAGGTTTTGCCGGTTTTCTTTTCGATCACGCGGCCCAGCAGGGCGTACCCGAAGTTGGAATAGTCGTAGGCATCGCCGGGGACCGTCACGAGCGGGTCGTTGTCCAGGGTTTTGGTGATGTAGGTGCTCATGTTCCAACTTTGGTCCTGGGTGATGGGGTCGTCTTCCTGGTCCCAGCCGCCGGCGTGGTGGGTGAGCAGGTGGTCGACGGTGATTTTTTTCAGGTTGGCAGTGTAGGCTTTGGTGCCGTAGGTGGTGCCGAGGATGCCGCCGGGACCGAAAATCTCGTCGCCGAGTTCGAGTACGTTGTTTTGCTCCAGTTTCAGAATGGCGGTAGCAGTGATGGGCTTGGTCACGCTGGCGATGCGGAACAAGTGCCGGGGGGCCACCCGTTCGCCGGCTTCCTGGTCGGCAAAGCCATAGGTTTTGGCCAGTACAAGTTTGCCGTTGCGGGCAATAGCGATCGACAAGCCGGGCACGTCGTTGTCGTCCATGTATTTTTTCACCAGCGCGTCCACGGCTTTCATTTCATTACCGTTAAAAGGGTCGCTACAGGTGAAAATGGCAGCGTATTGGTCCTGGTTGTTTACGGTGTAGCCGTTGACCCACACCGGGCGGTAGCCCTGATAGTACAGCCGTTCCACTTCGTCCTGGTACTTTTGGGCGCCAGCCAGGGCGTGGCGGGCTGCCCACACCGGGCCGCTCGTTTTTTCCCAGATGGCGGCAAAACAGGCGGCGTTGTTCAGCGAATAGCCCGATACTTTGATGAGCCGGTAGCCCTGGCTGGATTTTTCTTCCACCTCGTCCTGGTATTGCGCGCTGGTCATCCGGTGGCGGGCGGCCAATGCGGGGCCGCTTCTTTTTTCCCAAACAGCGGCGTAGTAGTCGGTGCTGCCCACGGTGTAGCCGCTCACGTCGGTGAGCCGGTAGCCGGCATCCGACCATTTGTTCACCTCTGCCTGGTACTCGGCGGAGGTCATGGCGTGTTTGGCCTGCCACTGCGGCGCGTTGGCTTCTTTGAAAAAGAGGGCGGCATACTTGGCTTGCCCGCCCGAGGGGAAACCGCTGACCTGTACGGGCCGGTAGCCTTGGGCTTTCAGGTTGTTCACTTCCGTTTGGTATTGGGCGCCGGTAAGGCCGTGTTTGGCGGTCCAGGTGGGGCCGCTTTCTTTTTCAAAAATGGCGGCGTAGCGGTCTTGCCCGCCATCGCTGTACCCGCTGATTTGGGACAGTCGATAGCCTTTGTCGGTCCATTTGTTGAATTCAGCCTGGTATTGGGCGCTGCTCAGGTTGTGGCGAGCGACGTAGGGTTGGGCCAGGGCACAGAGGTTCAGGAGCAGGCAAGTGCTCAGCAGTGACAGAGACAGTTTCATAATTGGAATGGATTTGCGTGGTAGGAATTTGTTACTGATTCGGCTTTCCCGGGGCGGGGGCTTGTTTTTTCAGGGCCTGGTTTTTGTCGCTTTGTTTTTGTGGTTTGCCGGGGTGGGCGGGCTGCGGTGTGGCCGGGGCGCTGGTGGGCGACCAGTCTTCGTAGCGAAGCGTGGAACTGGAGTCGGCCGGGAGGCTGCCTTCAGCCGGCGGCTCGAACTCGGCGCCGCCATTCCAGTCGGGGTTGGTTTGGTTTTTGGCCGGCAGGTTGCTGATCGTTTCGTTCAGTTTTTGGAGTTGCTGGTCGAGTTTGTCGTCGGGGTTGCTGGCCGGCTGGAGGTTGGTTTCGCTGCCTTTGTCAAATTTTTCATACGGAGAAACACTGCCCGACAACTCGTCCCAATAGCGCCAGCGGTAGGGCTGCACGAGGTTTTCCTGCAAATGGGCTTCGGTGTACTGGCGGGCTTCGCGTTTGATCTCGGCGAAATAATTGGTCAGGCCTTTGGTCAGGCCGATCAACTCCACTACCAGCAGCAGGATGGCGCTGCCGTCCACATCCTCTTTCGATACCGAAGCATCGGCCAGGGCTTGCTGGAAATTGGCGCTGTAGAAATCGGCCAGTTCCTGGAGTTTGTAGCGGAGGCCGTCGGAATACATTTCCGGAAACTCAGCGATGCTCTTCAGTTTCTTGGCATTCAAAAAATCCTGTTTGATATTTTCAAGCAGTTGGTTGGCCCGGGACGCCGTTTGGTCATAGGCGCTGCGCAGGCGGTACACATCCGAGGGTTGCAGCCCGCCCTGGTTCGATTGCACGTTCAGGGCGGCGCTTTCGGCCGAGATACGCAGGTCGCGGTATTTGACCATGAATTCCGTGTTGAGGAACTTGCTCAGGGCCGGGCCCACTTTTTTATTCGGTTGAGCAAAGAGGCAGCCAGCGGTCAGGAGCAGGAGCAGCGCAGCACAAAGTTGCTTTTTCATAAGACGGCGTTTTTTCGTGTCGTTCGTTGGAATGTGTGCCCGCTGGAAAAAATGTACCCAGGCAAACAATCTTTTTTTCAAAATTTGATGACACAAAGGTCTCCGCCCCCTTGCCGCCAAAGGGTAAAGAAGTATTAAAAAGCCTCAAAAAGGGTAGGGAGGAAT
>JADLDL010000027.1 GCA_020846655.1 Saprospiraceae bacterium | reverse complement strand
CTGCCGGCACTGCTGGACATTATGTTTTACGACGGCCAACCCGCGCAAACGCTGGGCCAGGCCCTGGGCATGCAAGCCAAAATAGACCCGGACTACCAAAACGGCGACTCCATCCATTGGGGCATTGTCGACCCTTCGAACGGGGCCATGATGGGCACGGTCGGGTACTACCGGGGCTTTCCGCAACAGAGCGGCGAACTGGGTTGTGTGCTGAAACCGGCGTTTCGGGGCAGGGGTGTGATGACCCGGGCCATTCGGCTGGCTGCGGGTTTTGGCTTGGATGAAATGGGCTTATCCAGGGTAATGGCCATTACTACGGCAGAAAATACCCCGGCCATCCGCCTGTTGGAGCGCCTGAATTTTACAAAAACTGCTGATCGGGGCGGCAATAAAATTGAATTTCAACTCTCGGATCGTTAGTTTCTGTAGTTTTGCGTAGCAACCGTCATTTTATGGCACTTCAAGACAAATATATTAATCCGTTTACCGATTTTGGGTTTAAGAAATTGTTCGGTTCAGAGCCCAACAAAGACTTGCTGATTGATTTTTTAAACCAAGTGTTGCCTGAATACCATCGGGTAAAAGACCTAAGCTATGCCCGTACAGAACAATTGGGCAATTCAGAGACCGACCGAAAAGCCATTTTTGATTTGTACTGCATCGGCGAGCGGGGTGAACGTTTCATTGTGGAGATGCAGAAAGCAAAACAAAATTATTTTAAAGACAGGGGAGTGTATTATTCTTCCTTTCCGATTCAGGAACAGGCGAAAAAAGGGGATTGGAACTACCAATTAGCGGCGGTATACCTGATTGGTATCCTCGATTTTAGTTTTTCAGACGATGCGTCAGAACAGACAGTGCGCCATGAAGTGCAATTGAAAGACCAGAAATGCCGGGTGTTTTACGATAAATTGACGTATATCTATCTGGAGATGCCTAGTTTTAATAAGTCCGAAACAGCATTGTTGAATAACTTTGACAAGTGGATGTATGTCTTGCAGCAATTACCCAATCTTCAAAATCGCCCGCAGGCGCTCCAGGAGCGCGTTTTTCAGAAACTTTTTGAGGCGGCGGAGATAGCCAGGTTCACGCCAGACGAAAAAAGTAAATATGAAGAAAGCCTGAAATATTACCGGGATTTAAAAAACGTAGTAGATACTTCCTTTGATGAAGGAAAAGCAGAAGGAAAAGCAGAAGGAAAAGCAGAAATCGCCCGCCAAATGAAGAAGGAAGGAGAAACAATGGACAAAATCATTCGATTTACGGGCCTCACCGCACAGGAAATAGAAAAACTATAATAAACCCCTCAACACGGCCAGCCTAACCAAATTCGCTCACGCACCGCCTTACACCACCATGGGTTCCGGAAAATTTGCCTACATCGACAACAAACCCTACGACTTCCGCGACGGCGAAACCATCCTCGCGTTTCTGCGCCGGCATACGGGCCAAAATACCGTACCGACCCTCTGCGACGCCCCCAACCTCGATCCCTACGGCGCCTGCCGCGTGTGCAGCGTGGATGTAGCCCTCGCGCCCGGCGGTCCCGTCAAGGCCATGGCCTCCTGCCATACACCCATGATGCCCGACTACCATATCTACCCGGACTCGCCGCGCATCCAGAAACTTCGCCGCAACATCATCGAACTGGTGCTCACCGACCATCCGCTCGACTGCCTGACCTGCGAAGTCAACGGCAACTGCGAACTCCAGGATGTAGCCGCCCGTGTCGGCATCCGGAAAGTCCGCTACCCCGAGGGCAAAACCCACCTCGACCGGCAAAAAGACCTCAGCCACCCCTACATGACCTCCGACCTGAGCAAGTGCATCAACTGCTCCCGCTGCGTGCGCGCCTGCGACGAGGTACAAGGCCAGTTTGTGCTCAGTATGGCTGGCCGCGGCTTCGACAGCCACATCGTCAAAGGCCTGGATACCAGTTTCTTTGAGTCGGATTGCGTGAGTTGCGGCGCCTGCGCGCAAGCCTGTCCGACCTCGGCGATCTCCGATATTTTTGAGTCAAAATCCATTGCCGTCGACGAAAAAGTGCGCACCGTTTGCACCTATTGCGGCGTCGGTTGCAACCTCGAGGTGGCCATCGACGGCGGCGCCGTCAAATCCATCCAGGCGCCCTACGACGCCGAGGTCAACCAGGGCCACACCTGCCTGAAAGGCCGTTTCGCCTTCTCGTTTTACAACCACAACGAGCGCCTGCGCACGCCCCTGATCCGCCGCAACGGCCAACTCGAACCCGCCACCTGGGACGAAGCCTACGACTTCATCGCAGACAAACTCAAACAAATCATCGCCACCCATGGCCCCGACTACGTGGCCGGCATCTCCTCGGCACGCTGCACCAACGAGGAAAACTACCTGATGCAAAAATTCATCCGCGCCGTGGTGGGCACCAACAACATCGACAGTTGCGCCCGCGTCTGCCACTCGCCTACAGCCCTCGGCATGCAGCGCACCTTCGGCACCGGCGCCGCCACCAACTCCATCGAAGACCTGAAATACACCAAGTGCATCATGGTCATCGGCGCCAACCCGACCGACGCCCACCCCGTGACCGGCGCCAAACTCAAACAAGTGGCCATGAAGGGCATCCCGAGTATCGTGATCGACCCGCGCCGTACCGAAATGGCGAAATACGCCACGTATCACCTCCAGCTCCGCCCGGGCACCAACGTGCCGGTGCTGCAAATGATGTTGCACTACATCATCAAAGAAGGCCTCGAAGACCGGAATTTTATCGAAAGCCGAACGGAAGGCTACGAAGGCTTCCGCGAGCAAATGCTGGGCCTCAATATCGACGAACTGGAGCGCGTGAGCGGCGTGGACCGGAACCTGGTGCGCGAAGCCGCGATGGCCTACGCCAACGCCGAATCGGCCATGTCGTTCCACGGCCTGGGCGTCACCGAGCACTCGCAGGGCACCCTGACCGTCATGCTGATCTCCGACCTGGCCATGATCACCGGCAACATCGGCCGGCGTGGCGTGGGCGTCAACCCGCTGCGCGGGCAAAACAACGTGCAAGGCGCGGCCGATATGGGCTGCCAGCCCCACCAGGGCGCCGGCTACCTCGACGTCACCAACCCGGAATTCCATCAGCAGTACGAGTCGTTTTACCAGGCCAAACTGCCGCTGCACATCGGGTATAAAATCCCACAGATGTACGACGCTTCGCTCAACGACAAACTCAAAGCCCTCTGGGTGATGGGCGAAGACCTGGTGCAAACCGATCCGAACACCAACAAAGTGGTGGCGGCCCTGCAAAAACTGGACCTGATGGTGGTGCAGGAACTCTTTTTCACCGAAACCTGCAAATACGCCCACGTGGTGCTGCCCGGCGCTTCGTTCCTCGAAAAAAGCGGCACCTTCACCAATGGCGAACGCCGCATCCAGCGCGTCAACAAGGTGGTGGAACCCCTCGAGGGCACCAAGCCTGACGGCCAGATCATCGCCGAAATCATGAACCGCATGGGCTACCGGCAGGCGCCTTACGACCCGGATCTGCTCTTGCAGGAAATATCCCAGATCGTACCGTTTTTCGCCGGCGTCAAATGGAACGAGTTGGGCGACAATGGCAAACAATGGCCCGTCAAACCCGACGGCTCCGACACCGAAATCCTGCACACTGAAACCTTCAAACGCGGACTCGGCAAATTCCAAACCGCCGACTACCTCGAATCGCGCGAACTCAGCCAGAACGGCAAAGACTTCCCCTACATCCTGACCACCAACCGCGAATTGGAGCACTACAACGCCGGCACCATGACCCGCCGCACCCGCAATGCCCAGATCCTGAAAGAAGACGTGCTGCTCATCCACCCCGACGATGCCGGCAAGCACTTTATCCAGGAAGGCGACCTGGTGTGCCTGGAATCGCCGCGTGGCAAAGTGGACGTCAAAGCCCACCTCAGCGACGAGGTGCGGCCGGGAATACTCAGCACTACGTTCCACTTTCCGGAAGTCTTGCTGAATATCGTGACCTCCGACGAGCGGGATTCGGAGGCCCTCTGCCCGGAATACAAAGTAGTGGCCGTGCGCATCCGCAAAAGCAAGGGGCAGTACAAAATGGCCTGAGGAACAGTAATGCGCGCTTTGTAGTTCAACATTATTTTAAGGTATCCTTTTTAAAATCAACTGCATGGAACATCAACCGATTGACCGCAAAAAGGACCTTGCCAGTGCAAATGCTGACGTGCAGCAGGCGTTTATTTCCAGTGAAAAAGCAGTTGCAGCACCGCAAGGAGCAGTGCAACGCAATATGCTGGCCCGGTCCGGTTTCCACACTCCTCCGGCATTTAACGTGACGGCCAGCCCTATGATGGCCGAGCCGCTTCAAACCCCTGATCTGCAATTGAAATGCGCCGATTGCGAAGAAGAGGAAAAAGTGCAGAAGAAAACCAATGGTTCGGTGATCCAACGGGTGAGTTGGGAAGGGGCTGCTTCTGAAACGGCCTGTGCTTTGCTGAACGATCAGGAGATTTATAATTTGTTTATCAATATCTATTTCCTGAATCAACCCAATGCCAAACGGCATCTGATCCATTATCGGTATGGCCGCGGCGCCGAGTATTCGGAAAATGTAGGGCAATTGTTCGTTGCCAACCCACGTATTCGGGCCAGCATTGCCAGGCAGATCGACGATCAAATCCAGGGTGGTGCTACGACGCAGGGTGTGATTATCGGGCGAGGGGTCGACGATGGGCAGGTGCCCCCTATCCGGCAATCGGACTATGACTCGGAAGACTGGCGCAACGCCAACGGCAATATCGACGAAGTGCGCTGGCAATTGGAAGGTACCTACAATCCACGGGGCTATAACCGCTTCCAGATTACGATCCGGGACCCCTACACCTGGCATGCCCAGGAAGGCCGCCCCACCCAGTGCATCCATGCTGCTATGGAACGCCTGAAACGACATGGCGCAGCAGATTACCTGACCACGGGTACCGGTTCTGTGTTGTTGCCGCCGGTGCAGCAAGCGCCCGACCTGCCCGTAGAATCGGAGTGGTAAATTTGCTTGGCCTGTTCTGAACATCCGAAACCACTTGCCGGATTAAAAATTTCCAACCCGCACTGACATAGGGCTGTCAGCCACCCGGCTCATCTTTGCGCCTTCACCATCCCGAATCATAGTCATGCACAGTACCAATTATTTCAATACATTTATCGAAGTGGCGGAGGACTGTCCGGCTCAAGCCGCCGAAATTCCGCCCCAAAAAGGCGAAGCCCTGACGGTGGCCAACCTGCATTTCGACATGATTGCCCACCACCCCTACGAGTACAGTTCCGACGACGTGGTGTTCAGGGCCTATGCTGCCAAAAACGGCATTCAGGAGGACTTGCAACACGCCCGCGAAGCCTTTTTTGCCAAAGGACAGGCTTGTCTGCGCTGCTCGCCCCTGGGCAAACGCTACGGCTGGGGCGTACACAGCAACAGCGAAGGCAAAGTGGCGATTTATCCCCTCGAATCGGAAGAATACCAGCGTTTTGCACAGGATGAGCACCTAAAACACCTCAAGGCCATGCGCTCCAAACGGCCCTGAAATCTCTTAGCGTTGGGCATCCAAAATTTTGCGGATCGCCGCATCCATTTCCTCGCCAAAACCGGATTCCACCAACAACACCTTTTTACTGCGTGCCTCCAGCAGCACAATGGTGGGGTAGTCGTACACCCCGACCTGGGTCACGATCTTTTTCTCCGGATCGAACACTACCGGGTAACTGATGTCGACGTAGCGTAAGAATTTTTCCAGGGATTCGTCGTTCGCGTCGTGGCTGTTGACGCCGAGGATGTGCAAGCCTTTTGCAGCGTATTGCCGGTAGAGCGCTTCGATCGAGGGCATGGCTTTGATACAGGGCGCGCAGCTGCGGTACCAGAAATCCAGCAGGATGATGCCCTCGTTGAGCGCGTCGCTGTGTAGGGGTTGGCCCGCCTGATTGAGTACCCGGAAAGCCGGGAAAGTGTCGCCGACACTCAGGTTTACATGTGCGGCGTTGGGTTTTTCCTGCTCCGGCGGGCCCTCTGCTACCATCACGAAGCCCGCGCGCAGCAATTGGTCCAGACCCAGCACCCGCTCGAAGGTCACAGAGTCCGGAAGCGGTACGATTGGGGAAAGAATGTGGTCCTGGTATTGTGGCATTTGGGTAAATACACTGATGAGGGTATTGCGTTTCAGGGTGTATCCGGGCAGGGAAATTTCCAGGATTCGGGTGTAGAGAATCTTGTCGGGGTCTTTGGGCGTAAGTTTGTCCGTGTTGTCGAACGTATCTACGACAGTGAGGATCAGGGTCTCGTCCCAGGGCTTGTGCAGGGTATCCAGGGCGGCCTTTTTCCAGGCTGCCGGTTTAAAGGCCGGTTTGCCGCCGCCATAGAGAATAGGTTGGTAAATCGTTGAGTTGTATGAATTTCGGCCCAGAATCCGGCGCATGCCGCCGTGTTCACTTGCCTGTTTGGTGTTGATGGTGTTTTTTACACGATTGATAAAGTAATAGGTGGCGCCGTCATAGGCGTACATCGTTTCTCCCTTGTGTTGCAGGATAAACGGACAAATACTATCCTGGTCGAAGCGATCCCGGAAGAAGTAGATTTTACGTTCCGTGTTGAGGGTATCGGTTTTCATGGCCGACTTCCTCCGGTACAAATTGCTGAAATACCCCTGGCGAACGGAAGCAATGTTGGCGTTGAGGGCGCCGATGATGGAATCGGGAGGCATATTTTGTTGTGCAAGCGAAGGGAAACTGCAACAAAGTAAAAGCGCCAATAAGTTTGTTTTCATGATAATTACTATTGATGACCAACGACCGGTGGCTTGGGGGCATCATTCATCAGCAGGCAAGGTAATACGGGTTTTGAAGATGCCATTTTCCAAACGCCCATAGTAACTCCTGTCTTTATAGTATAGGTCGCAGGTAATTTGCAGCGTAATATCGTAGTTGATCCAATTCCCGCTTATTGATTTAGAAAAGTCTGAAATACGAAAACTCGAATTGTGCTGAATACCAAAAGAAGGTGAAATCTGACCGATCACTGACGGTATCATTGCCGGGTTTTTATTATAGTAATATCTGTACCCGGGTTGCATGACGCAAGTCCAACTAATACTAAAATTGTAACTGGAATATTGGTCTGCAAACTTATTCCGTAATGCGAGATCCCCTTTTTTGAAAAACTTTTCAATATAATAATGTTGAGTGTAGTGTGTTGTGTCCGATACGTGTGGCGAGTCAATGGAAATATATGGTGCAAATTCCGTTAGGATGCCATTCAAATTGTCAAATATAGGCGGATAAAAACCTAGTGTATAGAAAGTAGACTGCTCTGGTGTGTCTGGTGATAATACCGGATATTGTGTCGAAGTGACTGATTCGATTGCAATGCCATTTTGCATCCAATAGTCATCTATGCCTTCCGAAACACAAAGGCGACTGCCATTAATCAAGCCAGTAAAATACAACATTCCAATCGGCTCGGTGCAGGTAATGACAAAATTATCCTTGCAATATTTTACAGATTCTTCATACAAATCGGGCATTTTGTTGCATGCAAGGCAACCTAAAAATCCTAAAGTGAAAATTTTCCAATTTTTCATCGCTGAATTAGTTTAACTAACTATTTGCTTGATACAAAGCATAGTAAGGGTTGCTGTGTTGCTTATGCCTTTTGCAAGATACATTTTTAATTGTGCTAGATTATTTCTGATTCCTACTGGTCATGATTGCGAAAGCCCTAAGTCCGACAGATATTTGTGCCTGTACAAAAATAATTAGCCACTGCGGGTTGTTAATGGTTGTCTGTAGTGTTATCTATATATTATATATGTTTATTAGTAAAGTGAAACAGTAAATCTGCCAACGATGTTAAAAAACATACCCGTTAGCAAACCTCTGGCTCAGCCCAATAAACGTAAGACGATTAGTGCATATTTCCATTTCCAATATTTATTTTTAAAACATATGATCTTGTTTCTCCATTTGGACAAATATTTTTAATGCGAACGAATACTTCACCTTTTTCATCAATGTCATTCCAGATGATGTCAACACTATCATTACTTGTGTTTACTATAGTGCCATGCCAAGCTCCCCAGGTATCAACTACATAGCGATTTGGGTCAAAACCTGCTAAATAATAGGTAAAAGTTTCTCCAGTTTCTTCACGGGGTATTTCGGTGTTTCCATGTAAAGTGACACCAAGAACTTGACTGGCTAATGAAGAAAGGTTTCGTACAAACGATGGGCTTATATTTGTAGATGAGTTCGAACAAACCGAGATTATTCCGGTAGTAATCGGAGTTGTAGATGCCGTTTGTGTAATTGTTAATGAGGGGATAGAGGTTGTCGTAGTTGAAACGGCAGGTGTTCCACCTACATTAGCCCAGACCAACGAAATGTCGTCAATGCCAAACCCGAATGCTTTATAAGTTGCAATTGGGTTGCAGCTACTGAATGCTAATGATACACCTAATACTGGCTTGCATTCAACATCAGTATTGCAACAACCATCTAAGGCATTGAGCATTCCATAAATAGAGCCGACTATTGCACCTAATATCACAGCACCAATAAAAGATGTGTCCTGATTAATATTCAAGCCAATTATATCTATACCAATATTTATCCCTATTCCAGCAAGAGCCCCAGCAACAGCGCCCAAAAGTGCCCCTCCCAAAAATCCCCCTGAGCCTATTATAGTGCACTCAAAAATCTCCAAAAAACTGCAACTTCTAAAACTAACTGGAGATTCAGCCGGCTGTAAATTGTTTTCAAGCCAACCTACTTCATTTAAATAAGTCAGGTAATTGCTTAATATAGAACATATGCCAACAATGTAACTTTTCTCAATACACAAATAATTGGAATCGGCTTTTTTTGAATCGGCAAGTCGCTGAATTCCGACCTGAACTTGCTCATGACTAAGCGCTTCTGAGCCAACTTTTGTAAGTAAACTATCTAATTGCGTATAAAAAAGATACAGGTTGCTTGAGATTAATCCACCTTCATTGAAATGGTTTAACTTTTGAATAAAGTCAAGTCCGGCCATCACAGTAGTAAGCGAATCATATATATGCATAAATGCGGCTTGATATACCCTTGGGAGTAATTTTTCAGGTGCGTCATTTGCCAAATTATATTTGAGATGTTCATAAAAGAACGTTCCATATTGGCTATATTGCTCAAACTCACAAGCATCTACTGCACTAACAGCAGGTGGCATGACAGTAGAATCAAGTGTGCAACTACTTGGCGCTAAAATTAAGGCAAAAATATATGTAATAAACAATTTTTTTGAGAAAATAGAAAAATGCTTCATAAGGAAATATTTTATGGGATAAAAGTAGATAACTGACCGATTTCATTTCTCTTCAAGCAAGAAGAATCAATGCTTCAAATATATCCGCGATTTTTCTTTAATCACAAGCTGCTTCAACTTGCAAAAAGTTCACCCGAAGCACCCAAATCTGATAACCATGTATGTTTACCGGATAACCATGACAGTTTAACCAATAACCCTGCAAGTACCTATTCTTGTAAATTATTCGTATTTGTCAAATTCAGACATTTTTAGGGGCGTATAATTGCTTTTTACCCAAGTGGAGCAGGAATTTTGAGTCCAGCCTATGCTGCCAAAAACGGCACCGAGGAGGACTTGTACCACGCTGCGAAGCGCTTTTTGCTTGTTGAGGCACCTGCCACGGCTAGGGTATACACAAGAAACATGGCTTCACCAAAAAAAATGGCGACAAGGCCTACGCCCTGTCGCCATACTGAAACGCCGGTGTTCCTTTCAATTGATGCTGGATTTTTCTTTGCCGGCGAGGAATTTTTCCAGCACATCCGGCATTTTTTCAAAGGCAGCCGCCAGGCCTTTGCTGCTGCGCGAGGGCACAAACGAAATTTCAGGGCCGCGGCTTACCAAAAAGCCCAGCGGCTCAATGCCGATACCGGCGCCCGTGCCGATGCCGCCGCCGTGCGATTTCTGTCCGTCTTCGCCTTCTCCACCGCCATATCCAAAACCAAATCCTACCCGAACGACGGGCACACAAGTGAATTCGCCGAGCGTGAATTCTTTGCCAATCACGGTTTCCGTTTTGGCTTCGGATTTCAGAAACTCGGTGACTTTGGTGAGTACTTCTTCAAAAAAAAGGGCTGCCCCGGAATATCCGGAACAGCCCCTGCCTTTGTAGTACAAATACCGATGTTACATATCCAGGTACTCCGCCCAGCCGCGGGGCGTGCGCGTTTTTTCGGTAATATCATCCACCACGAAGGTGTTGGAGTTGGCTTTGGGATCTCTCGTGTTGATGAACCGGGCGTACCGCTCGCCCGGGATATGGTAGTTGCGGCCCTCGCGGTCGGTCACGACCACGTCGATCTGGCGGCCCGGCGCGCTCAGCAGGCGCTCGGTGGAGGGCAGGGTGAAAAACATGCGGGCGTTGCGCTCCATCACGCTTACGGTGGCGGGCACCACGCGGCGGCCGTCGGCGGTTTGGTAGGCCGCGTAGATATACCCGGAGCTCAGGCGATAGATCTGGTCGCAGTTGTACACCCCGAAAGAACTGACTTGCAGGGCATAGACCATGCTGTTTTTGGTGTTGCGCAGCACCGAGCCGGGCCGGTCGTAGCGGTCGAGGTGCTGGTTGCGGATGCGGCTGCGCCAGGCCGTCCAGGTAGCCTGGGCGATGGAATCGTTGCTGCTCACACCGGCTTTCACCAGGGCCTCGTAGCGGCGGCGCATCTGCGGGTGGTTGGCTTCGAACCAGTCCAGCCACACCGCCGTCTCCATGCACCACTCGTCCTGCCCCTGGAAGGCCGGCGCCAGCCACAGGAAGCGGCGCAGGTTGGTCACCAGGGCTTCGAAGTTGTTTTGGCGTTCGGTACGCAGGCGGTGGTATTCGGCCAGCACTTTGTCGACGTTAAAACTGCTGTTGCCGGCACTGGCCGTCAGGTCGGCATAAAACTCGATCATGCCTTTTTCGCTGTACAGGGTGATGTGCACGGTGTTGCCCTTGTCTTTGAAAATCGACATGCGCTGCCAGTAGTCTTCCGAGCTGAGTTGGTCCGTCACCTGCGGGTTGTTGGTGGAGTCCACCGAGCGCATAAAATAGCAGCCTTTGAAGGCCTTGAGTTCGGTGAACACGTTGTTGATGTCTTCCGGGAAAAATTGCTCCATCCGGTCGCGGTCGCGCACGATGCGGATCTTGCTGCGCTCCAGGCTGTTGAGCAGTTGCTCGTTGTTCATCCAGGGCACTTTCCGGAACCACTTGGGCATTTTGTATTTTTCGGTGGCGAGATCATAGCCGGCCTGCACGGATTGTTTTACCCATTCGACCACGTCGGCATTGACGGGTAAAAACGGCACATCGGGCAGGCAGTTGGCCAGGTCGCGGCCGCTGTTGCCCTGGGTCACTTCTGCTTCGCTGGCTACGGGCGGCAGGGCGCTGGGCAGTCCGTTTTCGCCGCTCGCAAAGGCAGCGTCCGGCACATAACTCCAGTTGCCGGTAGCGTCGTCGAGGTAGTACAAACTCGCTTTGGCCAGTTGGCTGGTGGGCACAAAGGCCACATCGTATTGCTGGCCCGGGCCCATTTGGAGTTGCTCTCCGTTTTGGCTCACCCGCACCTCAAACATACCGCCGCTGTTGAAGGAATAATTGCCGCGCTGGTCGCCGTAGTGCATCGGAATACCTGAGGCCAGGAAATCCGGAATGTTGCGGTATTCCCGGAACAGCAGGTCCACTTTGCCGCGCACGGGCCGGCCATCGGCATGTACCAGGGCGCCGCCAGGAATTTGTACGCTGGTGCCCGACACGGGGCTGCGGTAGTCCAGCCCGGCCTCGGCCTGAAACTGTACGGTAGCTGCCGGCACGGTGTTCAATTGGTTGCCCCAGCGCCGGTTGGCGGCGACTGGCGGCGGATAGATTTGTGCTTCGCCGGGCCCGGCAGCCGGATTGGCGCCAGGTAAGAAGCCTTCGCCCGGTGTTGCCTGTTCTGCCACGGGCGGCGGCGGTGTGGCCGATTCGAGCGCCGGGGTGGTGTTGGCGGGCGCCACAGGGGGCGTGCCGGTGCTGCGCTGGTACCACCAGCCGCCAAGGGCCAGCAGGCAGAGGGCCGCTATGGGGAGTCCGATTTTGGCGTAGTGGCGCAGGCGCAACCACTTGTTGGGGCCGCTTTGTTGGGCGGCAATTTGGGCCCAGGTATCGGGCTCTGGCGTGGCATCCAACTGTTTGAGTTGCTGCCGCATGAGTTTTTCAAAAGGTGTATTGGTAGAGGATTTATCTTCCATATCGGATGTGTGTTGGCTGGGTGAAGGTTATAAGGTACAAGTGAGCAGTTTTTCCACCAGGCTGCGCAGGTGTTTGCAGGCCCGGGCGTATTGCGAGCGCACGCTGCTTTCACTGATGCCCAGTTCGGCGGCAATTTCAGGGTAGGAGTAGGCTTCCACGCAGTGGAGATTGAACACGGTGCGGTATCCCGTGGGGAGTTGTTGCACCAGTTGGAGGATGGCTTCGCCGGTGAGATCGGTGTCGGGTAAGGTGTTCCAGGTATCTGACGGCAGGTTTTGATAATCTTCCGCAAAGCGCAAAGGGTTTTTCCGGCGGAGGTGTTGCAGTGCGCTTCGTACCGTCACCCGGCGTAGCCAAGCCTCAAACGCCCCACTGCCGTTGTACTGGCCCAGGTCGCGGAAGATCGCCAGAAAGGCTTCCTGCAACATGTCTTGGGCTTCGGGGCGGTCGCGGGCATAGCGCAGGCACACCACAAACAAGCGGGATTGGTACTGCTCGAACAAGGCCCGTTGTGCGTGGGTGTCGCCGCGCCGGCATCCGGCCAGCAATTGTTTCAGTGGAGGGTCGATCATAGGGCATCCTTTTCAGGTATGGTGCAGGCGGGCAGGGTTTTGTTGCATGCGTTCTGTAAATTGAATATTTTTGTAGAATGAAAGGGCAAAAATTTCAAAATATTGAACGCAACCCAGAAATCCTGGGTGGCAAACCTGTGATCAAAGGAACACTGATCAGTGTTGAATTTATATTGGAGTGCCTGCACCACGGCGCTTCTGTCGTCGAAATCGTGAAACACTATCCCCGTTTGACGGAAGTGCTGGTTCAGGAGGCTATTGCCTATGCTATAGAAGCCCTCCGGCATGACCCGAAACCGATTGCTGCATGAAATTTCGTGCATTTTCCTTTTTAGCAGACGAAAACATCTCGCCGGATGTAGTGGTAATGCTGCGAAAAGAAGGGTTGAATGTCATATCGCTGTTTGTAAAACATTTCCGCTATTCCGACTTCGGCTTCGCGGTTGAGGCCACTTGTTTTTAGTAGTTCAAACTCCTCGTGGTGCCGCACTATTTTGCCAATCCGGATGCCATCCCGGATTCATCGGCAATTCTCTACTTTTGCGCCGCCTCCCCCAAGGGTCTGCTAACCATACACCACACTATGTCTGCACTACACAACTACGTCCTCGGCGCCTGGGTTGCCGGCGACGGCGAAGGTACCCCGCAATACAACGCCTACACCGGCGATATTATCGCCACCGCCTCCGACGCGGGACTGGACTACGGCGCCATCCTCGACTACGCCCGCCGTACCGGCGGCCCGCCGCTGCGCCGCCTCACGTTCCAGGAGCGCGGCCGCCTGCTCAAAGCACTGGCGTTTTACCTGCTCGAACGCAAGGAAAAATACTACAGCCTCAGCCACTGGACCGGCGCCACCCGCCCCGACTCCTGGGTCGATATCGAAGGCGGTATCGGCAACCTGTTCGCCTACAGCAGCCTGCGCCGGCGTTTCCCCGACGAGCCCTACTTCGTGGAGGGCGAACTGGTGCGCTTGTCCAAAGAAAATACCTTCGTGGGGCATCATATCCTGGTGCCCAAGCACGGCGTGGCGGTGCACATCAACGCGTTCAACTTCCCCGTTTGGGGCATGCTGGAAAAAATAGCCGTCAACCTGCTGGCCGGCGTACCCGCAGTGGTCAAACCCAGCGAACAAACCTCGTTTCTCACAGAAGCCATTGTCCGCGACATCATCGCCTCGGGTATTTTGCCGGAAGGCGCTCTTCAACTCCTCGTCGGTACGGGCCGCGGCCTGCTCGACCATGTGACCAGCCAGGACGTGGTGACTTTCACCGGCAGCGCCGAAACCGGCAAAAAACTGCGCACCCACCCGGCTATCGTGCAGCATTCGGTGCCCTACACCATGGAGGCCGATTCGCTCAATGCCGCTGTGCTGGGCGAAGATGCTGTGCCCGGCACCCCCGAATTTGACCTGTTTATCAAAGAAGTGCGCCGCGAAATGGTGACCAAAGCCGGCCAAAAATGCACGGCCGTGCGCCGCATCATCGTGCCCGAAAGCCTGCTCGAAGCGGTGCAAGCAGCCCTGGCCAAAGCCCTCGCGCAAACCACGATCGGCGACCCTTCGGTGGAGGGCGTGCGTATGGGTGCCCTCATCAACCGCCTGCAACTGGATCGCGTGCGCGAAAAACTGGCGCTCCTGAGCGCTCAAACGCCCGTTGTGATCGGCAACCCCGACGCCTTCGAGGTCATCGGCGCCAGCCGCGACACCGGCGCGTTTCTGCCGCCCCTCGTGTTGCTCAACGAGCGCCCGCTGCAACAGACCCTCAGCCACGAAACCGAGTGTTTCGGGCCGGTCAGCACGCTCATGCCCTACAAAAACCTTGATGAGGCGATCCAAATCGCCCAACTGGGCAAAGGATCGCTGGTGAGCACCATTTGCTCCTTCGACCGGCGCATCCAGCGCGAATACGTCCTGAACGCCGCCGCCTACCACGGCCGCATCCTGATGCTCAACCGCGAATCGGCCAAAGAAAGCACCGGCCACGGCTCACCCATGCCCCTGCTGGTGCACGGCGGCCCCGGACATGCCGGCGGCGGCGAAGAGATGGGCGGCCTGCGCGGCGTGACACACTACCTGCAACGCACGGCTATCCAGGGCCACCCCAGCGATATCACGGCCGTGACCAACCAGTTTCAGCCCGGTGCGGCCCAGACCGAAACGCCGGTGCACCCATTCAAAAAACACTTTGATGAGCTGTTTGTCGGCGAAACGCTCATCACGGCCAAACACACCGTTTCGGAAGCCGACATCCACAATTTTGCCAACGTCAGCGGCGATAATTTCTACGCCCACATGGACGCCACGGCGCTCGAAGGCACGCCGTTTACCGGCCGGGTGGCCCACGGCTATTTCGTGTTGTCCAAAGCGGCCGGTTTGTTTGTTGACGCCAAAAAAGGTCCGGTGCTGCTCAACTACGGCCTCGACGAGTGCCGCTTCACCAAGCCCGTGTACCCGGGCATGACGATCGGGGTAAAACTGACGGTCAAAGAAAAAATTGAGCAGGAGAGCGACCCCAACAAGGAAGGGGTCGCGGCCATTCCGCGCGGCATCGTCAAATGGCTGGTGGATGTGTACGACGAAAGCGGTGAAACCGTGGCGATTGCCACGATCCTGACGATGGTGCGCAAAAAAGTATAGAATTATTCCACCTGTTCCAGTAGCCACTCTTTGGTGGCTACGGCTTTGGTGGCTTCGATTTCCGCCCGCAGGGCGGCCCGGCCGGCTTTGTCAGAGAGGTCGGTTTCCAGCAGTTTTCGGGTGAAATGGATGGTGTTCAGGTAGTTTTCGCGGTGGTAGCCCAGCGCGCTTTTCCGGCGGATGAACGTTTGCAGCGCCTGCAGGTGTGATTCGAGCAGGTCGAAGGCATCCATTTCAAAATAGATCTTGAGTTGGAGGGTTTTGGCCGCCAGGCTCAGCATCAGGTCTTTGTATTCGGCTTTTTGCAGCAATTGCAGCGCCTGGTCGAGGTGCTGCCGTTTGTATTCGAGGCGGGCCATATTGAAGGAAAACAGGCTTTCGCGGTGCGGCTCGGGCAGGTGCGCGCGGTACTCGTGGATAAACGACTCTACCCACTCCAGTTCGTGCATGACGAGGCCGATGGTGGCGGCGTTCTGGTAGGTGTAGCGGGAGAGGACGCCATCGGTGAGGAAATATTTTTTGGCCAGGCCTTCGCGGTAAAAATCGAATTGCTCGGACAGGTATTCCGGGTTGCCAGTGTTGTATTGGCGGATGCAAAAATTGATGGCCAGCACGTAGAGGTCGCGGCGTTCGTTGTCCGGGAACAAGTGGCTGTGCTGGAGCAACAGGCGTTTGAAGGCTTTGAAATGCGTCTCTTCGCGCGGGTTGGCCAGCGCGTTGTAGCAATGGAAGTACAGCGCCACGCAGGGGTCTTCGAGGGCTTTGGCGCCGGCGAGGTGCTCCAGGGCAGCGTCGAGCAGGCCGAATTCGTAGCGGGTGTTGTAGACGGTTTGGTGGGAGAGCATGAAGCAGGACTGCCAGAGTTTGCGGCTGAGGAAGGCGCGATCCAGTTGGTCCGACAGCTCCTGGAGGGGTAGGGGGCCGTTGGGGCGCAGGGCTACTTCGGCGCTGTATTTTTCGAGCAAAAACTGGTAGTGTTGCTGGTGAAAATCGGCGTTGCGCAGGGGCCGGCGCAGCAGTTCGGCAGCCGAGTCGATGCGTTGTTGTTCGGCCTGATCGTGTAGTTTGCGCTGGCGCAACAAGGCGGCGAGGCGCAGTTTGGCGGCCGGGGCATCGGCCTGAAAATCCTGGATGCTCAAAAACTGGGTGCTCAATTGGAACAAAAAACTCATCGCCATCCGGATCCGGTGGTCGTCGAACGGCAGGTCGCCGAACACGGCGCGAAAGGCGACTTCTTTGTCGGGCACGGGCCGTTCGGTTTTCAGCGGTTTTTCCAGCCACTCGAACAGGGCCACCACCTCGCGGCGCTGGTTGAAATACGGGCTTTGGACAAACTTTTTCAGCCCGCGCAACTCCTCCGGAGAAAAGCTGCGCAAAAGTTTGAGTAAACGGGAGTTTTCCATCGTATTGATTCGCCAGTTTTAGTAGACAAACGTAAGGCGTTTATATTGTAAAAAATGGCGTTCCGGATATTTTATTGCAAGCACCCCCAATTTACATGCGCTGTTCTTGTAGACAAATTACCAATTTTGTCTTTGCCGGACTGCGCAGGTAGCGGCACTTTTGTACCGTACAATTGAATCATCTTTAAAAAATCATCCCATGAGTATGTGTACCAATGTCTCAGCTCTTCGATTTATCCTGCTGACCCTGGCCGGGCTGCTGGCTTCACTGGCCGTCAGAGGCCAGACGAACACCGTCACCGGCCGAATTACAACCCCGGTCGGCGAACCCATGCGGGGTGTTGTGGTCAATATTACCGGTAGCACCAATTCTTTTACGATTACCGACAGCGCGGGTTTCTACCAGGCAGCCCTGCCTACCGGCGGCACCTACACCCTGACGCCGTTCAGCGACAACAACGACCTGAACGGCGTGTCAACCTTAGATCTTTTCTTGCTTACGGATTCGGGCCACCTCAATACGCCCTATTTGCGCATCGCCGCCGATGCCGACAACAACGGCATCATCGACCTGGCCGACTCGCTGGAGATCCGAAAGATCATCCTGGCCATCAATCTGAAATACCCGCAAAATACGTCCTGGCGTTTCGTCCAGGCCGCCTACCAGTTCCCCGATCCGGAAAATCCATTCAGCCCCCCATATCCGGAGTCGTTCACTATTCCGAATTTGACCGCCAATACCGTCAATATCGATTTTATCGGCATGAAAATCGGCGACCTGAACTACACGGCCGCGCTCGTCAACCTCACCGATTCGGCCCACCTGGCCTGGATTGACGGCACCGTGGTAGCAGATGCCAATTCAGACTGTGCCGTCGATACCACAGAAACGCCGCTGGTCAACTGGATGGCAAAAGCCGAAGGATCATTTGGGGTATTTTATGGTAAAACCAACGCCAGCGGGCAGTTTACCATCACCGCTCCTCCGGGTACCTACGACGTGAGCCTTCTGCCCCCCAACGACTATTGGGCGCCTTGTACCAGCCCGCTCACCGGCGTCAGCGCCAACCTGCTGGCCCATACGGCCGTGGAATTCCCGGTGCAAGCGGTGGTCGAATGCCCCTACATGACCGTCGACCTTTCCGCCTTCTTCCTGCGCCGTTGTTTTGGAAACACGTACTACGTCAAATATTGCAACCTGGGCACTACGGCTGCCGACAACGCCTCGGTCACCGTCACCTTCGACGACGAGTTGGCGGTGCAAACCAGTTCGATTCCCTGGGCTAGTGTATCCGGCAACAGCTACACCTTCCCGCTCGGTACGGTGCCGGCCAATTATTGCGGACAGTTTTATGTGACCGTGCTGGTCGATTGCGACGCCGTGCCGGGCGAAACGCACTGCTCCTCCGCTCAAATTTATCCCGACACGAGCTGCGGCATAGCCAACCCGCTCTGGAACGGCGCCAACCTGGTGGTGACTGGCGAATGCCTGGGCAATCAGGTGGTATTTAGTGTGCAAAACACCGGCGCGCCCATGACCACCCCGACCGACTATGTTGTGATCGAGGACATTATGATTGAAATGCACGGCGCGCCCATCCAGTTGGGTACCGGCCAGAGCGAAGTGGTAGCCATGTTGCCTGCCAACGGCTCCACCTGGCGCGTCGAAGTGGACCAACCGGCTTTCCACCCCTGGGGCAATGTGGCCAGCGCTTCCGTCGAAGGCTGCGGCACCAACACCACCGGCACGTTCACGACCGGCCTGGTGAGTTTATTCCCGCTGGGCGACGAAAGTCCCACGTTCGACAGCGACTGCCAGATCAACATCGCGAGTTATGACCCCAACGACAAACAAGGCTACCCGCTGGGCGTGGATGCAGCGCACTACGTGCCCCGTGGACAAGAGATCAGTTATAAAATCCGCTTCCAGAACACGGGCACCGATACGGCCTTCAACATCGTGGTGCTGGATACCCTGTCGGCCATGCTCGACCTGGCTACCTTCCGGCCCGGCAGCAGCAGCCACCCGTACAGCTATAATATTTTGGGCGAAGGCGTACTTCAGTTTGTTTTTCAAAACATTCTGCTGCCCGACAGCAACGTCAACGAGGCGGCGTCCCACGGTTTTGTGCAGTTTATCATCAAGCCCCGCGCCGACCTGGCCAACAACGCTGTGATTGAAAACGCGGCGGCCATTTTCTTCGATTTCAACGATCCGGTCATCACCAACCGCACCTGGCACACCTTCGGCGAAAAATACCTGAATGCTTCGCAGGTGGTGTTTCAGCCGGGCCTGGAACTGCTGGTGTCGCCCAATCCGGCCACCGACCGGGTACAATTTTCTTTGCAAAGTCCCCGCAACCTCGAAGGCCGGCTGCTCTTGTTCGACAGCCAGGGCCGCCAGGTCCGGGAGCAGGCCTTCCCAGCCAATACCTTTGAACTGCGGGTTGCCGACCTGAGCACCGGTTTGTACTTCTTCCGGCTCGAATCGGAAGGCCGGGTGCTGGCCGCCGGCAAATTGGGCATCGAATAGCCCGTTTAATAGCCAAGGCATAGGATTTCTCAGTATCCATAGCGCCTTTGGCAAAGACATCTGACACGGACGGTCCGGTGGCGATACGCTGCCGGGCCGTTTGTTTTTGCGGTATTGTTCTTTTTCCGGTACATAATTTGCACAATACCAAGGCATATCTACCTTTGCTTACCAGAGACGCCAAAAACCGAAGACATGCCAGAAGAAAGATCTCAACCGGCTGCCGGCCAAAATTTACCGGCCGTCATTTACCAGAACATCGCCCGGCAAATCCGCGAGGGGAGCTGTGTGTTGTTTTTGGGGCCTACGGCATTGGCCGCTCAACAACCCGATGGGTCGTACCGTCCTCTGATCGAACTGTGCGCCAACCATGTGGCCAAAGGCCTGAACCTCTCGCCGGCGGAGGAAGACTCGCTGGCGCAGGTGACCAGCACGCTCCGGATGCGCAACCTGCTCAGCGATACCATGATTATTGCCGCGGTGCAGGATTTTTATCAAAAAGCCGAACGCGAGGCGAAACTTCACCCCTTGCTCGAACAACTGGCCGACCTGCCCTTTAAAATTATCATCAATACCTCTCCCGACGATTTTTTTGCGCGCTACTATGCCCAGGCTGTGCGCGACTATACCTTTGATTTTTACAATTTCCGCAAACCCAACCCCGACCCGCTGTTCAAGTTTACGGAGAACTCAGCGCCGCTGGTGTACAACCTGTTCGGGTTTTACAAAAAACCGGAATCGCTGGTACTGACCTATAGCGACCAGTTGGGATACGTCAACAAGATCACCGGCGCCCAGCACGAACGCCTGCCCGACAGCCTGCTTGCAGCGTTTAATGTGCCGCGCTTTTACCTGTTCATGGGTTTTGATTTTGAAGACTGGAGCCTGCGCCTCCTGCTCGATTCCTTGTTTAAAAATGCCCGCAACAACATCCAGCCGTTTGCCTATCCGCTCAAGGGCGAACCCGACGCCGGGCCCCAGGCCAAGGTGTTTTTCCAGGGCGAGTTTCGGATGGAGTTCCCAAAAGTGGACATGGAAACCTTCGTGTCCAACCTGCTGGTGCATGTGCAGGGGCTCGACGGGCAATCGGCCAGCGACAACGAAGCGCCACAGGCCGAGGTGCTGATTCTGCACCACGAAGCCGCCGACGAAGCCGGCTGTGCCGCATTGCTCAAGCACCTGAAGCCGCTGAAAGTGAGGGCCTGGACCCTGGCCGATGCCCTCGGCGAAGGCGACCAAACGGCCTGGATCAAGCAAAAACTGGAGCAATGCCAGGTGGTGTTGCCGCTGATTTCGGCCGATTTTTTTGACGACAAAAACCCGGCGTTGCCCCTGATCGACGAGATTGTAAAACGCAACAACCCCCGCGCCCGCTTTTTGGTCATGCCCATCCTGCTCAAATCACTGAGCCTCGACGGCACGGCCTTGGGCAGCCTCAAAACAACCCGGCCGCTGAACCGCACGCCTGTGTTCGGGGAAGGGCAGGAAGACAAACATTTGGCCGATATCGCCGAAACCCTCAAAAAATACATCGACACCCTCGCATGACGCCCGCTTCCGCCAACCTGCCGCGTCGCTATCCGGGCCTGAAGCCCTTTGAGCGCAGCCAAAGTGCCGTTTTTTACGGCCGGGGCGAAGACGTACAACGCCTGAGCAACCTCATCGTTCGCGAACGCTTATCGGTGCTGTTTGCCAAATCGGGTATCGGCAAAACTTCCCTGTTGCAGGCCGGGGTAGCGCCCGAACTGGAACGCCAGGGCTTCATCCCGATTTTTATTCGGGCCGACAATACCGGCGCCTCGCTGGTCGATACGATCGGCAACCTGCTGGAGAAACACCGCAATGCAGGTGGCCGGGACAATACCGGTGAAACGCCCGGCGACCGGCAGACCCTCTGGGAGCGGATGAAACGGCTGGAATTTGACCTCGACGGCCTGCCGGCCACGCCGATTTTGGTGTTCGACCAGTTTGAGGAAGTGTTTACGCTGGGGCACAGCGAAGCCAGCCGCCGCCGCTTTCTGGGCGAATTGGCCGACCTGGCCAATGAATCGATGCCGGAAGCCATCCGGGCAGCCCTCATGCAGCAGTTGCAGGCCCAAAACCCAAAACTCACGGCCGCTATCATGCAATGGTGGGAGCGGCAGCCAGATTTGCGGGTGGTGTTGTCGATCCGTTCCGATTTTTTGCATTTGCTGGACGATATCAGTCCGCTGATTCCCAATATTTTACGCAACCGCTATCAACTGCAACCGCTCGACCGGCGGCAGGCGCAGGCGGCCATCGAGGAGCCGGCACGGGCCAGCGGGTTGTTTAGCAGCCCGGTGTTTGGGTACCACCCGGATGCCGTCCGGGAAATCATCGATTTTCTGGCCGGGCGCGAAGCCAAGGCCGAGTTGGAAGAAGGCGATGCCTCCTTGAACCTGCGGAAAAAAGACGAAATTGAGTCGTTTAACCTCCAGATCCTTTGCCAGTTTATTGAAGGAAAAATCATCGCTGAAAACCTGCCGGCGCCGTTCGAGGTGACGCCTGCGTTTTACGACGGGCACGAGGGCTTGGAGCGCGAGATCCGCGATTTTTACTGGAAACAACTGCGCACCCTGCCGGATACCTATATCCGGCGGACGGCCAGAAAGGTGGAAGACCGCGATCATTTTATCCACACGGCCCAGTGCCTGATCGAAGAAAGCCTGGTGACGCCTATCGGACGCCGCTGTAGCATGGTGGATGATTTTTTGACCACTACCTGGAACGTCGATCATGATTTTCTGGACACCCTGGTAGATACCCGCCTGCTGCGCAAGGAACTGCGACTGGATGATTTTTACTATGAAATCAGCCACGACACCTTGTTACCGGCCATCATCGAATCGCGTGATGAGCGGCGTCGTCAGGAAAAAGCCGACCAGGAAAAAGAAGAATTGCAGGCCCGGCTGGTGGAAGAGGCCAACCAGCGTGCAGCGATGGAAGCGCAACTCAAAGCGATCGAAGAACGCCAGCGCCTGGCCCGGCGGGTAGCCCTTTTTTCGCTGACTACCCTGGCCCTCATGTTTTTGTTTGGGATCTGGTTTATGTACAATTGGGTCGCTTCGGTGCGCAAAGAACTGGAACAGGCCGAGTTTATCGTGAGCAGCGAAGCCTTTCATGCCGGCATAGAAGCCTATGAAAACCTGGCGGACAAACCCGTCAAAACCGCTGTACTTTGGTATTACCGGGGTAAAGATTTGGGCTTGGAAATGGAAAAAGTGCGGCGTTTGCATGCCTTGTACGATACCATTGTGCTCGCCAATTTGATTCGCGGGGACTCCATGTTTTTTTCCGACAACTATGCCGAAGCCCTCAGCGACTACCGCGAAGCCTATGATTCGTTGTTGGGTTATAGCCGGATCATCGACATTACCCGGGTGAGCCCCAAGGGCGATAGCATCTGGCGGATACAGCCCAACCTGGTCAAAAGCCGGTACAGCGATTTGTACCAGCGGCGCGATTTTGCCCTGAAAGCCATTGTCGCCCAATTCCGCCTGCGCCAACGGGCTGCCGAAGAGTTTGCCGAAGCCGGCGTCTGGGGGCAGGCCTTGCGTATTTTCAGAGAAATGGAGGCCTTGTTGCCCCGGCACGAGGAAGATCTGGAGGTCCTGAAAAAAGCAATCCCGCTCGACGAAGACCCGCGCAAATATGTAGCCGATGAAATCCAGAAATGCCTCTCTGGCCTACATTATTGAGTATTGCTGCTATCTTTGCCCTGTTTTTACACGACAATCAAACTACTAATGATCAAAATTCTTGCGAACGACGGCATTCATCCGGACGGCAAATTGCTCCTTGAAGAAGCCAATTATTTGGTCAACGAAGACAAAATCCCACAAGAAGAACTCGTTTCCAAAATTGGGGAATACGATGTACTGATTGTGCGGAGCGCTACCAAGGTCACACGCGAAGTCATCGATGCCGGCAAAAACCTGAAAGTCATCGGTCGCGGTGGGGTAGGGCTCGACAATATCGACGTAGAATACGCAGAAAGCAAAGGGATCGAAGTGTACAACACGCCCCGCGCCTCGTCCCGCGCAGTCGCCGAACTCGCCCTGGCACATTTGTTCAGCCTCTCCCGCATGCTGCAGCGCAGCAACCGCGAACTGGCCGCCGGCGCTGATTTTAAAAAACTAAAAAAAGCCTACGAAACCGGTTTCCAACTCCGGGGCAAAACGATCGGCATTATCGGCTTCGGCCGGATCGGTCAGGAAGTGGCTAAAATGGCCCTGGGCCTGGGCATGAGCGTGCGGGCGCACGATCCCTTTGTGCAGGAAGCAGAAGTTGGCATTCAGTTGCACAATTACGAAGACCTGAAACTCAACGTCCGCATTCAAACCGAATCGTTCGACAAGGTGATCCGGGAATCCGATTTTATCACCCTGCACCTGCCGGGCGGGGGCCAGCCCATCGTCACAGCGGCAGAAATGGCCAAAATGAAAGACGGGGTTTTCCTGATCAATACGGCGCGCGGCGGCGTCATCGACGAAGCATCCCTGCTGGAAGCCCTCGAAACGGGCAAAGTAGGCGGCGCCGGACTCGATGTGTTCGAAAACGAACCCACGCCCCGCGAATCCCTGCTCAAACACCCGAAAGTATCCTGTACGCCGCATATCGGCGCCAGCACGATGGAAGCGCAGTCTTACATCGGTATGGAACTGGCGGACAAGATCATCGTCTTTTTTGGCGACGACAAATAGGCGCAACAAACAAGCGCAGAGATAACAGGTAGCCTGGATGCGGCTCAGCACAGCACCCGGGCTACCTGTTCGATTGCCGCTATTGGCGCCTTCGTCAACTCCAACGGCACAAAATAAGGCTATGGTTATTACCAAATTCCACACCAGCACCGGCCACCGGTCTTCGCTGTACGCGCTGGCGCGCGGCGCGGCGGCACAGCAGGTCTTGTCGGCCGGCGGCGAGGGCTGGGTGGTGGAGTGGAACCGGAGCGCCCCCGATACCGGCCGGGTGCTGGCCAACGCCGAAACCCAGCTGTTTGCCTTGCTGGCCCTGCCGGAACCGCACCGGCTCGTAGCCGGCAACATGAACGGCGGCCTCCATTGGATCGACCTGCAACAACCCGAACAAACCCGCAACCTCCAGCACCACCAGAAAGGCGTATTCGACCTGCAAATCCATGCGGAATGGCTGTTTTCGGCCGGCGGCGAAGGCACGCTGACCCGCTGGGCCCACCAGGAAGCCCGTTCGGTGGAAAGTTTCCAATTGTCCAACCGCCCGCTCCGCAGCCTGGCCCTGGCCCCCGAACGCCGCGAACTGGCCGTAGGCAGCAGCGACGGCTCCATTTACCTGCTTGACTTGGACACCCTGGCGCTGAAACAAACCCTGCCCAAGGCCCACCTGCCCTCCGTTTTTACCCTCTGCTACTCGCCCGACCGGCGCTACCTCCTGAGCGGCGGCCGCGATGCCATGCTGCGGGTTTGGGACCTCGACCAGGGCCTGGCGCTGGTATCGGAACAGGCCGCCCACTGGTACACCATCAACCACATCGTTTTTTCGCCCGACGGCCGCTACTTCGCCACCGCCAGCCGCGATAAAACCATAAAAATTTGGGATGCCGGCAGTTTTGCCCTGCTCAACGTGCTGGACACCATTCGCGACGGCGGCCACATCAACTCCGTCAACCGCCTGCTGTGGCTATCGGCCGACTGCCTGGTGTCGGGTAGCGACGACCGCAGCCTCATCTGGTGGCAGATTTTATAACATATTCACTTCCGGTTCCAGGCGGATGCCGAACCGCTGTTCTACCGAGTCGATGATTGCAAAAGCCAGGTTTTTCACTTCTTCGCCCGTCGCGCCGCCGTAATTGACCAGCACCAGCGCCTGCTTTTCGTAGCAGCCGGTGTTGCCCACGCGTTTGCCTTTCCAACCACATTGTTCAATCAGCCAGCCGGCCGGTATTTTGACGCGGTCTCCC
Source organism: Saprospiraceae bacterium (assembly GCA_020846655.1). Taxonomy (GTDB): domain Bacteria; phylum Bacteroidota; class Bacteroidia; order Chitinophagales; family Saprospiraceae; genus M3007. Next base: position 37,234 of record JADLDL010000027.1, on the reverse strand, counting down.
GGCAGCTCGTAGTGCGGCGCCTGCGGGTAATGCTGCTGGATTTGTACCAAAACGCCGCGTTCGACTTCCGGATTTTTGAAAAAACTGCCGCAGTTGCCGATCCGGGCGGGGTCGGGCAGTTTGGAGGAACGAATGCGGATGATGGCCTCGCTGATGTCGGCAATGCCGGGGCGTTCGACGCCCATGCTGTGGAGCGTGCGGGTGATGTCGCCGTAACTGAGCCGGAGCTGGTGCCGGCTGGTGCTGAGCGAGAGCGTGACGGCGGTGATGCAATAGCGGCCTTTGCCCTCGTGTTTGAACACACTGTCGCGGTAGCCGAAGCGGCAGGCCGCCCGCCGGAACACCACGAGGCGGCCACTCTGCAAGTCGAGGGCTTCGAGTTGGACAAAAACATCCTTGAGTTCGACGCCGTAAGCGCCGATGTTTTGTACCGGAGCGGCGCCTGCCGAGCCGGGGATCAGGCTGAGGTTTTCGATACCGCCGAAGCCTTGCCTGACAGCCCACTGCACGACATCGTGCCAGGTTTCGCCGGCGCCAATGCGCACCCAAACGCGGTGTCTGAACCGGCGCTGGACTTCGATGCCGCGCAGGCGGTTGCGCAGCACCAGGCCCGGCCAATGTTGGGTGAACAACATGTTGCTGCCGCCGCCGAGGATGAGCAGCGGCAAGGTGGCGCGCGGCAGGGCGGCGCGCAGTTCGTCGATGGAATGGATGTCCAGAAAATACGCCGCCTGGGCGGGGATGCCGAAGGTGTTGTAGGGCAGCAGGGAAACGTTTTCGCGGATCGTCATGAGCGGCACGGCGGCCCGGGCGCCTGTTGCGTTGCCGGGCAGGAAATCAATTTTTTAACAAACAAGTCAGTTGGCGCTGCAAAAAATCCACGTTTTGCACGTCGTAGTCTTCGTAGCCGGTGCTCCAGGCGACGCGGGCTTTGTCGAGCAGGGATTTCTGCATTTTTTTAAACATACCCGGCTCTACGGCAAACTGGCCGCGGAAGGTAAACACCTGGTTGTCGGGACTGGGTTGGCCCTCGTCGCTGCGGAGGTTGTAGAGGGTAAAGGTTTCGCCGTCGAGGAATTTCAGGATCAGCACGCCGTTGCGTGGCAGGCTGCCGAAGGAGCGGCGGGCGTTGGCGTCGTTGAGCGTGAAGAGCAGGTTGAGCAGGTAGGCGCCGTTGCCGGTCGACAGGCTGGCCTGGCAGAGCACGTGGTCGCGGTCTTGCAAATAGGGCTTGAGCACCGGGTTGGTGTATCGGAAGAGTTCTTCGGTGGGCGTTTCGCGCCGGCGTTCGCCGGAAAATTCATCGCGGATGTCCGACACGAACGCACAGGGCCGCGCCGGCGGGTTGAGCAACACGTCGGCGGCCGGGTCGTAGGCTTTGAATTTGGGGCCGCTGGGCGCTGTTTTTTTATCTTTTTTGGATTTAGCGGCGGGCGGTTCTTCGCTCGTAGCGGGTGTGCTGGTCAGGGTATCCTGTACGACGGGCTCCGGCGCCTGTTCGGTGGGCGCGGGCGCCTGGCCGGCGGGGTCCGTGACGGCCACCGTACCGATGACCTCGGCGATGGGTTGTTCGGCGGGCGGCGGCGGCGGGGGTTTGGGGAGTAGCGCCGAGAGGTTTTTGTGCGCCTTCGGCAAATTTTTGCGTTGCTCGGCAGGAGCCATTTCGGCTGTCTTTTCCACCCCTTCGACTACTTTTTGCGCTTTTTGCGCTTGTTTCAGCGCGGCTTTTTCGCTTTTTTTAGCGCTTTTCAGGGCGTTTTCCAGTTCTTTCAGAAAGTCGGGACTGCTGGTGCTGTCGGCTTTGGCTCCGGCGAGTTGTTCTTCCAGGGCAACCCGGGCCGAGGCTGTTTGTTGGGCATCTTGTTCAAAAACCTGCAAAATATCGGCGGCGCGGTTGATGAGTTGCCGGGCCTGTTCGGCCAGCGATTCGTCGTCGAGGCTGTCCAGCGGCGGCAGGGCATCGAGGCTGGGAAATTCGAGGGTTTGGGCGGAAACGGCCGTTTGGCAGCAGAAGAAAAAGGCTGCTATCCAAGATCTTTTCAACATAAAAAAGGCGGTGTTGGGCGCTGGTGGAAGGGATGTGTGAACGGTTTCCTATTTTGCAGCGGCAAAAGTAGTCCAGTTAAAACTTCTATCCTGATGCGAACGTATTTTTTAAAAAATTGTTGGTACGCCTTTCTCCTGCTACCGGCGGCCTGTAGCGGCCCCGCTCCCAAACCTAGCTCTCTGGAATTTAAAAAGATACCCGTGACCTACCCGTACACCCGAAAAGACACGTCCGTGTCCGATGCCTATTTTGGCACCCCCATCAAAGACCCCTACCGCTGGCTGGAAGACGACCAGAGCGCTGAAACCAAAGACTGGGTACAAAAAGAAAACCTGGTCACCTTCGGCTACCTCAGCCAAATTCCGTTCCGGGATTCCATCAAAAAACGCCTCGAGCAAATCTGGAATTTTGAAAAATACGGCACGCCCTTCAAAAAAGCCGGCAAGTACTATTTTTTCAAAAACGACGGCTTGCAAAACCAAAGCGTGCTCTATGGCCAGGACCAACTAGAGGCGGCGCCGAAGGTGGTGCTCGACCCGAACACGTTCAGCGCCGACGGCACCAGTTCGCTACAGGAATACGCGTTTTCGGCCGATGGCCGCTACCTCGCCTACGGCATTTCCAAGGGCGGGTCGGACTGGCGCACGATCCAGGTCAAGGACCTGCAAAGCGGGCAGATGCTGGAAGACCGGATCGAATGGGCCAAGTTTTCGGGTATCGCCTGGGCTGGCAACGGGTTTTACTACACCCGCTACCCGGAGCCCAAAGCCGGCGGCAAACTGACTGCCGCTAACCAAAACAGCGCCATTTATTACCACCAACTCGGCATGCTGCAAGGCTCGGACCAGTTGGTGTTCAGCGATAAAAAACACCCGGACCACTATTTCAATGCCGGTACGACCGACGACGAGCGCTTTCTGCTCCTGGTCAGCAGCGAAAGCACCAGCGGCAATACCCTGGCGTTTAAAGATTTATCCAAAAAACAGGACGGTTTCACGCCGGTGTACACCCGCTTCGACCACGATTTTTCGGTGGTGGACAACCTGGGCGACGATCTGCTGGTGCTGACCAACCACCAGGCCCCCAACCAGCGCCTGATCCTGGTGAACACCACTGAGCCTGCGGAAGCCAACTGGAAAACCCTGGTGCCGGAAGACAGCAGCGACGTGCTGCAAGCCGCCGTGTTGTGCGGCGACAAAATCGTTTGTTCGTACCTGCACAACGCAGCCGGCGCCTTGCGGGTGTTTGACGTGCAGGGGAACTTGTTGAAAGACATTGCTTTGCCCGAAATCGGCACCGTCACGGCGGTGGAAGGCGAAAAAGGCGACCCGCAGGCGTTTTATTCGTTTCAATCATTTTTGCGGCCTTCCACGACCTACACCCTCGACATGAATACCCTGGAGTCGAAGGTGTTCAAGGCGCCGAAACTGGATTTTAACCCCGAGGCCTTCACCACCGAGCAGGTATGGTACACCAGCAAAGACGGCACGCGGGTGCCCATGTTTATCACCCGGAAAAAGAACATCACGTATGACGGGCAAAACCCCACGCTGCTGTATGGCTACGGCGGGTTTAATGTGTCGGTGACGCCGGGCTTCTCGGCAACACGGGCGGCGTTGTTGGAAAACAACGGCATTTATGTGGTGGCCAACATTCGTGGCGGCGGCGAGTTTGGCGAGAAATGGCACAAGGCCGGCACCAAATGCCAGAAGCAAAATGTGTTTGACGATTTTATCGGCGCGGCCGAATATTTGATTGACAAAAAATACACCTCGCCGGCGCGGCTGGCGATCGAGGGCGGCTCCAACGGCGGCTTGCTGGTGGGCGCCTGCATGACCCAGCGGCCCGAGTTGTTCGGGGTCTGTTTTCCGAGGGTGGGCGTGCTCGACATGTTGCGCTACCACCGCTTTACCATTGGGTATGCCTGGGCGGTGGATTACGGGCGTAGCGATAACAAAGAGGAATTCGAGTGCCTGATTCGGTATTCGCCCTTGCACAGGATACAGGACACGGCTTATCCGGCGACCCTGATCACCACGGCCGACCACGACGACCGCGTGGTGCCGGCGCACTCGTTCAAATTTGCGGCAGCGTTGCAGGAGCACCAGAAAGGTGAAAGCCCGGTGTTGATCCGGATTGAAACCAGCGCTGGGCATGGCGCGGGCAAGCCTACGTCCAAGTTGTTGGAAGAGGCGGCCGACATGTTGTCGTTTATGTTGTATCAAATGAAGGTGGCGCCGGTGTATTGAGTTCAGAGCCAGCGTTTGCGCCGGAAATAGTACAACATCCCGATGGAGGCGCTGAACATGAGGCCCAGGATGGTGAAATAGCCGTAGCGCCAGTGGAGTTCGGGCATGTTGTCGAAATTCATGCCGTACACGCCCGCCAGGAAAGACAATGGAATAAAAATGGTGCTGATGATGGTGAGCAGCCGCATGACGTTGTTCATGCGGTTGCTGACTTCGGCTTGGTAAAAGGACTCGACGCCGGCGAGCAGCTCGCGGTAGTTGTCGATGCTGTCGAGGATTTGAGCGACATGGTCGGTGAGGTCGCGCAGGTAGGGTCGGTTGACTTCGTCGACGAAGGGGCAATCGGAGCGGTAGAAGCGGGTAACGGCGTCGCGGAGGGGGATGATGCGGTGCCGGAACTGTTTGATGATGTGTTTGAGGTCGAAAATCCGGCTGCGGCAACTGGCGTCTGCGCCGGTATTGTGCAGCACGGTTTCAATATCAAGCAATTGATTTTCAATATCATCGAGCACCAGGTAGTAGTTGTCGATGATGGTATCGAGCAGGGCGTAGGTGAGGTAGTCGGCGTTTTTTTTGCGCAGGCGGCCGATCCCTTCCTGGGCTCGTTTGCGGATGTTGAGAAAGGTATCGTCGGGGTCTTCCTGGAAGGACAGGACAAAGTTGGGGCCCATGTACAGGGCGATTTGTTCGCTGACGAGTTCCAGCGGGCTGGATTCGAGGCGGAAATTGTGGATGGTAAAAAACAGGCCGTTGTCGTATTCTTCCAGTTTGGCGCGTTGCTGGGTATCCAGAATATCTTCGATGGCGAGGGGGTGGAGTTCGAATTCCTGGCCGAGTTGGCCGACTAGGGTAGTGTCGGAGAGGCTTCGGACGTCGAGCCAGAGCACACCGGGCTGCCGGTGGCGCCAATCGGGGTTGCAGCCGGCTTGTTCGGCGTATTGTGCTTCGTTGTACCAAACCGTCATCACAGAGGAAGGGTTTTCCGAGCGGGAGCCGGTGTACACCAGGGTGCCGGGGGGCAGGCCTTTTTTCCGGATATTTTTGTGTTTTTTCCTGGACATAAAACTGGAACGGGTGGCGGATGGGAATGGATGAGTGGCTGGAATGCGCCGTTTCGGCGGCAATTTCGGTGGTTTTTAGGAATTTGAGGCAATTCAAAACAGGCAGACGCCTTGGAGTGGGATGTGACGAGGATGTTGGAACGCCGTCTATGCTGTAAAAAAATGTAATCAGAACTTACCGTAAAATTGGTACGGTTTTTGGCGACTAGTAAAATGGCTGTAAACCAGCCTGTTTTTTTACGGCTTTCTGACGCACTGGTACTGGCATCTTGACGAACATATGAAATGCTTATTTGCTTGATTTGCAATTATTTGCATTGTTTTTGCCTAAACCTGACAAGAAAAATAGTTTGAACGGTTTAGACTTTTCGCCGTACACTTGTGCCGCTTTTTAATCATTTAATCTCTCCCGTCGGTCGGTTTTACACCCAAATGGTTTCTCACAATAGTCTCTATCCTAGTCGTTTTCACTAGCACGAAACCTGTTGTAACTACTTTTTATCATTCCAAACCGATCGCTTTAATGAAGAGAATAGTACACTTCTTCAGAATCCTTCCCATTTATTTTCCCTACTCATCAAACATTTTGACCATGAACAGCAACCTGACTCAGCGTTGGCTGATGCCGATGTTGACCACTGCGCTATTGATGCTCTCCGTGGCGCGGGCGTCAGCGCAATGTACATTGGATCCCCTTCCTCTGTATGCCCCGATTCCGACTTTTAACCTGTCGGTGGATGCCGTAGCCCCCGGCGTGGCAGACCTCAATGGTTTTGTCGTTTCTTCTTTTTTCGTTTCGGACTGCCCTTATCTCTTTACCCGCTTCTATGATGCTGCTTCGGGTGGGACGTATTTGGGCAATTCCCTGTCTTTTTCCTGCGCGGATGTAGGCTCCTCCTTTACTTATTGGGTATCGGTGCGCAACGTTGTGAACTCGCCCGCTTCGGAAAGCCCGCGACGTCAGATCACCGTAAACATTGTGGATACCTCGGTGCCGGTGAGTGGCATGGGTTCTTTCGATGTAAGCCTGAATACCTCGGACGGTACGCCTGGCGACTGCTCCGTGACGGACCTGTTTACCAGTTCCGCTGGTGCAATTGACATTTCTATTTTCGGTATCGACAATGGCGGTCCTGCGCCGCTGCCCCAGGAATTTGCAGACAACTGTATTGACTATACGACCGTAACCTACACCCTTTCCGGTGCAACGGTGCAAGCCGAGTCGCCGGCGCCCCTGGGCTTTGGCCCGAACACCTACGACGCTGGCCTGGCCACGTTCAATGTAGGTACTACCTTGGTCACCTACCACGTGTATGATGATCTGGTGGATCCCATGCACCTTTCTCCGCTGGATATTACGGTAAACGTAACGGTAACCGACGATGAAAACCCGACGGTCACTTGCCCGGCTACCCAAAACGTGAGCACCGACCCGGCAACCTGCACGTACCAGATGACCAACCTGGCCGCTGCGGCCTACACCGACAACTGCGCCGTGACCGCCCTTACCTGGTCGGCTCCGGGCGCTACTCCGGCAGCCTCTGCGCTGACCGGCATCAACACCCTGACGGCCAACTTCCCGATCGGCACCACGACGGTGACCTTTCAGGCCAAAGATGCCGGTGGGCTGACGTCCACCTGCACGTTCGACGTGGTGGTGACGGACAACGAACTGCCAACCATTACTTGTCCGGCCAATATGACAGTATCGGCCAGCGGCCCGCCGCCGTTCCCCTGTGAATACGTAGCCGTCGGCACCGAGTTTGATTACACGGGCTCCGGCGACAACTGCGGCGTCGTTTCGATTGTCAACGACGTAAATTTCACCAACACCCTCGCGGGCCAGTCCTTCCTGTACGGTGGCATCACGCCGCCGATTGTTTGGACGGCTACGGATGCGCAGGGCAATACAGCTACCTGTTCCTTTACCCTGACCATCATCGACGACGTACCGCCGATCGGTCCGGCCGCCGGTCAGACGATCAACGTCAACGTAACGCCCGGCGACTGCTCGGCATCGGTGACCTACGAATACCCGGGTTTGTTGTTTTACGACCCGAGTTCGAGCGATTGCTCGCCGAATGTGACCCTTTCAGAAGGCATTCCTGTGGTAAACGGCGTAGCCGACCCGAACTTCCTGTCCGGTTTGCCGGCCTTTACACAAGACTGCGGCCGGATGAACCTGATTTGCGGCGCTGGCGCCACCTTGCAATTCCCGGTGGGCCAAACGATTATTTCCTACACCTGGACAGACCAGGCCAACAACAAAACGACGGAATACATCACCGTGAATGTGGCAGAAAACATTCCGCCGACCGCCAACTGCCTGGTATCGACCATTACCCTGCCGCTGAATGCCGCTGGGCAAGCCTCGATCACGGCTGCCATGATTGACAACGGTTCGTCGGACAACTGCGGCCTCGATACCATCACGGTTTCGCCGAACACGTTCAACTGCATGAACCTGGCTACCAACCAAACGGTTACCCTGACGGTGACCGACCTGGCTGGCGCCACAGCAACTTGTACGGCTACGATTGACGTGGTGGATAACCTGCCGCCCCAGATCGTTTGCCCGAGCAACCAGTCGGTAACGACCAATTCGGGTTGCACGGCCATCAACCTGAGCAACCTGGGCCTAAGCGCCGGTATGATTGGCTCGCTGGCCCCTGGTCAGTACGCCGACAACTGTGGCGTAAGCTCTGTAAGCTGGCAATTGACCGGCGCAACGACCGGCATGGGCACGGGCTCCATTCCCGGCGCCACCGCCTTTAATAAAGGTGTGACCACTGTGACCTATACCGTAGCGGATGCCGACGGCAACAACGCTGTTTGCAATTTCTCGGTCAATGTACTGGACAACACCCCGCCGCAATGGAACGGCGACGGCCAGGCCCCTGGCAGCACCCTGACGGTGAATGCCAACATCGGTGGCTGTTTGGCGCAAGTGAGCTGGACGGAGCCTACTTTTACCGATGCCTGCACCTCGGTGCCGCCGGTAATTGTGACAAAAACACATACTCCGGGCGCGTTCTTCGTGTTCGGTATGACAACGGTAACCTATACTGCCATCGACGGTGTCGGCAACGTGGCCACACACACCTTCAAAGTAAACGTCGTGGATACGCAGGCTCCGGTAGCCAAATGCAAAAACATCACGGCAGCCCTTGACGCCATGGGTACGGTAACAGTGACCGCGCCACAGGTAGACAACCTCAGCACGGACAACTGTTTCTTCACGTTCACTTCGCCGAACGTGGTGTATACCTGCAACAACCTCGGCACGAACACCTACACCTTGCAAATCACGGACGGCTCGGGCAACACGTCCACCTGTGCGTCCACGGTGACGGTAGTAGACAACCTGCTGCCGGTTGCGCTGTGCAACAACGTGTCGCCGATTGAACTGGAGCCGGATGGCACCTATTTGTTGAATGCCGCTGTGGTAGACAACAACAGCACAGACAATACCTTCCCGGCCTGCCCGATGGGGTATGATATTTCTTTCAATGGAAGCGCTTACGATGCCTTGTATGAATTCAATTGCGCTGACCTGGGCACACATGTCCTGACCTTGAAAGTGACGGACGCTGCCGGCAATACGGCGGTTTGCACCCAAAATGTTTTGGTAAAAGACGTGACTTCGCCGGCGATTACCGCTCCGGCCAACGTGACCATTAGTTGCGACGCTTCGACAGCGCCGGCCAACACGGGCACGTTCTCGGGCGTGAGCGACAATTGTGATCTGAGCGTAGAAGTGGTTCAACTGGCCGACCTGGTATTGCCGGGCCTGTGCCTGAACTCCAAAACCATTATCCGCACCTGGAAAGCCAGCGACGACTCCGGCAATACGACCACGGTATCCCAATCCATTTTTGTACAGGATGTGGTGCAGCCAGTCTTTACGGTGGAAGACGAAATCAACCTGCAAACCGACGACCCGAATTTCTGCGACGCTCCGCTGACCCTGGCCATTACGGCCAGCAACGTCTCGGACAACTGCTCGGATTTTTCGCAATTGAGCCTCTCATACACCATTGACTATCCTACGCCCGACTACGGTTTTGTGGATGTGCTGGTTCCGGTAGCCGGCGATACCATTCCGGTGGCCTTCTTCCCGATAGGCACCACGGTGGTTACCTGGTTTGTGTCTGACGCTTGCGGCAATACCTCCAGTGTTTCGCAGACCATCAACGTAGACGACACCCAGGCGCCCATCTTTTTCAACGGCTACGAAAGCAACTGTGGCAAGACGTATGTCTTTCCGAATACCACGGGATCCTGCTCTAACCTGTTTACCTGGGCTCGTCCGAATTCCTTCTTCGGTCATGTTGGTGATTGCCTTGATTTTACGATCACGGAAAACATCGACAATGCCACGGTTTCGGTGCCGGTTAACCTGACGAATCCGTTTGACTACAATGCGACCTTCTCGTTCCAGGTGTTCCCGACTGCTCAATTTCCGGTAGGGGTTACCACGGTTTCCTATATCGCCACGGATGCGGTGGGCAACTCGTCTACCTGCTCCTTCACGGTAGAGGTACAGGACGTACAGGCGCCTGCGCTGACTTGCCCGCCGAACCAAATCCTGGCGGCCACCTGCCCGACGGCTCAAATTCCGAACTATACCAACCTCGTACAAGTAGCCGACAACTGCCCGGGTAATGTCGCCGTTACGCAAAGTATTGCGCCGGGTACGACCTTGGGGGCCATTTTCGCGCCCAACGCACCGGCAGCCGGCAACCAGTTTTCGATTGTCATTACCGGCGACGAAGGTTACAATACCTCTACCTGCACGTTCACGGTGACCCTGGTGGATGGCGACGCGCCGATCCCGACGGTTGCTGTACTGCCGGCACTGATCGACTCTTGCGGTACGCTCGTGGTGTTTGCCCCCTCGGCAACCGACCCCTGCAACCCGAATGCTCCGACGATCTACGGCACGCCCTCGACGCCGGTAGGTCCCTTCCTCAACACGAACCCGCCGTCGTACCAACTGAGTCCGGGCAACTATGTCATTACCTGGGTGTACAACGACGGCAACGGCAACATCAGCACGCAGCCGCAGAACATCACCGTATTGGTAGACAACTTCCCGCCGGTTGCCATCTGTGTGCCCAACCTGACGCTCAACCTGGACCCTGTGACCGGCGCCGTCAGTGTGTTGCCGACGCAGTTGAACAACGGCAGTTACGATCCGAACGATTGCGGCCCCTTGACCTACAGCGTCAGCCCGGCAACGTTGAACTGTTCCAACGCCGGTCCCAGCCCAACTGCTGTGACCCTGACAGTGAAAGATGCCAAAGACAACCCGGCTACCTGTTCGACGACAATCACGGTGAAAGACGTGACTTCGCCGATCCTGTCCACCCCACCGGTTAATATAACCATCGAGGCTTGCGACACGATCCCGGCCCCGGTGACGCTCACCGCTACGGATGCCTGCGCCGGCACCTCTACGATTACGCCCATACAGGTATCTACCCAAGACACCACGGGTGGCCTGTTGAAATACAACTATGTGATCACCCGCACCTGGACGACCAGCGACCCCTCGGGGAATACGGCGGTTGCCACGCGGACGATTACGGTGAAAGACACGAAAAAACCACAGTTCGTTGGCGCACCGGCAATGGTGATGGTCACGACAGATCCGGATCGGGTTACTTGTGACGACACCGTTACGTTCAATATTCTGCCGTTTGTACAGGATTGTGCGACGGGCGCCGACCTTTCGGTAACCAACAACAAAGAACCCGGCGACGGCGCCAACCTGAGTGCGATTTTCGCCGTAGGGACGCACACCGTCGTGTTCACCGCCACAGATATTTCCGGCAACTCGGCGACGTATGCCCTGACGGTAGTCGTCAAAGACGGCACACCGCCGACGGCTGTTTGTATCAATGGCGTAAGCGCTTCTTTGCAGCCTTCCGGTACGGTAGTCGTCAACGTAGCCCAGTTCAACAACAACAGCTACGACAACTGCTCGGCCAACCTGAGTTTGAAAATTCAGCGCCTGGACAAACTCCCGCTGGAAACGCCGACCAACTCCCTGACCTACGATTGCAACGACGCCGACGGCGCGACCCAACACCCGGTCAAATTGTTTGTCACGGATGCTGCCGGCAATGTTTCCATGTGCGAAACCTACATTGTCATTCAGGACAATGTGGACCCAACCATCACGCTGTGCCCGACCGACAAAACCGTGCCCTGCACGGATTCGTTGTCGACACAAGATCATGGCACGGCTATCGCCACTGACAACTGCCCGAACAACGTAACGATGTCGTTTGAAGACCTGGCCGAACCGGATACCAGCGGCCAGTATTGCTACCTGATTCATCGCGTTTGGATTGCTTCTGACCTGGCCAACAATTCCGCTACCTGCGTACAGACGTTTAATATCGTCGATACCGTAGCGCCGGTGTTGTCGCAATACCCTGTGAACATCACGATTTCGTGCAGCGAAAACCTGTCGCCGCCATCCAACATCACGGCTTCGGACAACTGCTCGGACAGCCTCGCGGTTATGTTTGTTCAGGATACTACAGACATCGCACAGGGCCTCTGTGGCAAATACAGCTACAAAGTGACGCGCACCCGCACGGCGGTCGACGATTGCGGCAACACGATCTCGTATACCAATACCATTACGGTAGTGGACGACGAGGCGCCTCAATTCCTGGGGATGCCGGATACGATCACCGTGCAGTCGGCTAATTTCCCGGCCAACCAAAACTGTCTGGTGCCAGTCACCTTCGATGTTTCACAATACCTGTTTGATTGTGCTCCGGTGGGTGAATTACTGGTGCTCAATGATGCCCCGCAGGGCAACGATTCCCTCATTGCCAGCGGCAATTATGCCGTAGGAGCCTACCTGATACACTTTACGGCAACGGATCCCTGTGGCAATGTCGGCGAAGATTCGGTAGTGGTCAACGTCATTGACAACAGCAAACCCACGGCGATTTGCAACAACAACGTGGTGATTTCGCTGGGCACCGACGGGCAGGCGACCATCCAGGCTGATGATATTGACCTGGGCAGCTCCGACAACTGCGGCATCGATACCATGTTCCTCAACGCGTCGACGTTCGACTGCGCTGACCTGGGCCCGCAAGCCGTTACGCTGACAGTGGTTGACCCGTATGGCAACTCCAACACCTGCACGGTAAACGTCAATGTAACCCTGGGCAATGGCGCCGGGTTCAACCTGACGACGACTGGCACGGCGGAAACCTACTTTGGCGCCGACAACGGCTCGGCCACGGCGCTTGCGTCGGGTGGCTCGGGTACCTTTACCTACAGCTGGAGCAACAACGGCAACACCGCTACCATCAATAACCTGGGCGCAGGGGTGTACACCGTTTCGGTAACTGATACGGGCACCGGTTGTGTACAAACCGATACTGCCATCGTACAGGCCGGCGCTAAATTGACCATTACGGTGGGCAACGTGAGCGGCACGCAAGGCGCTATCGTTCAGGTGCCGGTGACGGTGACCAATTTCAATGCCATGGTAGGTTTGTCGTTCAGCATGAACGTGACCAATGCCACGGTAGGTACGATTGTTGGCAACACCAATGTGAATGCCGCCCTGGGCAGCCCGGCCATTACGGTCGTCGGCACTAGCCTGACGGTGTTCTGGGCCAATGCCACACCGCTGACCCTGGCCAACGGCGACAAACTCTTCGACCTGAATGTCCAACTGGGCACCGCACCGGTGGGTTCCACCAGCCCGGTGACCATTGATGGCACGCCGACGGTACTGAGCTTCCAACAGGATTCGCTCGGCACCATCGTGGCCACGATGGCTAACCTGGTACCTGGCTCTGTAACGATCGACGCCGTAGCTGCCGACGATATCATTATTTCCGGTTTGATTAAAACCTGGGCTGGCGCCGGCACCCCGGTACCGGGCGTCACAGTAGGCCTCACGGGCTCGGTCACCAACTCGGTGATCACCGACGTTCCGGGCACCTACTCGTTCACGCTGCCGTCGCCGACCACAGGCACCATCACGCCGAAAAAGTCGGTAACGTCCAACTTCAGCCAGGGCATCAACGTCGGCGACTTGCTGGCGATTCAAAACCACGCGGCCTCCGTATTGACCTTGTCGAGCCCCTTCCAGTATGTGGCGGGCGACGTCAACAACAATGGAAAAGTGGACTTGCCGGACTACCTGCTGGTACAACAACTGATCCTGGGCACGGTACAGCACTATTCCAATGCTGCTCCGGACTGGAAATTTATTCCGACCAACTATGTATTCCCATCACCGAACCCCTTGAGCGTTCCGTATCCGCAAACCGCTAGTTTTGCCTGCTGCTACGATTCGATCATGGATTTCAATGCGATTCGTATCGGCGACGTAACGGGCAATGCGCCGGTCAACAACATTAGCAACCAGGTCGACAACCGTTCGGGCAATACCTTCCAGTTCCGCCTGGAAGAACAATCGGTCCGTGCCGGCGAACTGATCTCGGTGCCGTTCAAAGCCAGCGACTTCACGGGCCGCCAGGCGTACCAGATGACGATCACCTTTGATCCGAATGTACTGGAACTGGCTGATTTGAACATGGGCGCCCTGCCGGGCCTGAGCAATGCCAATTTTGGCACCGCGCACCTGGCCGACGGCTACCTGACGACCTTGTGGGTAAGTGTTGACCCGCTGACCTTGCCGGAAGGCGAAGTGTTGTTTACGCTGACCTTCAAGGCATTGGCCGACGAAACCTCGCTGTCGAATGTGCTGCGCCCGGGTTCTTCGGTAACCTATGCCGAAGCGCTGGATGCCGATGGTAATTCGATGGATATCGAATTCGATTGGGCACAGGCTTTGGCCAACAACGACCTGGATCGCTCGACCTTTGCCTTGTACCAGAACCAGCCGAACCCCTTCCGCAGCGAAACCACCATTGGTTTCCGCCTGCCGCAAGCCGGTCGGGCTGCCCTCCGGGTATACAGCACCGATGGTCGTCTGGTCAAAACGGTAGTGGGTAATTTCTCGCAAGGATATAATGTTGTGGAGTTCCGTAAAGATGAATTCGGCGCCCCGGGTGTGTACTGGTACGAACTGGAAACCCCCATGTATAGCGATCGTAAGAAGATGATATTGATTGACTAACGGCTGGTTGGTCGATCGTGGAAGGCAGAGGGCAGGCTTTTGATAGGAAAACAGATAGATTTGTAAAAATCTGCGTTTAACAACAAAAGCCTGTCCTTCGCCCACCACCTTTACCATCAACCATCAACCTAGACAATCAGCAATCAATAATGCATGACAATTAAAGCCATGAGAAATAGACTACTAATCTTAATCTTTTTTACGGCACTGTTTACACCGGCCGTTATGCGGGCCCAGACAGTGATCTTAAAAGCCGATTCAGTGACGGTACCCTGTCATGCGACAGATACCTTCCTGATCCCCCTGCGGGTATATCAATTCAACAACGTGGCCGGTTTGCAATTCTCGCTCTCCTGGAATCCTGCGTACCTGGATTATGCGTATATCTCTCAAATCAATTCCAACTTTTCCGGTATCGGCTTCGATACCCTCAGTTTTATCAACCAGGGTAAATTTACCTTGTCCTGGACCAACTCCAGCGGCCTGACCTTGCCGGACACCACCGTGCTGCTCACGGTCGCCTTTTCCAGAATCGGAGGCCCGGCTACGCTCATCGAGTTTGCCAATACGCCGACAGAAATTGTCGCAATTACGCCTCTGGGCGATGACTTGGTGGTTCAAACCGTACCCGGGTTGGTCAATCCGGTGGATGTCGTACCTCCCACCATTTCCTGTCCGGGAAATGTGTCGCTGATGGTCAATTCTCCAACGGCCGTCAATGCTATCGAACCGGCTTCGCTGCTCGACAACTGTGCGGTGCAATCCGTCGGTTGGGTTACAACGGGCGCTACCGTCGGCAGTTTTCCGGCAGACCCGGATGCCAGCGGGGCGGTCTTCAACATCGGACAGTCCAATGTAACCTACACCGTTACGGACGTAGGTGGCAACACCGCCACCTGCGCGTTTACGATTGACCTGGAACTGATGCCCGGCGATTCGCTGACCCTCATCGCTTCCAACGAGACGGTGTCCTGCGGCCAAATGGTAACCATCGATATCACATCGCTGAATTTCGATTCGATTGCCGGCCTGCAATTTTCACTGGGCTGGGACCCTGCTATGCTTAGTTTTGCATCGGTGGATAATTTTAACCCGGCCCTTCAACTCACCAACAGCAACTTTGGCACGACCCAAACCGGCACTGGTTTCCTCGGTTTTGCCTGGACCACGGGCAACCTGCCCCATGGCACCACAATCGGCAATGGCGAGGTGTTGTTTAGCCTCACGTTTACCGTGCTGGCAGGAAACAACTCCAGCACCAATATTCAGTTTGGCGATGTACCGACGGCACGCACTGCTTTTAGTGGAAAAACCATACCGGCCGAAGAGATCGGATTTCTGACCGTGAACGGCGCAGTAAGTATTGCCGACATGGAGGCGCCGGCTATCCAATGCCCCGCCAACGCGTCAGTGATGGCGCCAACCGGCAGCATCACGGCCCCGGTCAGCGGCCTGGAACCCTTGTCGCTGACAGACAACTGTAGCGGCAATATTGCTCTGTCGTACGCTCAAAGCGGCGCCACGACCGGTCAGGGCCAGGGCCCCGCCAACGGCATCTACAATGCCGGCAGCACCACAGTCGTCTATACGGCTATGGATGGCGCCGGCAACACGGCGACCTGCTCGTTTACGGTGATCGTGGATGCCGGCACGCCCCTCACGCTGTTGCTGGATTCGGTTACTACCGACTGCCAGGCCACCGGCGCAGAGGTTTGTGTAGACCTCACGGTGCGCGATTTTACCAATATTATCGGCCTCCAGTTCAACGTCGTTTGGGATACGGCAGTGCTGAGTTTTGTCTCTGTTGGCAATGAATACCCGGGCCTGGGGCTTACGCCTACCATGTTTTTCGGGTACAACTCCGCGCCCAACGGCACCTTGCAGTTTTTCGGCGGCAACGCCGGCGGCTGGCCGCAAATACCGGACGACAGCACCTTTTTTACGATTTGTTTTACGGTAAAAAATCCGAACGCCACCTCGCAAATTGGGTTCTCCGGCACGATCGACGCGGTGAACAACAGTTTCAACTCTGTACCGGTCGTCACCTCGAACGGCTATTTCCAGAGTTCGGACGATACGCCGCCCAATGTGTTGTGCCCGGCTAACGTCACGGCCAATGCTGTAGCCAGCGAGTGCAACGCCAATGTTTCCTTCGACCCGCCCAATGCTTTTGATGTGTGCAGCGGGATTGATACGATTCAATCGGACCATCCGAGCGATGTGTACCCGGCTGGCGTCACCACGGTCGTGTTTACGGTGCTGGACAATTCGGGCAACTCGGCTACCTGTTCGATTACCGTGACGGTTATCGACGATACGCCGCCTGAATTCTTTGGCTGCCCGGCTGATATTACCGTTTTGGCGGCTCAGGGTTGTACGGCGACGGCCAGTTGGTCAGAACCGCTGGTGACGGATGCCTGCACCCCCAGCCCTTCTCCTACCTTAGTCACGTCGACACTACCCGGCGCTGTTTTCCCTACCGGCGACAGCCTGGTTACCTACATGGCAACCGACGTGTTTGGCAACAGTTCGGAATGTTCTTTTACCGTGACCGTGGCCGATACCGCCAAGCCCATTATTATTTGCCCCGGCGATGTGCTGGCTACCCCGGATAGTATCCCTTGTGCGGCCATTGTGGATTTTTCCCTGCCTATCGCTTCGGACAACTGCAATGTGAATGTGGCTATTGATGGCGATGCGATGCCAAAGGATACCTTTGACGCCGGTGTAACGGTGGTGACGTATCTGGCTACCGACAATGCCGGCAATACCGCCTCCTGCTCCTTTTCGATTACGGTCATAGACCAGGCGGCGCCGGTGCTCGACACTTGTCCGGCTGATATAACCATGGCTTCCCTGCAAAACAGTTGTGGCGCCAACGTGAGCTGGACGGCTCCTGGCGCTACGGACGACTGTTCGCCCAATGTGGCTGTAAGCAGTTCCAACCCTTCGGGCAGTTTGTTTCCCATCGGCCCGACGGTGGTGGTCTATACGGCTACCGACGGCAGCAACAACAGTTCCACTTGCTCGTTTACGGTAACCGTTTCGGAATCCGTGGCGCCGGTTATCAGCAACTGTCCCCTGGGCTTTGTGTTTGATATGCCGCCTACCCAATGTGATACCGTGGTGACCTGGACCGTTCCGACGGCTACCGACAACTGTGGCCTCGATACCCTGATCAGTTCCGATCTGCCGGGCACCGTGTTTTCCATCGGCATTCATACGGTGACCTACACGGCAATCGATGATTCGGGCAATTCGTCGACCTGCGCCTTTTTGGTGGCGGTAAACGACAACGTCAAGCCGGTATTTACGACTTGCCCGAAAGACACGGTGTTCAACAATGCCACGCCTTGCGGTATTGTTTGGGATTGGGCGTTCCCGACGGCTACCGACAATTGCGGGCTGGATACCATTGTGTCGACCAAACAACCCTCGGACCCGTTTTTTGCGGGTATTACCGAGGTCTTGATTCTGGCCAGCGACAACAGCGGAAACTTTGATACCTGCGCGTTTACCGTTACGGTGAATGCCATTGCCTTCCAGGCCTTCACCAATTTCCCGAACGATACCACCATCATCGGGTGCCCGCAAGCGGTCACCTGGACGCCGCCGGGTGTTACCGGGTTCTGTGTGCCGCCGACCATCACGATCGTTCCCGACACTTTGAGCCCCGGCGATATTTTCCCGCTGGGCGCTACGGACGTGATCTATGTGGCCATTGATTCCAATGGGTTGCAAATCCGGGATACGTTTACCGTAACCATCATGGATAACGCTGCGCCACTCATTTCCTGCCCTGAATCGGGGGTCGATTTGTATGCGGGCGGCTTGATTTTGTCCGACCCGGATGAGTTTGTTTCGGAAGTTGATACGATTTCCTCCTGCGACGGCGTACGCGTATTCTTTAGCCTGCCGGTAGCCAACGACAATTGCAACGATCCGCTGGTGGCGCAAACGGCCGGTCAGTTCTCCGGGCTGGTATTTGCGGCCGACTCGGTGCATACCCTGACGTTTATTGCGACGGATGCTGCTGGCAATACTGCCGAATGTGTGGTCACGATCAATGTGCAGGGCCTGCAACCCCTCGATCCGGTCGTGGATCCGCCGGTAGCCTGCCCGGGTGAAGAAGTGGTGCTCATGGTGGATGCGTTCCCCGGCGCTACCTACACCTGGACGGGGCCCAACCAGGCCTACCCGAACAACAGCCAGATCACGGTGATCGCCAGTCCGGCCAATGCCGGTTTGTACACGGTGTTTGCCGAAATCAACGGCTGCCGCACGCCGATCGATTCGAACCTGGTGGTGTTGGCAACCAACCCGCAGGCCAATGATGATGTCGACTACATGATCGACCCGGGTGGCGTGGATACGATCAATGTACTGACCAACGACGTGTTCGCACCGGTGACGGACTTTACGGTCACCTTCGACAGTTTGCCGGCGGGCTACACCTACCTGGGCAACGGTGTCTTCGTGTTCCAGGCGGGTGAAACGGCAGGACCAGTGACCTTTGTGTACGAAGTGTGTTCCAACTCCTGTCCTGATTTTTGCGACAATGCGGTGGTTACCGTATTGGTGAAAAACAACGATTGTTCGTTTATACCCAACATCATTACCCCCAATAGTGACGGGGTGAATGATTATTTGATGATTCCCTGTTTGGATTCCGGTGCTTTCCGGGACAACAGCCTGGTGATTTACAACCAGTGGGGCGACAAAGTTTTCGAGGCTGAACCCTACGACAACAGCCCGGCCACTGCCTGGAAGGGTACGCTTAATGGCGAGGATGGCAAAGATTTGCCCGATGGGGTGTATTTCTATGTCTTTAAGTCCGGTCCCAACGAGCCACCGCAAAAGGGATTTGTTCAAATTTATCGTTGATGTTGAAGGACGCAGCGCCGTGCCGGCAGCAGGACCAATAATCCGCTGCCGGCACCGCCCGGCCTCGTTTTTCGACTCAAACTTCACCATTTCTATCAAGCGATTGCACCATGAAGAAAATCGTCTTACTTCTCCTCATATCGACTGCGGCGCTGCAGCTTTCGGCCCAGCAAGAGCAGCATTTTACGCAGTTTATGCACAACAAACTGCAAATCAACCCGGCCTATTCCGGCTCGCGCGGTATCCCTTTTGTTACGGCGCTGTACCGGAACCAATGGATGGGCTTCGACGGCGCGCCAAAATCCTTTCTGGCCTCGTTTAATTCGCCGTTTATCACACCACGTGTGGGCATCGGTGTTACGCTCTCCCATTTTCAAGTGGGTTTGAATACCGATTTTTCCGGTTCGCTGGCTTATTCCTATGACTTGATTGGCCGCGAAGACCTCTCGGTTCGGGCCGGTATTATGGGATCGATCCGTTCGTTGAGTATTGATTTCGCCAAAGCACAACCGTTTACGGTCGTGGGTGACCAATCCTTGGGGAGCATCCAGGAAAACTCCATTTACGGCAACGTTGGCGCCGGCATTTATGCCACGATCGCCCAACAGTTTTATGTAGGCTTTTCGGTGCCGCGTATCGTTTCCTCTACCATCGGTATTTACAACGACCAGGCGCTCACGATTGCCAAAGACTACCAGCACTTTTACGTGATGGCCGGCGCCATCCTGCCGCTGACCGACGATATCAACCTGATGCCGGCCTTGTTGGCCAAATATGTGAAAAATGCGCCCTTCGACATGGACGTGAACGTCAACCTGGAGATCAAGGAAAAAATCACAGCAGGCCTGTCGTACCGGGTAGGTGGCGACGGCCCTGGCGAATCCATGGACTTGCTGGTGTTCTGGAAAGCACACCCGCAGTTTGGCGTGGGGATCGCCTATGATTTCACCCTGTCGAATGTAAAAGACTACACGGCGGGTTCGATTGAATTGCTGTTGCAAGCCGATTTGAAACGCAGCAGCAAAAACAAAAAAATGTCCAACCCGCGTTTCTTTATGTAACGCGGGCTTGCTAAACCACCTTTAACTTAATCTTTTTACCTTTCCAATACCAGGGAATATGAATGCCTATAAGCATATTGCATTTCTGATCCATCTGTTCCTGCCTACCGTTTTTTTGGTGGCTCAACCGACTGGCGGTACGGCGCCGGTAACCGTTGAAACCAAAAACGAAGCGGCGGTTAACACGGAAGGCCTGGACTTTAGTCCGACCTTTTACGAAGATGGCATCGTGTTTATCTCGACCAACAACGCGGGCCTGAAAAAACGGACCGACGAAAAATTGAAACTACCCGCCATGTCTATTTTGCGCTCCCGGCGCAATACGGATGGCGCGTTGTCCACACCAGAGCCATTTGCCAAAGAACTCTCGTCTCTCTACCACGAAGGGCCGGTGTGTTTTGACCGTACGGCGGAGACCATTTATTTTTCGAGAAATGCGGTGATCGGCGGCAAAGCAAAAATTGCCAAGGACGACATTCAGAAAATGCGCCTCTATTTTTCGCAAAAAACCGCCGGCGTCTGGAGCGAACCACAGACCTTGCCGTTCAACAACAACGAATTTGACGACTGCCACCCGGCCATCAGCATCGACGGCGACAAGTTGTTTTTCTCCTCCAACCGCCCCGGCGGCTTTGGCGGGATGGACCTCTATGTTTCCTATCGCGTGGGTGAATCCTGGAGCGAGCCGGTCAACTTGGGCGGCGCGGTAAACAGCAAAGGCAATGAAGCCTTTCCCTTTGTTCACGCCGACAATACCCTATACTACGCCTCCGATGGCCTGGAAGGGAAAGGCGGGCTGGACCTGTTTTACGTCATTCCGGATGGCTCCGACTGGACCAAGCCGGTGAACATGGGCGAACCCTTCAATTCCGGCGGCGACGACTTCGGGATGATCGTTGACCTCAACAAAATCAACGGGTATTATTCCTCCAGCGGCCAGGTCACCAAAGGCGCCGACGATGTGCTGAGTTTTCACACCGAAAATGGCAACCTGGACGACTACCTGCTGCAAAACCAGCGGGTGCCGGACCGCAACCTCGACCTGAAAGTGAGCGTTACGGAAAAGGCCGGCGGCAACGTCTTGCCGAAAGCGGAAGTGCGGGTGCTGAACTACGATGCCAATACCGTCATCGGCCGCGACGAAAACGGGAACCTGATCACCATTCAAAAAGTGAACGGCCAGGATGTTATGCTGGCCCTGCCGCCCGACAAGGGCATCACCGGTGAAACGGACGCCCAGGGCAATTTCTCGACGGAGGTCAAACCCGGCAACTATGTGGTGATTGTGTCCAAAGAGGATTTTCAAACCAAACAGTTGCGCCTCACCATTTCCAAACCGGGTAACGAACTGAGCGCTGCCCTGGAGAAAGCGCCTACTTCCGGCAAAGTCCGCTGGAATGCCTCGGTCTTCAATTACGTGACCAATGCACCGCTCTCGGGCGCCATGCTCGTGCTGACCAACCCGGCTACCGGCGGCAAAGACACCGTCATTGCCGATGCCAGCGGCCTCATCGATCACTACCTGGAGCCCAATTCGAAATACAAAATCGACTTGTTCCAGGCTGGCCGCCTGATCGGCAGCACCGACATCAACACCAGCGGCTGGAGCCTGCCGAACCAGATCATGATGCAGAATTTCTCCGTAGCGCCGCTGATGCCGGGTACGGTGATCGAACTGCCCAATATTTACTACAACTTCAACGACGCCACGCTCCGGCCGGATGCCCGGAAAGACCTGGACCTGCTGGTGTCGCTGATGAAACAACAGCCGACGATCACGATCGAATTGGCCAGCCACACCGATTGCCGGGGCAGCGCCAAATACAACCAGGAACTCAGCCAACGACGCGCCAACGGCGTGGTGGATTACCTGGCCGAAAATGGCATCACCCGCAACCGGCTGCACCCGGTGGGCTACGGCGAAAGTGAACCCCGCAACCAATGCACGGATGGCGTGAGCTGCACCGACCAGGAGCATGCCCGCAACCGCCGCACCGAAGTGCGCATTCTGACCGGCGTGCAAGGCGCTGCAATGGTGTATGTTGATGGCCAGGCTACGACTTCTGATCCGGGCCCGGAACAACGACCCGGTAGCACCGACTCGCCTGGCAAACCAGCAAACATCAATACCGCACCGCCCAGCACTGCTGTGACGGTCAGCAGTGGCGATTCGGACCAGTATTACGTCATTGCCGGTTCGTTTGTGGAAGAAGCACGGGCCAATACGCAACTACAAACGATCATCAGTGCCGGTCACGCAGGCGCACATGTGGTGCGCTTCCCCAACTCGCCGTACCACTCGGTTTGTGTGAATAAATTCAACAGCCGACGGGAAGCCGACGGCCTGAAACGGCAATTGGAACGCGAAAAAATAGAAGCGTTTGTGCGCGCACTGCCGAAAAATTAATAAGTATTTTTTACTGCTGATCAAGTGTACATAGAAAGCGGGTTGTTTTTCCTAAGAAAAACAACCCGCTTTCTATTTGAATTACTACCATAAAAAATCCCGAATCATTCACGGTGAACAATTCGGGAAAAGCCATCCAGAGGGGGATGTGTGGAGGGCTTATGTTAAAAGAAGCGGAAATTCAGATCCTTGGTCGGCGATTTGGAGTTTATGTCTTTAATTGTCTTCTCGTCTACCCGAATGTTGTTCAGACGTGTGGTGGTTTTGGCGGTAAACAAGCCAAATCCTTCCGACAGGTTGGTGTAGGTGGGGATTACTTCGGCGCCGGTGAGGCCCGAGTTGGCTGTTGCCGTTTCGAGGTAGCGTTCGATTTCGCCGCCGCCGCCTTCCACGGTGATGTCGATGCCGTCAAAATACCGCACCCGGTCGTTGGCGGCCGGTATGTTTTGCACCAGGAAATTGTAGAACGATTCGGCGGGGATGCTCCCGGTGCCTTTGTAAAAACTACCTGAGGAATTTTCAGACCGCTTTACGTTTGGCACCGGTGTCCAGAACAGGGTGTCGCGCACAATACTGCCGTTGGCATATTCATCGCGGTAGCGGATTCGGAAATGGACCGCAAAAAAGACGCCATTGACGTCAGTATTCCAGGTGACATCCGTCGAAGTACCACTTTCAAAATTGATGGAAGGTGGGGTACTGATTGGGCTCGGGTTACGGATCTGAAGTTTGGAGGGCACGGTGGTTTCGGCCGTTACGTCGGGCCGGCCGTCGTTGCGCACCAGCACAAAGCGGTAGGTTTCGCCTTCAAAAATCGAATCTTCGGGCGGCGAAGGTTTGAATTTATACAACCAGTTGGGCTGTGTCGCGAAGATGCCGCCTGTGCGGACATAGCCTTCCAAGTTGCCATCGACGCGGTGCATTTGCAGGCGTTTGCCGGTTATTACGCGTTCCAGGTACACCTGGATAGCGTTTTCAGGGTAATACAGCGAATCGGCGATTTGTGCGATTTGCAGGGCGCTGGTTTCCGGATCGAGAAATGCCTTTTCGACCCGGATGTAATGGGCCGTGTCTTTCGGCGAAAGGATGGCATACACCGCCGGAATTTCTTTCCAGGGCGCCGATACCTCAAAATCATTGGAACAGGCGTAGGTAAAAAGCGCTGCCGCCGGCAGCAGGAATAGTAGTTTCTTCATCATAGGCTGGTTAAATCACTTAGCGCGGCAAAAGTAAGGGTTTGCAGCGTAGTAACGCAAAAAAGCCTTGCTACTGGGTGACATGCAGCACTTTTTGAAAAAAAGATTTCTCGGTGAGCACGTCTTCTTTGTCGACGGCAGCGCGGAGTTCTTCGGCTGCTTTTTTGTCCCAGGCATTCAGGCGGATCAGTTTTTCGGTGTAGCGAATGGTGTTCAGGTAATTGGTACGGTGGTATCCAATGACACGTTTGCGGTGGATGTAGTTGCGCATGGCGTCCAGGTGAGATTGCAACAGGTCGTATTCGCCCAGTTCGTAGTAGGTCTTGAGGAGCAGGGTTTTGGCGGCCAGGTTGAGCAGGGGATCGCGGTAATTGGCCTTCTGGAGCAGTTCCAGTACAAAGGAATGGTTGTGGCGGGCGTATTCGAGGCGCGCCAGGTTGTAACTGAACGAACTTTCGCGGTAGCGCTTTTCCAGCCGGTTTTTGTATTCGTTGATAAAATAGCGCACCCAGTCCAGTTCGCCCGTTTGAATGCCGGAAGCCACCACGTTGTGGTAGGTGAAGCGGGTGAGCACGCCGTTTTCCAGCAAATAATTTTTGGCCAGTCCGACTTTGTACAAATCCAGGGCTTCGCCGAAATAACGCGCCAGGCCGGCATTGATTTGGCGCACGCAATAGTTGATGGCCAGGATGTAAAGGCCGTGCATCTCTTCGGCCGAAAAATGCCCGGCGGGGTCGAGCAACAGATTTTTCAGTTGCTGAAAATGGATTTCTTCGGCCGGGAACCGCAGCATCCGGTAGCAGTGCAGGTAGGTGGCAATAGCCGGCAGGGCTGCCAGGTCGGGCCGCTCGGCCGCCCGGATCAGCGCCTCTTCGGGGTCGGGAGCGGGGCTGGAAGAGGAAGGATACACCGATTGGTGGGCGGTCACCAGGCAAACCAGGCGTAGTTTTTGCGCCAGGTAGAGGATATCGGCGCTGTTCGAGAGCTCCTGTAGGCCGCTCAGGTTGGTCGGGTCTTTGGGGTAGGCCAACTGGTGCACTTCCCATTGCAACTGGTAGCGGGTTTCGTGGTAAAAGGTGTTGCGCAGGGGCTGGGCCTCCAGGGCTTTTTCCAGGTTTTTGCGCACCCGCTCCAGCGCATCGCCCAGGCCGCGTTTGCGGTATCCGATGGCCAGTTGCAACTGTAGGTTCAGCGGATTGCCGCTGAGCTCTTTTACCGCAATATATTGCTCCAGCAAACCGTGCAGGTAACTCATGAGCAGCCGCAACTTTTGTTCATCGAAAGGTGAATTCCCGTTCAAGTGCTGCCAGGCAGCCTCTTTTTGAAGGGCCCCTTCCCGGGCAATCCAATCGAACAGTTGCACCAAATCGTCCCGTTGGTTGAAAAACGGCGACACCAGGAACTTCCGCACGTCCCGCACTTCTACCGTAGAAAAGGTACGAATCAGCCGTACCACGTTGCTGTTTTCCATTTTTAGGCGCTCAAGTGAAAAATAATGGTCTTGTAAAAGTGAAGAATTTCTTTATTATGTACAATGAAAATATTTTAAAAATTTGAACAACAAGTATTTAGATAAAAAGTGTTTCTAGAACCAGTCTACACTTTGTAATAATTGATTTTGTTCCGCCGGTGCAAATCCGGGACTTTTGTATCATCAAAAAAATATGGATCGGTTCATCCACCTGCTCATCAGTACAAACTCTAATCCTATGCCAACTC
Organism: Saprospiraceae bacterium; assembly: GCA_020846655.1. Taxonomy (GTDB): domain Bacteria; phylum Bacteroidota; class Bacteroidia; order Chitinophagales; family Saprospiraceae; genus M3007. Next base: position 11,483 of record JADLDL010000027.1, on the reverse strand, counting down.
GTTTATCTCTTCACCCAAATTTCAATCGCATGCCTTTTTTTTCCTTGCGAGCCGTTTTCGGTTTTCTTTTTCTGCTTTGTTTGTCCCAACTGTCTGCCCAAAATTGCAACCCCGATGTGACGGCGCCCACCATGATCTGCAATGAGGTGGTGTATGTGTCGCTTTCAGCAACCGGTACGATGACGGTTTCCGTTGACATTGTTGACAATGCATCCTACGACGCCTGTTGTCTTGACACCCTCCTGATTCGCCGCCAAAACGACGGCCCCTGCGACAGCGACACCCAACCGGATGATTTTGCCGCAGAGATCCCGGTGTGCTGCGCCGATCTCGGGCAAACCTTCAGCGTAGTGCTGCGTGCCTACGACTGTGCCGGCAACATGAATGAATGCCTCACGGAAATCATTGTTGAGGATAAATTAAAACCCGTTTGCCTGGCGCCTGCCAATGTCACTGTCACCTGCGACAATTTTGACGAGTCGCTGGCAGCCTATGGGGTTCCTTCTACCTCAGACAACTGCTGCATTGATACGGTAACCACAACGCTGCTGACGGGCCTGTTTGACACCGTGTGCAACAAAGGCACCCTGACCCGCCTGTTCAAGACCTACGATTGCAACGGCAACTCCAGCCAATGCAGCCAAAAGATTGTGGTCAACTACAACCAGCAATATTTTGTGAAATTTCCGAACGACACTATCGCCTCTATCTATACGGCCAATGCACAGGCCCCTGCCGGCGAACCGGAGTTTTATGGCGTCGACTGCGAACTGATGGGCGTATCGTACAGCGATCAGGTGTTTACCAATGTACCAGGTGTAGATTTCTATATCCAACGCACCTGGACTATCATCAACTGGTGCACCTACAACCCAAACAACCCAATCACCACGGTGCCCAACCCGATGCCGGAACTCAATGACACCGACCCGGCCAACCTGCCCGGCCCGGTGGTGTCGGCCGCCGGTACTACGGGGCCCTGGGCGCCCACGGTGGTTAAAATATTGCCGACCGACCCGTCGCCGACCAACTACTCCACGTTTTACGACGCCAATGTCAACGGCTATCAGTACATCCAACACCTGTGGCTGTCGCTCGTGCCGCCTGCTACGGTTACTGGCTATGTGTTTGTCGATACCCTGCAAAACTGCGACCGCGATGCCGGCGAACCCCAGTTGGTCAATTGGGTCGTGCAAGCCACCGGCCAGGTTACCGGCCAGGTGTACACTACCCATACCGTTGCCAACGGCTCCTACCAACTGAGCATCCCGGCCAACGATACGATCGTGGAAATCAGCCTGCAAGCGCCGTTCAACTACGGCCAAAGTTGCCCCTCCACCTATACCCTGGACGTAGAAAGCAACCAGGCCTTCCTGCAAGATATTCCGGTCCAACTGGAGCCCGGCTGCCCGCTGCTGTCGACCGATCTGGCCACCCCGTTCCTGCGCCGCTGCCTCATCAACGCCAATACCTACACCGTTCAAGCCTGCAACCTCAGCACCGTAACGGTAGAAGATACCCATGTGGAAGTTCAACTGGACGATTACCTGGACTATGGCAGCAGTTCGCTTCCGGCCGACAGTATCGGTCCGAATCTCTACTCGTTTGCCACCGGCGACCTGGCGCCCGGCGAATGCCAGGTGTTCACCATCGTCTTTACGGTGAATTGCGATGCTCCGCTCAACTTTACGCACTGCTCGGAGGCCCATATTTACCCCGATTCGATCTGCGATCCGCAGGCCAACTGGTCCGGCGCCGAAATCCAGGTGTCGGGCTATTGCGACGGCGATTCTGTGCGCCTGACCATCGCCAACGTCGGCACCGGCAACATGACTGAAATGGCTGATTTTGTAGTTGTAGAAGACGTGATCATGTACCGCAACGGCAATTTCCAACTGAATGCCGGTGCCGTCGAAACCTTCTCTATGCCTGCTAACGGCGCTACCTGGCGCCTCGAAGCCGAACAGGAAGTAACCTACCCCTGGACCGGCGTGCAGGCAGTGGCCGTGGAAGGCTGCGGCGGCCTCAACGAAACCGGCCTGGTGACCCTGTTCCCGCTGAATTCCAGCAACCCCTTTGTCGCCACCGATTGTCAGGAAAATATGGGCTCTTTTGACCCCAACGACAAACAGGCCTTCCCGCGCGGCTACGGCGCCGAGCACTTGCTGGAAGCCAATACCGACCTGGACTACCTGATCCGGTTCCAGAATACCGGCACCGACACGGCCTTTACTGTGGTGGTGCTGGATACCCTCTCGGCGTATCTTGACGCTTCCGCGGTACGGCCCGGCGCAGCCAGCCACGCCTATGAGTTCGCGGTGCTCGACGGCAACGTCCTGCGTTTCACCTTCAACCACATCCTGCTGCCCGACAGCAATGTGAATGAAGCCGCTTCGCACGGTTTTGTCAAATTCCGTATCCCACAAGTGGCTGATAATCCCAACGGTACCGTCATTGAAAACAGCGCAGCCATATACTTCGACCTGAACGATCCGGTGATCACCAACACCACGTTCCACACCATCGGAGATCATTTTGTGCTCGTCAGTACGGACCAGGCCCCCGCCGCAAATGCCCTGAAGGTGTATCCGAACCCCGCCGGCGCCAGCGCTTGGTTTGAATTGCCCAAGGCTACTGTAGATGCTGTTTTCCAATTGCAGGACCAACTCGGCAAAACCGTTCGCCGGACCAGCTTCAGCGGTGGCGGCTACCGGTTCGAGCGCGGAACACTGCCGTCAGGAATTTATTTTTACCAAATTAACCTCGATGGAGGAGCCGTGTTCAGCGGAAAGGTTTTGTTGCGGTAGAAGTTCTCTTTTCATCATAAGTTGTTTTTCCCAGTTCATCAAGAGCCATCCCGATAGCGGGGTGGCTCTTCTCATTGCCCCCTAACCTGGCGCAGGCGCTCGCGCCAGAAGACATCGAGGCTCCGCCGCGGCTGCCGGCACAGGTACACGGTGGTGCCTTTTTCGCGGGCGAAGGCGTTGGTGATGCTGCCAATGGGGCGGATGTCGGCAAACAATTCCTGTACATCCTGGCCCAATTCGTCGTTGATGTAAATGAGGGTTTGCGCCTGCGTGCTGTCGGGGAGCCAAAGCCGGTAACTGTCGGAAAAACTGACCGCCGGCGGCAAGCCATAGGGGCGGCCATAGAAATCGACAGCGCCGGCTTGTCCATAATTTTCGCCATAAATCAACACCGCTTCGCCTGCCGGTACTTGTTGGTAAGCATCCACGGCCGTTTGGCCCAGTTCCGCCCAGCCCAGCATGTCGGCATAATCCTGTGGCAAGGCATAGTACTCTCCGTTTTCCCAACGGGTAACATCGCGCAGGCCCAGGTGTTCGGCCGCCCAACGGCAATAGTCCGCCATTTTTTCCGGCGGAAACACAGGTATTGCCAAGGGGAAAAGCGGTACCAACAGCCCAACCATCACCAGCGGCAATGCCACGCGGTAAACCCACCGGCGCAGTTGTTTTTCCCAATATACCGCCCCTGCGGCCATCATAATCGGGTAAATACCCAAGCTGTAGTACGGCTTGCCTTTCGCAAGCAGCAGCAGCAGGATAACGCCGGCAAACAGGTATAAAACCGGCCGGTAGATACCTTCCCGGTATTTCCACAAGCCCCACAAGCCGGGTATCCAGACCAGCGTGGCGGTGAAATTCATCAGCAGTTGGCTTTTCAGAAACCCAGCAGCGTCGGTGTTTACCAACTGGCTGTCGTACAGATCTTGCATGTGTTGCCGTACCGGGAAATGGTTGACAAATTGCCAATACATATTGGGCAGCAACACGAGAACGGCCAGCCCCATCGCGATTTGCCCATCGCGCTGCCAGAACAGGCGCCAGTGCCGCGACAACAGTAATGCCGGAACCAGTGCGGCCACCCAAAACACGGCCATGTATTTGTTGAGCAGCACAAGTCCCAGCGTCAGTCCGAACCAGGCCGCTACGCGAGTCCGTTCGGTATTCAGGTACCGCAACAACAACAAACTGAGCACCGTCCAGCCCACGATATCGAAAATAACCGGCTGAAACAGGACACTGCTGCGGAGGTAGGCCGGCGACACGACGATGGCCAGAGCAGCCAGCACTTGCGCGTAGCGGCCGCCGCCCATTTCCCGGGCCATGGCGCCGGCCAGGACCACCAGGCAGCAGCCCGCCAGGGTCGGCAACAGCCGGACGTCGCCCACTGAGCCGTCTCCGATGTGTTGAGCCAGCCAACCCAGTGCGCCGATCAACGGCGGGTTGGACCAATAGCCCCAGGCTAAATGTTGGCCCAGGGCGAGGTACAGCAGTTCGTCGCGGTGAAATCCATAAATGGTGTTTGCATACAAGTGAATCAACAACTTAGCACCGGCAATCACCAGAATGCCGGTCCAGAAGAGGGTAGGGCGGTTCATCGTTTTTGAAAGAAAATACAGGGTTGCAGAATAAAAAAGCCCGGTCCTTGCTCGGACCGGGCTTCAAATAAACGCTGTTTACGTATGAAATTCTCGTTCTAAAGTATGCTGTTTAGTTTTTATCGGCCTCCTTCCAGGTAGGAACGGCCGGCATGTTGCTTTGGGCGGCGTGTTTGCCGCCAAATCGCCAGGCCAGGCCGAAGTTGAGCGAGTAGTCGGCAAAGGCGGCGTCGCCGTGGCGTTGGCCGGTGGGGTCGGCCAGGTCGTAAGTGCTTTTCACGCGGTTGCGGTACAGGGCCAGCGGGACGTTGGCAGAAAGGACGATGTTGTTGTGCTGGTACACCAGACCGGGTTCGGCCGATACGATATAGCCCGGGCGACGGAATCCTTCGCTTTTGCCGATCAGATCGCTGGAGGGGATACCTTCCAAACGGCCACCGAGGTTGATCGAAAAACCTTTGGCGGGCCAAACGGCGTAGCTGGCGCCCAGCCGGGCCACATACTGGTCGGCCACGGAATGGTAGGCGATCAGGGGATCTACACCCACCAGTGTGCCACGGTTCAGGGTTTTGTTGGTGTTTCGCGGGTTCGACATATAGAACCCGTTGAGGTAGAGGGCCAGTTTGTCGCCCAGGCTGGAAAAGGCCTGCACTTCGAGGCTGATCCCCACGCCGCCGTCGCCCAATTGAATAGACTGGTCAACGGCCCTCACCACGATAGAATCCGTTCCATCGGTGGCTTTGCGTTTGTGGAAGTTTCCCTGGACGTTTTCGTTGCCGGTGGGAAGTTTGAGCCCTATGCCCAGCGCAATGTTGTGTTTGTGGTGTTTTTCAGGATTGAAGAGCCAATAGCTGCCGGCGAGGCGTAGGTCGCCGATCCCTTTTGCCTCGGTACCGAAACGTTTGTGCTCGGGGTTGGCGCTGGGGGAGTTGCCGTAGTGCTCGTAGAGCGAGGTGCGGTCATAAAAAATAACCGGTAGCGTAGCGGATACACTCAGGCGATTGCTCAGGCTGTACGCCAAGCCGAAATCAAGTGCATTGACGAGGTTAATCACTTCCGTATTTTCTTCCACGCGTTCCACTTGTTCCACGTCGCCGCGAAAATGTTTGTACGAACGGAAGTAGCGGTAGTTGGCGGCGGCTTGCCATTGGCCTTTGGTCAGGAGAGAAGAGCCGGCGTTGCTGCTGCAATTGCCCATTTGGCGGATGGCTACGCAGCCTTGTGAAACGGCCATCTGAGCAGTGAGCAGGAAAAAAACGCCGGAAGCCAGCGATACGAGTCGTTGTTTTTTCATGAGACAGGATGATTTTGTCGATACCGGGTGTTGAAAAAAGCAGCGGTTAGTGGGCTGTTCAGGTAGGGTACCTTTAAGAGGCCACTAACCGCCTGGAATAGTTGAACACTAGAACTTTTTTCTTCTAAAAAGGTAGGACAAAGGTATCCGCTCTTAAAACGCAACTGCTTAGAGCCGGCTTAGAAACACCTTAGAATGTAACGCGAATTTTTAATTCGCGTACGCTACGCGTGCAACTGCGCTTGCCCGGCGTGGCTTGCGCGAATTGAAAATTCGCGCTACACGTGCCAAAGCGCTTACCCGGCGTGGCCTGCGCGAATTGAACATTCGCGCTACATTAATTTTCTACAAAGTACATGTCGATTTCGCCCTTGTTCTTGGCGGGAATCTTACCCCGGTACTGGCAAGGGATGTGTCCGCCGATCACTTTGAACACTTCTCCGGAAATATTGATTTTGCCGCCTTCTCCGGCGGCTTCGATCCGGGCAGCGATATTGACGGTATCGCCCCAAATGTCAAAAGCGAATTTTTTGGAGCCCACCACCCCGGCCACCACCGGCCCGCGGTGGATGCCGATTCGGGCTTCATACAGCGGCTGGCCCTGCTTGGCGCGTTCCAGATTCCAGGTATGGAGCCAGTCTTGCATATCGCGGGCGGCCTGGACCATGTCGCGCAATTGGCTGCCACCGCCATTGGGCAGGCCGCCGGCGGCCATGTAGGCATCGCCAATGGTTTTTATTTTTTCGAGGTTGTGTTTGGCGATAATTTGGTCGAAGGCTTGAAAACAGGTGTCTAGTTCACTGACCAATTGTTGCGGTGTCAGTTTTTCTGCAATCTGGCTGAACCCGACAAAATCGGCAAACAAAACGCTCACATCTTCAAAATACCGCGCACTGGTGCGGCCTTGTTTCTTTAACTCGTCGGCCACCAGCGCCGGCAGGATGTTCAGCAACAGGTTCTCCGAACGCTCTTGTTCGGAGCGGATGATCTTGTTTTTTTCACTCAGTATTTTGGCGCTTTGCTTGGCCCGAATGTAACTATACAAGGCGCCGCCGGCGAGCAAGAGCATGGCAAAAAACGCGGCCAGGTAAAAATTGCGCTTGTTTTCGGATTCACTCAGCGCCAGTTCGGCATTCTTCACATTCAATGCGTCGATACTGGTTTGGTTTTTCAAAGAATCGAGAATGAAACGCTGTTGCATAAACGCCAGGGCGGTTTTCGCCTGGTTTTCGTTCATCTCGTCGATCTGGGCTTTGTAGGCAGCCTGTTCGGCCTGCATGGCGGCAAATTGCCGCTCGTAGTTGACGCGTTGTTGGGCGGTCACCTGTTGGCTCGACTGGCTCGTATGGATCTGGTTGTACAGCGCCGACATTTCTTTTTGGAACACCTCCTGGGTGAGGGGTTTTTCGGGGGCCACGCCCGGACTGGCGGGCGGCGGCAGGGGCTCGGTCAGGTCGTTGAGGCGGGCGATCTGGGCGTCAATGTCGGCTACCTCGCTGCTTCGGCCGGCGCGTTCGGCCAATTGGCGCAACTGCTGGAGATTGTCGAGGGCCAGGGCCTTATTGGGGCGGCGCTGGCTCCGGATGATCTGCAGGCTTTGTTTAAACTTTCCGGGGGCTTTGTCTTTGCCAAACAAACCCCGTTTGCCGGTGGCAGCCAACAACTTACCTTCCCGGTTGAGGGCCAGGGCTTGCAAATCGGCTTGCCCGATCTTGCGGGCAAAGTCGGAAGCCTCGCTGGCAAATTCAGCCGCTTTTTCAAAATTGCCGGCTTGTAAATAGGCGTCTGTCAGCGCAAGTAATTTTTCTACCCGCTGGCTACCGGATGCCGCACGCATTTCAGCCTCCAATTGGACAACGAGATCATTCGACTGACTGAAAACGGGAAAAGCACATACCGCGAAGCAAAGCGCGGTGCAAAGGGAGATGACTATTTTCATTTTCCTGGAAACCTGTAAGGTACTTTCGATGGGGAAGTACAAATATAACGCCAATGTTACGATGTTTGCCGCATGCTGCCGGAAAGCGTTCAAAATTTTATTCGGGAACACCTCCTGGAGGATCCGGTGCGGCTGCTTTTGTCGGCCCACCGCTACCCCGGTATGCCCATGCCGCTGGCCGTGGCGCAGATCGAGGCGTTGCGCAAAGTGCAGCACAAAATACCCAGTTGGTACCGTTTTGACCTGGAGTTTCCAGCCCAGCTCTCCCTCGAACAAGCCTCCTCGGAAGCAACCGCCCGGTTCAAAGCAGCCCTGATTCCTTCCGGTCGGCACATGGCCGACCTTACCGGCGGGATGGGGGTGGATGCCTTCTTTTTTGCCCAAGCGTTCGAACAACTCACCTATGTGGAGCGCAATCCCGCTTTGGCGGCGCTGGCCCGGCAAAATTTTGCCGCCCTGGGTGCTACCGGGATCCGGGTCGTGGAGGCCGATACCCTGGATTTTTTGCAACAAGATTCAGCTTCGTTCGATCTCATCTACCTCGATCCGGCCCGCCGCGACGCGCCCGGCCGCCGGGTATTTCAACTAAGCGATTGCCAACCGGATATCCTGGCCATCCAAGCCACCCTCCTGCAAAAAGCCCCCAAAGTCTTGCTCAAAACCGCGCCGATGCTCGATCTGCAACAGGCAGTGGCCCAACTCGGAACCGTGACGCATATTTGGGTCGTGTCGGTCGACAACGAGGTCAAGGAAGTCTTGTACCTCCTGGAAAATGAAGCGCCGCCACCTGCGGACATTCCGGTGGAAGCTGTCTGCCTGGGCGAACCCACCCGGAGTTTCGTTTTTTCGAGAGCCGAGGAACAGTCCGCCGGCGTGGCATTTTCAGCCCCTCTGGATTACCTGTACGAACCTGACGCCGCGCTGCTCAAGGCCGGTGCTTTCAAATGCCTGGCCCAGCGTTTTGGCCTGTATAAATTGCACCCCAATACCCACCTCTACACGTCCACTCAGGCGTTGCCCGATTGGCCGGGGCGTGCGTTTCGGGTGGAGGCGGTGTTGAAATACGATCGCCGGGCGGTTCAGGCTGCCCTGCCGGATGGGCGGGCGAATGTGGCGGTTCGCAATTTTCCAGACACGGCGGAGGCGGTACGCAAAAAACTGGGCCTTAAAGACGGCGGCGCTGGCTACTTGTTTGGTGCCATCGTATTGGGGCTTCAACATCCGGTCCTGGTTTTGGGGAAGAAATTGTAGGGCGAATTTTCAATTCGCCCATGTCGCGCAGGGCAGGCGAATTGAAAGTTTTGACGAGTGCGAGGTGGGCGAATTGAAAATTCGCCCTACATAAAAGTTAAAGTGAAAAATCCTGAAAATAAGCGCAGTAGGAAATCCGTCTCTTCTCCTGCTGCTCATGTGTGCTACAAAACTACCTGCAATGCAATCCAGCCTTCCTTTAGGCTACCTGATGACATGTCTGCTGGCCCTTTACGGGTTACCCCCCCTCGAGGCACAGTCCATCGACCTGCGGCAGGATAAAGCCTTTTTTCAACGCAAACTGCCGGATTTTCAATCCTGGCTTCGCCAAAATCACCTCGACGGCGTGTTGTATGCCGACAGTATCGCCGTCAGCCCCCGAAAAGTGACCCTGTTTTTGCGCTCGGCCTATCAGGGCGCCCGGGTATGCGACTCGCTGCAATGCGCCTGGGACCGCCTCGAAAAAAACAACCGCAAGGTCAATGGTCAGTATTTCCACGAACGCCTGTTGCACAAATGGGCCTTCCTGGCAGAAATCCACGAAGACCAGGCCGAAGTGGTGGTGCGCTGTCATGAACCGGCCCACTTCCTGGCCCGCGTCCGGAGCCAAAACGGACAAATGCCGGTCGACGGCCGAAACATCCGTTCGGGCGCCGTGTTGGATGTTCGCCTGCCCGCTTCGCTCGCGGGTGTGAACGTGGGCGACAACAGTATGCTCGTCCCCAATAAATCCGTAGATGCCGTGTGCCTCCAGGCCCGCAAGTACCTGGTCAATTATTACAAAGGCAAAGGCACACCCATCCTGTGGAAAGCCAAAGTGGATACCTCCTACACGATTTTTGATGAATTTGTGTTGGAAGTTACCCACCTGAACTACGAAATTTGTCCGGACGGCTATTTTGAATACCACCGGATTTATGTCAAAGGCGTTCAAAAAGGCAGCGATGTGGAGCTCTCCTGGGAATTTCAGGGGAAATATGGCAGTGGCATATTATTTCCTCCCCGGAAAAACGACTATAAAGACATGGAACTGCGTTATAAGACAGAGCTGGATAATTACCAGCAGCGCCTTTTTAAAAAATTATTAGATTATCTTCGTCGCCAATGACAACGATAAGTTCTCCCGTTATGGCAGCAACACAAGCCACCACCACGAATGTAACTACCAAGGTCGAAGCGAGTAAACCAACTGCTCCTCCCTTGTCGCCGCGCGCCCGGATCGCCCGTCAGATTCTTATTTATCATTTTATCCTGATCGGCGCTTCTTGTGTATACTACCTGTTGCGCGGCTTCGATTTTGAAGAATTTACCTCGCTCATGGGGGTGTTGGCGCCTATTACGGCCCTGTACGGCGGCGCTGTGTTCCGCTACATCGGCCGCAGCATCACCGAACCCACACTGAATACGCAGGACTCGACGCCCATCAGCGGTTTGGTCAAATGGCTGGTCAACGGTCATTTCGTGACTGTGATGCTCCTTATTTCGCTCAAGGCCCTGGCGCCCGATATCCTCAATTTTCAGGACATGACCATGTTTCTGACCTTTGTCGAATCCGCCCTCGGCGTGTATATGGGCAATATTATCCTGGCGCTGTTCGAGGTCAAAAAAGCAGAGTAATGCCCGGCAGGATTAAGGCCCGAAACTCCGCAAGAATCGGGTTGGCTGGCAGGTTGCTCAAGTGGCATCTTTGTCCAAAAAGAAGCATATGCACGAGCAATCCTTAAACTACCAGCGGGTGGAAAGCGCCATCCAGTTTCTCTCCGCGCGTTTTCGTGAACAACCCGACCTGGACGAGGTGGCCCGCCGGCTGCACCTGAGTCCGTTCCATTTTCAGCGCATTTTTACGGAATGGGCGGGTGTCAGCCCTAAAAAATTTCTGCAATACCTCAGTGCCGAGCACCTCAAGGCCCGGCTTTCCGAAACCGCCAATTTGCTCGAAGCCGCCGAACTGGCGGGTTTGTCGAGCCAATCGCGCGTACACGACCTGTTTGTGACCCTCGAAGCGGTCACCCCGCAGCAGTTTCGCAGCGGCGGCGTATCCCTGTCCATTCAATACGGTTTTCACGATACGCCGTTTGGCGCCTGTCTGCTGTCGGCCACCGCCCGGGGCATCTGCGGCTTGTCCTTTGTCGAACCCGGCCAGGAAGCAGCCAGTTTGGAGGCCTTGCAGGCCAAATGGCCCAACGCGCGGTTCAGCGCAGACCCCGCCGCGACCCGGCACTGGGTAGAGGCCATTTTTGCGCTGGATACCCTTCAGCGTTCGGGCGGCAAAATCCACTTGTACCTGCAAGGCACCAATTTTCAGGTGCGCGTCTGGGAGGCGTTGTTGAAAATCCCGCTGGGCGCCGTTACGACCTATAAAAAAATTGCAACCCTGATCGACCAGCCCGGCGCGGCGCGGGCCGTCGGCTCGGCTGTGGGCGCCAACCCGGTTGCCTGGCTGATCCCCTGCCACCGGGTGATCCGGTATGAGGGCATGGTGGGCCAATACCATTGGGGGAGCCACCGCAAACAAGCGATACTGGGTTGGGAAATGGCAAAGGGCGCCTAGAACTTTGCAAGACATGCATTCGCCCTCCAGGAATTGATAAAAAAGG
>JADLDL010000026.1 GCA_020846655.1 Saprospiraceae bacterium | reverse complement strand
GGGGGCGTGTTTCGGGGGGCGTGTTTCGGGGGGCGTGTTTCGGGGGGCGTGTTTCGGGGGGCGTGTTTTGAAAAGAAGTATACCGTATGGTTGTAAATAATGTTTTGTAATTTTTTGCGCCCGTAGTCCTCCCCCCTGCCCCCCTCCAAAGGGGGATATTTTATGTCGCTACGCTCCAAAAAAGCGGTTTTGGATAGCGTAGCCAGCCAAAATATCCCCCTTTGGAGGGGGTGCCGAGCGACTCTAAGTTGTCCCCCTACAACCCGGCAATAAAGTTGTACCTCTATTTTGGTGTGACAACTTGGTTTTTAATTACTTAGCGAGCGGCCGCGCCGCGAAAGATTTGTAGCATTAGATACCAATAATTGGCGTGTAGGTGCAGCGCACCGAAACCAATTGCGGTGCGCGGCACCTCCGGCATGCCTCTTATTGCTTACTTTTACTACAAATCTTCCGGGGCGCTGCCCCGGCACAGTCCAATTCCAGGGTACAACTTTATTGCCGGGTTTTAGGGGTGCAACTTAGTGGCGCCCGACAGGGGGGCAGGGGGGAGGACTACGGGCGCAAAACACCAAACAACTTCATTGAAAAACCAACCCGCTTCTGTCTTATTCCAGTGCCACCACTATTCCACCACCTGGTATGCAAAAAACACACGAAACACGCACCCCGAAACACGCACCCCGAAACACGAAACACGCACCACGAAACACGCACCCCGAAACACGAAACACGCGTTTTCATCGCAACAAGGTCACATCTCCTTTCACCGTTATGGTTTCTCCTTCGGGCGAGGTGTAGGTAGCATACCAGGCATACACGTCGCTGGGGGCCGGCAGGCCGTTGAATTCGCCGTTCCAGCCGTCGGTTTGGGTAGTGGATGAAAACATGTTTTCGCCCCAGCGGTTGTACACAAACAACTTGAAATCTTTGACCAGCGAACAGGGTTCGGTGGGCAGGAAGGCATCGTTGGTCTGGTCGTTGTCGGGCGTGAACGCATTGGGGAAAATCAGGTCGCAATCGCAGCCCACGCGGGTCACCTGCCCGGTAGCCGTGATACTGCCACAAGGGTTGGTCATCGTGACGGTGTACGTGCCGGGTGTAGTCACCACAATGGCCGAAGCGCTAGAGCCGTTGCTCCAGGTATAGGTGGCCACGCCAACGCCGTTGGCAATCAGCAGCACCTGGTTGGATTCGCAGAGGGTGTCCGGGTTGACCGTGACGTTGCCCATGGGCGGCGGAATGATGGTGACCGAAGTCGTATCGGGCAGGCTGAAACACAGTGTTCCGGACGAAACCAGCACGGTGTACATCCCTTCCTTGGTGGCAGTGATGGTAGGCGTGTTGGCGCCGTTGCTCCAGGCGTAGGTTTCGGCTTCCTGCACGGTGGCATCCAGCAACACCGCCAGGGGTTCGCAGAAGGCGCCGCCGCCGGTCAGTTCGAGGCCTTCCATGGTGGGGTTGATGTCGTTGAACACCATTTGGTCTTCCAGTTCGATCGTATCGATAGCGCTCAGGTTGTCCACCTGGATGGTCCATTCGGTGACGACCAGGGCGAGGGAATCTTTGGTCAGGATCAGGTCCTGTTCGCAGTTGGTTTCGCCATCGGCATTGGTTTTCACCAGCACGGCATTGGAATTGACCATTTGCGAATCGATGGAAATAAAATACGCGTAGCCGCCGTCGGTAGTGCCCGTCAGAGCGTGGTAGGGCGTCAGGTGCGTACCGGCTTTTTCTTCGAAATAATTTTTGGCCCAAAGTGTTTGCATCGAATCGATGCTGACAGCGGCCAGGAAATTCAGTTCGCGGGCCATATCGGGTGGCGCATCGGTGTCCAGGCTGCTGCCGGCGATGACGACGGATCCTGTGTCGCGGCTGACCAGGTCGTAGTTGAAAATTTGGGTAATCCCGCCGGCGAGGTTCCAGCGGGTAGAAAACTGCACGGTGCCCGTATCGGCCATGCTGACAAAGAGGCCGTCGTTGACCGTATTGTCGCCATCGGTGATGGTGCCGGTCCAGACATAGCGGCCGTCTTTCGGCTCGGCCAGGCTCCAGGCGCGGAGAGCCAACAGGTATTCGGCCGATGCAGCGGCAAAACTGCGGGCCCAGACGATTTGTCCGGCCGTATCGGTTTTGATCAACAAGGCTTCCTCCCGGGTACCGGTCATATCGCTAAAGCGCAGGGCGCCGCTGAGCAGGTAGCCGCCATCGGAGGTTTGGAGCAGGTCGCCGAGTTGGGCGTCGTAGTTGCCCAGGCAGGAAAAACAAAAATTGCGCGACCAGATGAGCCCGCCATCGGCGTTAAGTTTGGCCAGCAGGAGGTCGTTGGCGCCGGCATCGGACGCGAAACTGCTGGCGCCGGCGGCCACGATCAATTCTTCGTCCGTCACAGGCAGTATTTTGGTATGGCCGGCATTTAGGGTTTGGATACCGTTGTCGCTGCCCAGCCGGCGCGCCCAGGCCAGGGAGCCAGTGGGGTTGAAGCGCGCCACAATTTTGTCCTGCACGGTATCGACGGCCGAGATGGCCGAGACGAGGTAGTCGCCCTGTTGAATCCAGCGGGCGAGGTCGCCGCCGGCCAGCGGAAAGCCGAAATCATAGTCGCGGCTCCAGCGTTGGCGGCCGTTTTTACCCATTTTGGTCAGGTTGAGACCGGCCGAATCGGGGCCGGCGAGGCCAAAGCGCTGGTTGAGCATCAGGTATTCGCGGCCTTCAACCTGGCGGACGGCGGAAGCCGCATCGTTGCGTTGGGTACGGAATTCCTGAATAAATTGTTGGGCGGACAGCGTTCCGGCGGCCATCCATAGGAAGAGGGAAAGAAATTGTCTCATAGTCAGGTTGAATTCAAGTATGCTCGAATATACGCATCCAAACGCACAAGGGTTTGGGCAGGTTGCGCGAAGACTGGCCGGGGTTTGTCTTTTTCAGACACGCGTGTGGATTTGAAGTTTGGCCAAGCGGCGGCAAGTATCCAAAAAAAGGCCAAAAAACGGAAGTTTCTGGCCAATTATTACTTGGCTTTGCGCGCCGGATCGGCTTCGCCGCGGTGGCAGGTGTAGCAACTGACGCCCTGGAGATCGAGTTCGCGGAGGTCGGCGTTTATTTTGTTGACCAGGGTAATCATCTGGCGGGTGGTTTCTTTTTCGGGCTTTACTTCGGAGGCCCATTCATTGGGTACGTGGCAGTGGTCGCAGCCTACGCCCAGGGCTTCGCCCCATTTGTCCATTGCCGAAAGAAACAGATGGGCCGGTACTTTTTTCAGCATTTTGACCTGGGTAAATACCGAATCGGCGGGCCAGTTTTCTTTACCGGCGAGGCTTTTTTTCAAGGAATTCAGCGCCTTGGCGCGATCAGCGGCCAGAGGATTGCTACCGGGAGTCGTAGTGGCACTAGCTTTGGGGCTGCTGCAATCGGCGAGCCAGAGGGCGAGGAAAGCGATCGTGAGAAAGGTCAGGGATGTTTTCACAGACAAGCGGCGGGTTGGTGAAGGAATAGTCAAACATACGGCAGGGCGCGGGGCCGGCCAAAAAAAGAATTCGACTGTTCACTCCCCCAGCGGTACCGCTGTCGAATATTTGAGTTCGGTGAGCACAACTGAGCTCTGAGCGTGGCCCACGTTGTCGAGCCGCGCCAGTTTGTCGACGATAAAATGTTGGTACGCCGCCATGTCGGCCACCACCACCTTCAGCAGGTAGTCGAACCCGCCGGCGATGTGCAGCACCTCCGTCACCTCCGGCAAGGCACACACCGCCTCCTGAAAACGCTCCAGCAAGGGCAAGGCGTGTTCTTTGAGCGACACCGCGCACATCACCACCAGGGGTTTGCCCACCCGGGCCCGGTCGAGCAGGGCCACATAGCCCCGGATCACGCCACTGCGCTCCAGGCGGCGGATGCGCTCGTACACCGGCGTCGTGCTCAACCCAAGGGCCGCTGCCAGCTCCTTGTGCGTCAAAAAGGCATCGGTTTGCAGGAGGCTTAGAATGGCCTGGTCCATCGCATCCAGGGTTTGAGCAGGGGTTTTCATATTCAGTCCGGTTGTTTTTTCTGTTTGCACCCGCGCGCAGTGTTTGTTTTGGAAAAATATTCTATCAAAAACAATTATAAAGATTTATTTTCTACTTATTGTTAAAAATAAGGAATTAGAAATTGTCATATCGAAATTTGTAAGAAAAATAGCCCAACCATGAGCGAACATACATTTCACCCGGAAAGCCTCATGATGTCGCACGGCTACCGGCCCGAGTGGTCGGAAGGCGCCATCAAATGCCCCATTTTTCAGACCTCCACCTTTGTATTTCCAACGGCAGAGCAAGGCAAGGCGCACTTCGAAGTGGCCTACGGCCTGCGCAACCGCCGCGACAACGAAAAAGAAGGTCTGATCTACAGCCGGATCAACAACCCCGACCTGGAAATTCTGGAAAACCGGCTCGCGATCTGGGACAGCGCCGAAGCCTGCGCCGTGTTTGAAAGCGGCATGGGTGCCATCACGACGGTGTTGCTTGAGTTTTTGCAGCCCGGCGACCTGCTGCTGCACAGCACCCCGCTCTACGGGGGCAGCGACCATTTTATCCGGCATATTCTGCCGCGTTTCGGCATACGCACCCAGGAATTTCACCCCAACGACACCGAAGAACAATTGATCGCCCAGGTGCAAGCCTCCGGCGAGCGACTGGCGATGGTGTTTGTTGAAACGCCCGCCAACCCCACCAACGCCCTCTACGACCTACAAGCCTGCCGGGCGGTGGCCGATCATTTTTCCACACCCGAACGCCGCGCCCTGGTGGCCGTCGACAACACCTACATGGGGCCACTCTGGCAGCACCCCATCCGCTGGGGCGCCGATTTTTCTATTTATTCAGCCACCAAATACATCGGCGGGCACAGCGATGTGATCGCCGGTGCCGTCTGCGGTAGCCAGGCCCATTTGCTGCGCCTGAAAGCCCTGCGCACCTTCCTGGGCAATATGGCCGGCCCCTGGACCGGCTGGCTCCTGCTCCGCAGCCTCGAAACGCTGCACGTCCGCATGGAACGCCAGGCCGCCACCGCCGCCCACGTTGCCCGCTTTTTGCGCAGCCACCCCAACGTGGAGCAGGTGCATTACCTGGGGTTTCTGGACCCCGAAAAGGATGCCCGCCAATACGACATCTTCCGCCGCCAGTGTAGCTCCGCCGGCGCCATGCTGGCCTTCGACGTAAAAGGCGGCGAAGAAGCCGCATTCCGGGTACTCAACCGCCTGAAACTGGTGAAACTGGCCGTGAGCTTGGGCAGCACCGAATCGCTGGCCCAACACCCCGACACCATGACCCATGCCGGCGTAGCCCTCGACCACAAACGCGCCCTCGGCATCACCCCCGGCATGATCCGCCTGTCCGTCGGTGTCGAACACCCCGACGACCTCATCTGGGACCTGCAACAGGCGATGTTGTGATTTCGGGGTGCGTGTTTCGGAGTGCGTGTTTCGGGGTGCGGGGTGCGCGTTTCGGGGTGCGGCATGACAACCGATTGATATTTAAGTATTTATACAGGCGACTCGTTCTGCTCGAAACGCAGCCGGAGTAAGGCTGGTGTTTCGAACGGAGCGAGAAACCTGGGGAAAGTAGTGGGCAATTTGTGCCCGTAGTCCTCCCCCTGCCCCCCATAGCCATCAACTTAAACGTTTGAAGGCGCTTTTTTTACTTCGACATTCGATATTCTGCGGTTCTATATTCGATATTTTTTAAGCCAACTACGTTGCAATATCGAATATCGAACCGCAGAATATCGAATGTCGAAGTAAGTAAACCTTAAGTTGATGGCTATGCCCCTGCCCCCTCCAAAGGGGGAGGACTACGGGCACAAAACAACAAGCAACTCCATTGTAGCACCTGCCCACGCACCACGAAACACGCACCCCGAAACACGCACCACGCACCACGAAACTTACTTTCCCGTTGGACAGGTAGACAAGTTCACGATGCGGTAGAGCGGGCAGAAAGAGATCAGGCTGGTGAGCGTGAAAACAGCAGCCACTACGAGGGCCACGATGCCCAAGGTGCCGCTGAGGGTACCATTGTAGTACAAAAATACGGCAACAGCCGCGAGCAGAAGGCGAATGATGCGGTCGGCAGAACCCATGTTCTTAGTCATAATCGATGCAATTTAGGTGGTTGAAAAAAGCCGTACCAGCCCTACGATAGCGGCAATACCTCCTATACAGAGGACACAAACCACAGCAAACTTGACAACAAGCGGCATTTTTTTCATCGGCTGGCTGATTACCCTACAAAGGTCGGGGCCGCACAGCCGGAACTATGTGACCTGGCTCACATTCCCGAAAGTATTTCAATCACCCCACGGGCATGCCGCAGCAAGCCTTTTTCTTCAAATTGCCGGATCAGGCGGGAGATCACCTCGCGGGAACTGTTGAGGTCGTCGGCAATTTGTTGTTGGGAAACCTGGAGCCGGTTGGAGTGCTGCGCCGAAGCCTTTTCCTTCAGGTAACGCCGGAGCCGTTCGTCGAGTTGTTGAAAAACGACCCCCTCCAGCGTGTACAACAACTCGTCGTAGCGGCTCCCGAAACTATCGAACGCAAACCGCTGCCAGGCCGGAAAACGCCGGGTGGCTTCCTGAATTTTGTCGGCCGGCAACAACAGCAGCGCAGCGGGCTCCTGCGTCACCGCATTGATGCGGCTACAATCGCCCCGGTAACAGGCGCTCAGCGTCATGGCACAGGTTTCGCCCGGCTGGATGTAGTACAAAAAAATCTCCCGCCCTTCCGCGTCTTCCCTCGACACCTTCACCAAGCCGCTCAACACCAGGGGGATATACCGGATGTGCGACCCGGTTTGCAGCAGCCGCACCTCCTCGTCCAGCATTTTCCATTGAGATTGCTCCACCAGCCAGTCCACCAGATCACGCTGATCGAAGACTGGAAAAAGATCGCGAAGGGTTTGTGCTAGTGGTGTGGCTGTCATACAAATCGTAGCATAGGCTACACAAAGAAAAGGCAAAGCAACAAAGATGCGAAACCCAATGCGGGTTTCTCAGCCCTCCACCGGTGCAAACCGCGCCGTAAAATGCCGCAGGAACGGCGGCTCGTACACGATCCGGTAGCCTGTTTTTTGGTCGCGGCGGCGCACCAGTTCGCCAAAGGCCTCCACCACGTAGTCGATATGGCTTTGGGTGTACACCCGGCGCGGAATAGCCAGGCGCACCAGGTCCATCGCCGCCGGAATCAGACGCCCCTCGGCATCGTATTTTCCAAACATCACTGAGCCAATTTCACAACAACGGATGCCGCCGAGCCGGTACAATTCGCAGGCAATGACCTGGCCGGGGTATTGGTCCAGCGGAATATCGGGATAAAACGCCCGGGCGTCTACAGACACTGCGTGGCCGCCGGCCGGCCGCATGGTGGGCACACCCAGCGCATGTAGTTTGTCGGCCAGGTAGGCCGTGCTTTTGATGCGGTAGTTCAAATAGTCGGGCTCAAACACCTCGCTCAGGCCAATGGCTATGGCCTCCATGTCGCGACCGGATAGTCCGCCGTAGGTCGAAAATCCTTCCGTAACGATGAGCACCGTGCGGCATTGCACGGCCAGGTCGAGGTCGCGCAGGGCCAAAAAGCCGCCCATGTTCACGAGGGCATCTTTTTTGGCGCTCATGATGCAGCCGTCGGCGAGGGCAAACATTTGTTGGGCAATGTCGCGGTAGGACTGCGTTTCAAAACCCGGCTCGCGGTGCCGGATAAACCAGGCATTTTCGGCGATTCGGCAGGCATCGAGGATAAAGCGGATGCCGTGGCGTTGGCAAATGCCGGCCACTGCCCGGGCGTTGGCCATGCTCACCGGCTGCCCGCCGCCGCTGTTGTTCGTGACGGTCAGGATCACGGCGGCAATGTTTTCGGCGCCGTGGCGGGTGATGTTTTCTTCCAACTGCTGCGTATCGAGGTTGCCCTTGAAGGGGTGCAACAGCGAAGGGTCGCGGTTTTCGGCAATCGGGCAATCGATCGCCGTGGCACCCGAAAACTCAATATTAGCCCGTGTGGTGTCAAAATGTGTATTGCTGATAAATACCTTGCCGGGACCGCCGATGCGGGTATAGAGCAGGTGTTCGGCCGCCCGGCCCTGGTGGGTCGGCAGTACATAGGGGCAGCCGGTCAGGTCCTGGATGGCTTTTTCCATGCGCAACCAACTGGAGGCCCCTGCGTAACTTTCGTCGCCGCGCAGAATGCCGGCCCATTGCTCGCTGCTCATGGCCGAGGTGCCACTGTCGGTCAGCAAATCGATGATAACTTCTTCAGAATGGAGCAAAAACGGGTTGAAATGAGCGTTTTGGAGAAAGTTTTCGCGCTCCTCCGGGCTGCTGAGCCGGATACGCTCCACAGTTTTGATGCGAAACGGCTCGATAATGGTGTTGAACTGCATGGGCGAATACATCTGTCAGACGCTGCTGCGGGCGGCGTTCCAGTTGGAAAGAATAAACAAGACCCCTGCCAGCAGCAAGGGGAAAGAGACCAGCAGAAACCGCGGCCAGGACCGGTCGGTCTGAAAATAAATGGTAAATACCATTCCCAGCACCAACATCAGCAGGCCGCCGATGATCCGCCAGCGCCAGGCCACCAGCAGGAAGCCTGCCGTGACGGCGGCCGGGAGCAGGTGCAGCAGAAAGCCGCCCATTTTGTGGAGCACAGCGCCCGGGCCATCGAAGGCATCCAGGGCAAAAACGAGGAGCAACAGGATAAACGCCAGCACGATGGCGCGCGGCATCCAGGTTAGCAATTGGCGCATACGTAGGTGTCGTTTTTTTCAGAAAATACCCTGCTCAAGGGTGCGTTCGGCGCTGGTCCCGTTGAAGGGCTTTTTCGTTTTCTTCTTTTAAAATAATGCCCAACGCCACCCAAAACACCAGGTTTTTGACGATGTACTGCCCGACAATGGTAAAGCCGAAGGGCGCGTGCGCAAAGGCAACATGTGGAAAGAAAAACAGCGGCGTAAACGTAAAAATCATGTGTACGATGGCCGCTTTGGCGCCAAACCGGGTCAAATACCCACTAAAAAAAATCAAGCCGATGCCCACTTCCCAAATGGCCAACAAGAGCAGGTTGACGTCGTCGGGGATGAGCCCGAAGGTGATTATCCGGATGGTATCCTGGGCCAGGGTTTCGGCCGGGCTCCAGCCCTGAAAAAATTTCAGCATGCCGAACCAGAAGTAGTTGATCCCGATGGCCCAGCGCAGGAGCCGCGTGGTATTGCCCCAGAAGAGCGAGGAAAGGGTAGAAAACACGTACATGCTATAGTCGTGTTTGATCCGTTGCTATTCCACAGCCTTTTGGCCTTTGACGTAGGTGGCATACACATACACCGGGATGCCCAAATCGCCCAAGTGCTTTTCCAGCAAGGGTTTGACCTCGTCCCAGGGCAGTTTGCCCACGCCGGTGGCCAGTTTGGGCACAGCAATGGCCGTGAACTGCTCCTGCCGGGCCAGTTTGGCGAGTTGTTTCAGTGCGTGGTTCACGTGCTGGAGCGTGGCGTGGCCCGGGTGCCCGAAGCCGTTGGAGGGTTCCTGGGTCAGGAGGTTGGCGATTTTCAGGCCTTCGGCGCTGCCCCAGAGCCATACGCCGCCCGGCGCCGGGTTTTCGACTTTGCAATAGTGCCGGAAATCCTTGACCATACTCGGAAACTCCTCCCGCAGACTGGCGGCCAGGCCGGAGTCGAAATGGTCGTTGGGCGCCACGCCGTGGGCGATTACTTGTGCGGTGCTCAGTAAAATGTCACCCGAAACTTCTTTGATCATGGTTGGAGATTTTTGCAGGCTGAGGTAAAAAAAAGGTTTTTTGGGGTTTGGATTTTCGCTGACCTATAAGGTCCCGCGCCGGGCTTGTTCGGCCTCAATGCTTTCAAAAAGTGCCTGGAAATTGCCTTTGCCAAACGATTTGGCGCCTTTGCGCTGGATAATTTCAAAAAACATCGTCGGCCGGTCTTCTACCGGGCGGGTGAATATTTGCAGGAGATAACCTTCGTCGTCGCGGTCTACCATAATGCCGAGCGACTTGAGTTGCTCCAGGTCCTCGTCGATGATACCCACGCGGTCGCGCACGGTATCGTAGTAGGTGCCGGGCACGTGCAAAAACTCGACGCCGCGCTGGCGCATATCCTGGATGGTAAACACAATATCGTTGGTGGCCACCGCAATATGCTGGCAGCCGGGCCCTTCAAAAAATTCGATAAATTCCTCGATTTGCGACTTTTTCAAGCCCTTGGCGGGTTCGTTGATGGGGAATTTGATGCGGCCGTTGCCGTTGGTCATCACCTTGCTCATCAAGGCCGAGTACTCGGTGGAAATGTCTTTGTCGTCGAAGGAAATCAGGTTGGCAAAGCCCATCACCTCGGCGTAAAATTTGGCCCAGGTGTTCATTTCACCCCAGCCCACATTGCCCACCATGTGGTCGATGTACTGCAAACCGGTGACGGGTGGGTTGTAGTCCGACACCCATTTTTCATAACCCGGCAGGAAAACTCCCTGGTAGTTTTTGCGCTCCACAAAGATGTGGACCGTTTCGCCGTAGGTATGGATACCGGAGCGCAGCACTTCGCCGAAGGCGTCTTGCTCAACGCTGGGCTCCAGGTACGGGGTGGCGCCACGGGCCACCGTTTGGCGGAAGGCTTCGCGGGCATCGTCGACCCACAGGGCGATCACTTTCACCGCGTCGCCGTGTTTGCTTTGGTGCTCGGCGATGGGGCTGTTGGAGTGCAGGGCGGAGGTGAGGACGAGCCGGATTTTACCCTGTTGCAACACGTAGGATGTGCGGTCGCGCAGGCCGGTTTCGAGGCCGGCATAGGCGAGGGTCTGAAACCCGAAGGCCGATTGGTAATAATGCGCGGCCTGTTTGGCGTTGCCGACGTAGAGTTCGACGTAGTCGGTGCCCAGCAAGGGCAGGAAATCTTCGGCCTCAGGGAATATTTTTTGCAGGCCGTAGTGGAAGTCTGAAATGCCGGTAAGCGTAGTCATATGGTTAGTAGTTTGAAAAAGGCAGGTGCTTAGTCGAGCATCCAGGATTTGTAGTAGTCTTCGACGTTGAGTTGCAGGGCGGCTTCGGTGATCATCACCGGGCGGAAGGGGTCGATCATCACGGCCAGTTCTTCGGTAGCGGTTTTGCCGATGCTGCGCTCGACGGCGCCGGGGTGCGGCCCGTGTGGGATACCGGCCGGGTGCAGGGTCAGTTGGCCTTTTTGAATGTTGTTGCGGCTCATGAAATCGCCGTCGACGTAGTACAGGATCTCGTCGGAATCGATGTTGCTGTGGTGGTACGGCGCCGGGATCGCCTGCGGGTGGTAGTCGTACAGCCGGGGCACAAACGAACAAATCACAAAGCCGTCGCCTTCAAACTGTTGGTGGATGGGCGGCGGCAGGTGGACGCGGCCGGTGATCGGTTCGAAATCGAAAATCGAAAACCCATAGGGGTACAGGAATCCGTCCCAGCCTACTACGTCGAAGGGGTGCGTGGCGTAGGTGTAGGGATACATCATGCCTTGTTTTTTGATAAACACCTGAAAATCGCCGCGCTCGTCGTGGGTTTCCAGGTCTTCGGGCAATTTGAAATCGCGTTCGCAAAACGGCGAGTGTTCGAGCAACTGTCCGTAGCGGTTGCGGTAGCGCTCGGGCGTGCGCACCGGGCTGAACGATTCGATCAGGAGCAGGCGGTTGTCGGGCGTGTCGAAGGTGATTTGGTAAATCGTGCCGCGCGGGATGACGAGGTAATCGCCGTACACAAAGTGGATTTTTCCAAACGCCGTTTTGAGTGTGCCGCTGCCCTGGTGGACGAAGAGGATTTCGTCGGCGTCGGCATTTTTGAAAAAATAGTCTGTGGTACCGTTTTGGGGCGCTGCCAGGCCGACGTGCAGGTCGTTGTTGACAAAAAGGGTGGTCCGGCTGTTGAGGTAATGGTCTGATGCCGGCACCTGAAAGCCCTGAAAACTAAGCGCTTCGAGGTTTTTTTCAATAGCAATTTTGGGCGCTACGGAGTATGCCGTGCCTCGGTTTTTGACGATGGTCGGTGGGTACAGGTGGTATACCAGGGCCGAAACGCCCGAGAACCCTTGCGTACCCACCAGTTCTTCGGCATAGAGCGTACCGTTGCCGTTTTTCCGGAATTGATCGTGCCGTTTGTGGGGAATTTTGCCGAGGCGGTGATAAAACATATGGACAGGTTGTAGAGTGTGTGGTGGTTGAACTTGGTTTGCAAAATCAGGCAAAGGTGACAAGGGGCGGGCGGGCGTCGGATGACGGGCGTCAGTGGGTGGGGAAATATTGGTCAATGGGACTTGCTTATTTCGCGCTACTTTTGAGTAGATCAACTCGCAAAGGATGACACTGGAATATTTTTCATACCCGCCGCGATTTTGCCGGTTCAAGAAAGGGTACACTGTGCAACCAGGCATTGGCCGCAGCGGAATTATCCTTCCATACAAACCCTTTCGAAACATGGTTGGGAACAGATATTCCACCAGCAGGTATTAAAAAACTACTGTAACCACCCTCGCTCGACCAAGCGCCTACCCATGGACACACTCGACACCCTGCGTACCTGGCTCTCGCCTTTCCTTTCCAGCCTGCTCGTGGCAGCGGGCGTGGGGCTGATCATCGGCCTGGAACGCGAGTTCAACACGCACGACAAACCTGCGCACATCGGTGGCATCCGGACCTTTACCCTGGTGGCCATTCTGGGCTATTGCGCGGGCTGGATCGGCCAGGGCGATTATGCGGCCGTGCTGGTGGCCGTATTGGCCGGCTTTTTCCTGCTGATCGGCGTGGCCTACTACGTCCAGGCCGTGCAAGGCAAACTGGGTCTGACGTCCGAAGTGGCCCTGATGATGACCCTGTTGATGGGTATTTTTATTTCGGCGGGCTATGTCCGCGAGTCCCTGGCCCTGGTGGTACTGATGACGCTGGTGTTGTCGCTCAAAGAGCAATTGCACGGGTTTATCCGACAATTGACGGAGGAAGAACTGTATGCCTTCATCAAGTTCATCGTGCTGGCACTGCTCATCCTGCCCATGCTACCCGACCAGCCTTTTGGGCCGGAAAACCTGCTGAACTTGCGCGACATGGGCTGGATCGTGGTGCTGGTCTTGTCGATCAGTTTTGCCGGCTATCTTCTGCTGCGCTTTGGGCAGCCCAACAAAGGCATCCTGCTCACCGCTGTCATCGGCGGCCTCATTTCATCCACCCTGATCGCCTGGGTGTTTTCGGCACGGAGCCGCGAGCGCCCCGACCTCTCGCCGGCCTTCGGCGCCGGTATCGTGCTGGCGTCCAGCATAATGTTTGTCCGGGTATTTGTATTGAGCGCTTTGTTTGCCGACGGCATTGCCCTGCTCCTGGCCTTGCCCTTGCTGGCCATGTTGTTGGTCAGCTTGACGCCGCTCTGGCAAGTCTGGCGCTTGCGAAAATCTGGTTCTGCGGAAGCGGCGCCACTCACGCCGGGCAATCCGCTGGATATCAAAAACGCCGTCTTTTTTGTATTGCTGTACATTGGCGTTACGCTACTCATGTTCGGCTCGCGGCAATGGCTGGGCTCCACCTGGACCTATCTCTCCGGGGCTCTGGCCGGCATCGCCGATATCGACGCCATTACCATCAGTACTGCCAAATGGGCGGGCTCGGCCGGTGGCCAACAGCCGCAAGCGGCCCTGATTATCCTGTTGGCAGTGATGTCCAACTCCTTGTTCAAACTATTGGTCAGTTTGTTCAACGGCGCTCCGGGCTTGCGGCGCCCGGTGTTGTATGGTTTTGGGCTCGTGTTGTTGATCGGCATCAGTTTTTCTGTTTTTTGGCTGTTACAAATGCCCTGAAGCCGGTACTTTCGCAGACCAAGGGAAAAGAATGGCTGCCCGACAAACCACAGGCGCCGGTCTGACGTTCCTAGCGGAGCAAAGGGCGCCTTTGCCAAACAATGCCATCCAACCAGTTATTTTCACTCATAAACAAGATACTTTGATGCAAACTACTTTGAGAAGTACGCTCCTTTTTGTCTTCGCTGGCATGTTGCTGACCACTTCCTGCGTAACCAAAAAGAAATTCACCGCCATGCAAACGTCCTTGCAAACCCAATTGGAAGCGGCCAACAAGGACCTGGGCAAAAGTGGCAAGCAGATCAACGAACTGATGGCCAAACTCTCGGCCTGCGAAGCCGACAAATCCCTCAACAAAAACGACGCCTCAGCCTGCCAGAGCGCGATCAAACTCCGTGAAGAACAAATCGCCGACCTCCGCGCACAAGTAGCCGACTGCCAGGCACAACGCGACAAACAAAGTTCCCAGGTCGGCAACCTTACCGTGCTGTCTCAATCCGCCAACGACAACATCAAGGAAACCCTCGCACAACTCGAACGCAAAGACAAATACATCCACCTGCTTCAGGCCGCCAAAACCAAAGCCGACTCCATCAACCTGGCGCTGTCGGTCAACCTGAAAACAGTACTGAAAGAGGGTATCGACGACAAAGATGTAGATGTAAAAGTGGACAAAACCGTAGTGTTCATCAACCTGTCTGATAAGATGTTGTTCCAAAGCGGCAGCTACAACCTGAGCCCGAAAGCCAACCAGGTACTGGGCAAAATCGCCGCCATCATCGAGTCGCGGCCCGAACTGGAAGTGATGGTCGAAGGCTACACGGACAATGTGCCCTACAAAAATGCAGTACTGGAAGACAACTGGGACCTGAGCGTCAAACGCTCCACCTCGGTGGTACGCGCCCTGCAAAAATCATTCAAAGTGAACCCCAACCGCCTCATCGCCGCCGGCCGTGGCGAATACAATGCGCTGGCCGCCAACGATACCGACGCCGGCCGGGCCACCAACCGCCGTACCCGCATCATCATTTTGCCCAAAATCGACCAGTTCTACGACCTGCTGAACCCCAATAACGTGCCGAACAAATAAGCATCCTGCTGCTGCGCATCAGTGGCCGGCCTAGGGGCTCATAAGACTTGAAAATTGGGCATTGTTCATTGAACATTAAAAATTCAATAATTTTAAAAATGAAATGTTCAATGAACAATGCCCAATTTTCAATGGACAATGATTAAAGGGATGCCCGCCTGAGCCGGCCCGGCCACTACCGCGCCGTCAGGCCGCCGTCCATCACCAACTCCGCGCCAGTAACGTAGGAGGCTTCCTCGGAGGCCAGAAACAAAGCCCCGTAGGCAATCTCGATGGCTTCGCCGAGGCGCCCCATCGGGCACATGGCCTGAAACATAGCGGCCCGTACGGCTGGGTCGGTTGGCATCAGCGGCTCGGTCATGGGCGTAAGTACCCCGCCGGGGTGGATGGAATTCACCCGGATGTGGTAGGGCGCAAATTCGATCGCCTGGTCTTTGCTCAGCAGGCGCATCGCTGCTTTCGAGGCCGAGTAGGCTGCGCCGTTGCCGCCGACCATGCCGGCAATAGAAGAGATATTGACGATAGCGCCTTTGCCTGCCTTTTTGAGGGCCGGCAACACCGCCCGTGCGCCCAGAAAAGCGCTCGTGAGGTTGATGGCCAGGATCTGGTTCCAGCGTTCGGGCGTGGTGGCTTCCGTGGTTTCCATCGGGCGGTACACGCCGGCGTTGTTGACCAGGATATCGACTTTGCCGTACAACTGTATCGCTTTTTCCACTACTTGCTGCCAGTCCGATTCAGAACTCACATCGTGGCGCATACCTTCCACCGGCAGGCTGTGTTTGCGGGCTTCCTGCAACCAGGCATTTAGTTTTTCAAACTGGATATCCGTAGCGAGCACCAGGGCGCCCTCCCGGGCAAACAAGCGGGCGATGGACTCGCCCATGCCGCCGGCGGCGCCGGTAACAATGGCAACTTTATTCAACAAACGGCTCATGTTGTATGGATCTGTCATTTTGTTTCCCTAAAGTTGAAGGAGTAGGAAACTTGCAAAAACGACAAGGATCATGTAGCGGGTTGACG
>JADLDL010000025.1 GCA_020846655.1 Saprospiraceae bacterium | reverse complement strand
GGAAGGCCGTTTTGGCGTCGTCCACCTTGTCCGAGACGTAGTCTTTGGCTTTTTCCCAGAAATCCTTGCCTTTTTCGGCGGCTTCGGCCACTTCTTCCTTGGCCTCGCCGATCATCTCCTTGGCTTTGTCCGTCAGAAAACCCAGTGCGCCACCTTCGTGGGCCGCTATTTTTTCTTTGGCTGCTTTCAGTTCGGCGGCTTTCTCGGCCGCTTCTTCGCGCGCTTCGGCGGCCAGTTGTTCGGCTTTATCGCTCCACTCGGCCAGTTTTTCGCCAGCGGCATCTTTCAGGTGTCCCAGTTTTTCACCGGCGGCGTCCGAAAATTCGCCCAGTTTTTCAGCGGCTTCGTCGCGGACCTTGCCGAGTTGTTCGCCGGCTTTTTCAGCAATTTCCTTTGCCGAGTCCAGCAATTCCTGCATTTTATTTTTTTCTTCCATGGTTGTGTTGTTTGTCGATTGTGTGTGACTGGAGGTTTAAGACGACCGGCCTGACTCAGGTAACGGCCAGTTGCTAATTTTTACAAAAATACACCCTTTGCGCCTGATATGCCAGGCGAATAATCATAATTCGGGATGATTTTAGGTGCTGGCTAACTGCGTTCTTCCCAGACTTGGGCCAGGTGAACGATCGTTTCAGCGGCTTTTTCCATGTCCTGCACCGACACCCACTCCTGCTTGGAGTGAAACGCGTGTTCGCCGGCAAACAGGTTCGGGCAAGGCAGGCCCATAAAAGACAGCCGGGAGCCGTCGGTCCCGCCGCGAATGGAGCGCTTGAGGGGCTGAGCAAATCCGGCCCGACGCAGTGCTTCCAGCGCATGTTCGACCACCTGGGGGTGTCGGCGCAGCACCTTGCCCATGTTGCGGTATTGCTGCGAAACGCTTACCTCAGCGTGCGAATTGGGGTAGTTTTTCAGCACGCCATCCACAATTTTTTGAAGGGTGCGGGCATGGCGCTGCAAACCGCCTTCGGTGAAATCGCGCAGGATAAATTTGATGGTGGCTTTTTCCAGGCCGCCTTCGATCGAGGTGGGGTGGATAAAACCCTGGCGGCCCTCGGTGTGCTCGGGGCTCAGTTTGTCCGGCATTTTAGCCAGTATTTTTCCGGCAATTTTCAGGGCGTGCTCCATTTTGCCTTTGGCAAAACCCGGGTGCGAGGACACCCCGTGAATGGTCACTACAGCCCCGTCGGCGCTGAAGGTTTCGTCTTCGATACTGCCGGCGGTTTCGCCATCGATGGTGTAGCCGAAGCGGGCGCCGAGTTTTTTCATGTCCACTTTGTCCACACCACGTCCAATTTCTTCATCGGGCGTAAACAGGATGCGGATTTTTCCGTGCTTCAGCGAGGGGTTGTTCACCAGCACATGCGCGGCGTCCATGATGGCCGCTACGCCGGCCTTGTTGTCGGCGCCCAGCAAGGTGGTGCCGCTGGCCGTGATGATATCATTGCCGCGCTGGTGCTTCAGGTCTTCGTGCTCCGCTTCGCGAATGACGACGCTGGGGTCGTCGGGCAACACGAGGTCCTGGCCTTTGTAGTTTGCGTGTACCAGGGGTTTCACGCCGGTGCCCGAGCAATCGGGGGCAGTGTCCATGTGGGAGCAAAAACAAATGACCGGCACTTTCTTGTCGGTGTTGGCCGGAATGGTGGCATAGACGTAGCCAAACTCGTCGAGGTGCGCATCGCTGATACCCAGGGCCAGTAGTTCTTCAACGAGGACACGACCCAGGTCTTTTTGCTTTTCGGTGCTGGGTACGGTCGGGCTGCTCGGGTCGCTTTGGGTATCGATTTGAACGTAGCGCAAGAAGCGCTCTTTGGCGGTGTGTGGAAAGGGAAAGGTCGACATTATCTAAGTGTGGTTTTTAATACAACACAATGACCCGCCGGCGGCAGGATGATTTTTCCGGAAAAACCGGACGCCGGACAAAGGTCTGCATCAAAAACCATTTGTCCGGCGTCCGGTTAAAAAAATTGTCCAACCCATGGGCTGGATGTTGTGTCGTATTGGGCCAAAGGTGGACTTGCCTAGCCGCCCGGTTTGGCGTTGTTGTTCATGTCGCCAATTTTTACACCTTTAAAATTAGCATCCGTCACGTTTTGCAGGAGGTTGCTGAACTGCAAAAACTCGGGCGGCGGCCCGCCGGGAAACCCTGAAAAAGGGTTGGTCGGATCGGGGAAGGTGGTAATGGTGGGGAAAAAGCGCCAGGAGGCCACCGATGGAAAGGCCGTATTGAGCCCCAACAAGATCTTTCTGGCTTCGACAATATCGATGGTGGTCACGCTTTTGCTGCCGTTGGCATCGGCGGCGAGAATTTTCCAGGGCGAATCCAAGAGTTCGAGTCCGAGCACGTGTTTGTTGATCACCGAAAGGTCGATGGTCGAAACGCCGTTGACGTCATTGGTATCGCGTTCCGGCGTTACGGTGTAGTTCAGGCCAGACGCCAGGTTGGCAAACGTGAAATTCCCGGCAGCGCTCGTGCGGGTAGTGGCGGTGGCGCCACCGCTGAGTTTCACGAGCACATTGGCCATCGCTGCGCCCCAATGGGTTTGGATATTGCCGGCGATGCTCACGGTAGTGGGGGCCGGCTGGGCATAGCCGTTTTGGGTAAAGGCGTTGGTATTGGTGGGGTCCAGCCATTCCTTGAGACGGGTTTCGCTGGTCGGGCCCTGCTCCCAGGAGATATCAAAACGTCCGAAATACGAGTTCAGGATCAGGCAGGCATTGTTCTGGTCGGCATTTCCGCCGTGCAGTTGGCCCACGATCCGTTTGTTTTGGTCAAACAGCGCCGAGCCCGAAGAGCCTGGCTGGTAGATGCCGATATCGGGCCCTACGCGCCAGTGCGAATTGGCCGGGCTGGTTCCGAAAACGCCTCCCCAGTTTACCGTTTGGGTGTAGATTGTGGCGGCCTCGTTGTCGATGGATATTTTTTTGATATCGCCCGCCGGGTGGTGGATAAAGGTCGACTTTGTCACCAGCGTATTGGTGGCTGCCGTTCGGTTCCAGCCGTTGAAATACACCCCGAAATTTTGTGGGATCGGGTTGGTTTTCAGGAGCATAAAATCCGTATCGGCCCGGTAGGCGATGCGCTGACAGCCCAACACCGATTTGGGTACCGGTTCGGTGCCGGGGTTGGCGCAACTGGGCGCTTCGTAGTCAAAATCGAAGCGCCAGGTATCGAAATCGGGGGTCAGGCCGATCAATTGGCAGTGGTGCGCGGTCAGCAAATAAGGATCGCCCGAGCCGCTGGTATTGGCCACCAGCGTGCCCGTACACCAGCCGGCGCCGTTGGAAAACGTCATCAAAATACGGGCAACGCCTTTTTTTTCGGTTTGCCAACTCTGACCGTCCGGGCAATTGATGTTGACGTTGCAGCCCAGCGACTGCCCGAAATCATCGGGCGAGGAATTGGCCGGCAGCATCCCGGCCGGGTCGTACACATAATCCACCCGGTTGAGGTGAATTTGCGCCGGTCCGGCTACAGCAGCCGGTTCCACATACTCCAGCATAACGGCATCGCCGGGCACCAGGCCGATGATAAATTTGCCGGAGGCAACACAACTGCGCGCGGTGTAGGCGCCGAAGACCCGGCTTTTCGCCACATCGTACGCAAAAAAACGCCCGCCTTCCGGCAGGACAAATTGATCAAACACCAACAACAAGCCCAGTGCTTTAGGCGATTGAATGGCACAACGCCAGACCCGGTCGCCACCGGGCAGTTCGTACCAGCGGCCTTGTGCGGCGGGGCTGATGTCTACGGGCGCCAGTGGCGCAGCAAAGCGGCTTTGTTCGGGTTGTTGAGCATCTTCCTGAAACGCCTTGTCCACATCCAGGGCCGGCAGTTTGAGGTAAGGAGTCGGATTAGCAGCACTGGCAAAAAGAGCGGCATTTTCGG
>JADLDL010000024.1 GCA_020846655.1 Saprospiraceae bacterium | reverse complement strand
TTGGATATTCGGTGTTCGATGTTCGACATTTTTCAAAGAAAACGTCGAGGAATATCCAATATCGAACTCCGAATATCCAATGTTGAAGTATGTTCCTTGGACTGATCGGTCCTCCCTGGGGGGAGAGGGCGATCTGTTCGGGGTTTTGATACTTCGATCTTGGATATTCGGTGTTCGATATTCGTCATTTTTCAAAGAAAACGTCGAGGAATATCCAATATCGAACTCCGAATATCCAATGTTGAAGTATGTTCAATAGGACTGATCGGTCCTCCCTGGGGGGGGGAGAGGATGTAAAGATAGATGCCGTCGCCAGAATTGTGCCAAATCATTTTTTGCAAAATATAGACTGGTTTTTGGACTTTTTTTGAGCGTCGGGGCCAGGGCAGCCAGCAACCCGGGCCGGCCCGTTTTGGCTTTTTTCAGCAGAACCAGCGCCGCATGCCGGCGAGGCAGTTGCTTTTCCTAGTTTTGCCGACTATGTCGACAAAAACACGAGCCGGCGCCCGGTCTGCCTTTTTCCGAAAACAACTCCTGCCCTGCTGCTGGCTTTTGCTCGGACTGGCCCTGGCTGCCAGCCCTGCCGCCGCCCAAACGCCCTGCACCCTCGTCTTGCAGGTGACCGACGCCCTCAGCGGCGAAGCCCTGGAAGGCGCATCCTTCAAACTCGACGGCTTGCCCACCGATATCTCGACCGATACCACAGGGCGCATCCGCATGCCGGTGACCTGCGGCGAGCACAGCGTCCGCTTTCAGCGCCTGGGCTACAAGCCCTATGCCTGGCGGCTGGTGGTGGCCGGCGAAACGCCGCTGGACGTGAAAATGGAGAGCATTTCCACCCAGATCGAAGAAATCGTCATTTCCTCACAGAGCAGCGTCCGGACGATGGAAACGCCCGCCCTGGGCGTCAATATCCTGAGTATCAAAGCCGTGCAAAAACTGCCGCCGGCCGCCGGCGAGGTCGATATTTTGCGCAGCCTGCAAACCCTGCCCGGCATCTCGGCCGTGGGCGAAGGCGCCAACGGCATCAACATCCGGGGCGGCGCGGTGGACCAAAACCTGATCCTGCTCGACAACATGCCCATCTACAACCCCACGCACTTGCTGGGTTTGTTCACGCTGTTTCCCACCGATGCCGTGCGCGAAATTCAACTGTACAAAGGCTCCATCCCGGCGCGCTACGGCGGCCGCACCGCCGGCGTGCTCGATGTGAAACTGAGCGAACCCAGTGCCGACAAATTTAAAATGCGGGGCGGTATCGGCCTCATTTCCAGCCGCCTGCACGCCGAAATACCCTTGGTCAAAGAAAAACTGGCCTTCATGAGTTCGGCCCGTTTTTCTGCCAACGAATACCTGATCCATTTTTACAACCAAAACCTCGTCGGCACCTTCAGCAAAAACCGGATCCCCAACAGCCAGCCGCTGTTTTATGACCTGGCCAACAAACTGAGCTGGCGCCTGAGCGAACGCGACAACCTCTCGCTGACCAGTTACATCAGCCACGACTCCTACCGGGTCTTTTCGCTGTTCAGCATCGGCAACATCGTGCCGCCGGAAGCCACGCTGCGCTATGGCCACAACAACCAGGCCCTGCGCTGGAACCACTCTTTTTCGGACCAACTCAACCTCAATGTGCTGGCCGTCAATACCCGCTACAGCACCGCCACCACGGCGTCCGACATCAGTTCGGGTTTTGAATACAAAACCTTGCTGGACAACCAGAACGCCAAAGCCGAATTCACCTGGGCGCCCGACGAGCGGCAACGCATCTACCTGGGCGCCACGCTCACGCGCTACGACCTGCACCCGGCCAGCCTGAGTCCGCTCGAAGGCTCTTCGGTACGCTCGGTGCGGCTGCCGCGCGAACGGGCCTGGGAAGCCGCCGTTTTTGCCGCCGACGAGTACGAACTAAGCGACCGGCTGCTGGCCGAAATCGGTTTCCGCTACGTCAACTACTGGAACCTGGGGCCGCAGGCCGTGCCGGTGTTCGACCCCAGCCTGCCGAAGTCCGAACTATCGATCCTCGACACGGTGCAGGTGGCCCGGGGCGACGCGGAGTCGCACTACGGCCGCTTCGAGCCCCGGCTGGCGCTGCGCTACATCCTGGACACCCGGAGTTCGATCAAAATCGGGTATAACCGGATGAACCAGTTCCTCCAGATGATCGCCAACAACCAGACGCCCTTGCCCAACGTGCGCTGGAAAAACTCGAACCGCTACGTGCCGCCCGCGCAGAGCGACCTGCTGTCGGTGGGTTATTTTCATGAAAATGCCAGCCGCATGTGGGAGTGGTCGGTGGAAGGCTACTACCGCTGGCAGCGCTCCATTTTCGACTACCTGAACGGCGCCGAGCTCAACGTCAATCCCCTGGTGGAGGCGCAGTTGCTGAACGGCCGGGCGAAGGCCTATGGCGCGGAGTTGTTGATCAACAAGAAAAAAGGCGTGATGACCGGCTGGCTGAGTTACACCTACGCCCGCAGTTTTGAACAGATCAAGGGCGATTTTCCGGCGCTGCAGCAACTCAATGGGGGGGCCTGGTTCCGGACCAACATCGACAAGCCGCATACCCTGAACGTGGTGGTGAATTTTCAAACCGAGCGCCACAACGCTGTTTCGCTCACGTTTGTGTACAGCACGGGCCGGCCCTACACCGCGCCGGTCAGTTTTTATTACAACGGGTTCGGTATCGTGCCGGTGTACACCAGCCGCAACAACGCGCGGATTTCGGATTACCATCGCCTCGATTTTTCCTGGACCATCACCAATCCGTCGATGAAAAAGCGGCGCTGGGAAAGTTCCTGGGTCGTTACCTTGTACAACGTGTATGGCCGGAAAAATGCATTTTCCTACTTTTTCGACCCCAACCAGGCCGTTTTCCGCCCCTTCAAGGTGAGCGTGTTTCCGGTTCCGCTCTTTTCGCTGACCTACAATTTCAAATTTGAATAAGACTACGACACCATGAAAAAATACGCCCGACTTGCGGTACTCCTGCTGTTGGCCGCTGGGTTCAACCGCTGCCAATACCCCGTCGAGACCTCTACCCTGCCGGATGCCATCCGATACCTGGTGATCGACGCCGAACTGACCGAAACCTTCGGCAAGGTGAACGTCAGTTACACCCTGACTGACGTGACGCCGCAGGGCGCCTACACCTTTCCGCCGCGCCCGGTGGCCTCGGCGTATGTGCTCGACAGCCAGGGGAACCGCAGCGATTTCAACCCCGACGGCACCAAAGACACCACCTTTCGGGGCAAAGTAGGCGAAACCTACCGGCTGTATGTGGAGGCCGACGGGCAGTTGTACGAATCGGCCCCGGAGACCATGCGGGCCTGCCCGGCCCTGGACTCGGTAGCGCCGGTGTACCGCCGGGAGTCGTTCCGGGCGCCCAGCGAGTTGTACTACGACGGCTTCGACGTGTATGCCCAACTGGTCGACCTGCCGAATGAAGAAAATTATTACCAATGGGACTGGATCCACTACGGGCGGGCCTTCAGTTGTGCGCGGATCTACAGCGCCGCCGAAGGCAGGGACGTATTGTTGCCGTGCAGCCCGTACGACTGCTGGAACATTGTGTACAACATGAATGCGATCGTGCAATCGGACAAGTTGCGCGAGGGGCAAGCCCTTGCACAGAAGGTGCTGCGGGTGCCGTTTGCAAGGCCGCCGCGTTCGTACTATTTGCGGGTAGAGCAACGCTCCATCACACCCTCGGTATTTGCCTATTTGCAATCGATCCAGACGCAAACACAAAACACTGGTTCGCTGTTTGATATTCCGGCCCAGACGCGCTTCAACCCCAATGTGCACAAGGTAGACAACCCCGCAGCACCGCTGTTGGGGGTGTTCAGCGTGTATTCGTCGCGGTATAAAATCATCCACCTCAACATGGAGCAGCAGATCCCCGGCGCGGTGGTGAAAATCATTCCGCAGCCGGCGCCATTCATCTCCGATCCGCTGGCCTCAGCGCCTTGTGAAGAAGGCCCTTTTCGGACGCTGATCCGGCCGGAAGACTGGCGGGAGTAGAGGCAAGGCAAAATGTAAAATGTAAAATGTAGAAGTCAAAAGGGTGGCGACGGTGCGGGCTGGTAGTTTGGGGCGGTTTGTTTGTCCAAAATTTCAGGGGTGTTGCTGCTGTGGACTTCGCCGCTGACGGCGGCAATGGCCTTGATGCCGCAGGTGAAGTTGCGGCCTTTGTTTTCAATTTTTTATCACAATTCCGGCCTTTACGTTATGCCAGAGCCATTAAAAAACATGTTCAACCGCCCGCTGCTGGTATCGGCAGCCGGCGCTATTCAGGCGGTCCGGCCGGATTTCCAGGTGCCGGCATTTCTCGGGCGGGTGTTCGACGCGCGCTGGGGTGCTCTCGAACTGAAACAGCGGGTGCGCCAGATTGCGCAGGCCTTGCGGGCGAGTTTGCCGCCCGAGTATCCGGAGGCGGTGTCGGTGCTGGTGCGCACGGTGGAACAATACATTGCCCGGGAGGGCGAAAAAATGACATTCGAGTACACCTTTCTGCCCGATTTTGTGGAGGCGTTCGGGGTGGAAGACCCCGACCATTCGTTGCCGGCGCTGGAGGTACTGACCCGCTGGTCGAGTGCGGAATTTGCCATCCGGCCGTTTTTGCTGCGCTATCCGGAGCGGGTGCAGGCGCAGATGTTGCGCTGGTCGCGGCACGAGAGCGCACTGGTGCGGCGCTTGTCGAGCGAGGGGTTCCGGCCCCGGTTGCCTTGGGGCATGGGGGTGCCGGCCTTGAAAAAAGATCCGTCTCCGATACTGCCGGTGTTGGAAAACCTGAAAAACGACCCGGCCGAAACGGTGCGCCGTTCGGTGGCCAATTGCCTCAACGACATCTCGAAAGAGCATCCGGCTTTGGCGCTCGAACTGGCGCAGCGCTGGTCGGGGGTGTCGGCCGAAACCGATTGGGTAGTGCGGCACGCGTGCCGGGGCTTGTTGAAAAAAGGCCATGCCGGTGCCCTGGCGCAGTTTGGGTTCGAGCAGGGGGTGGCGGGCGTGGCGGTCGAAAACCTGCTCGCCGACGCAGCGGTGCGCATCGGTGAGCGATTCCGGTTTTCCTGCGGGGTTCGGAATACGGGTGCGGTGGCTCAAAAAATCCGCTTGGAGTACGGCATCGACTACCTGACCGGCAGCGGCAAGGTGTCGCGCAAAGTTTTCAAGATCAAAGAAATGCATTTGCCGGCAGGCGCGGCGGAGCCGGTAGAGCGGCAGCAGCGCTTTGAGGATTTGACCACGCGGAAGCATTTTCCGGGTCCGCACCGGCTGCGTTTGCTGGTGAATGGCGCGGAACTGGCGGCTTTGGATTTTGAGGTAAAATAGCGCGGCAGCACTTAAGGTATTTCCTGTTTGCGGAGCCTGAAGCCCACGGCGATCAGCCACACCAACCAGAGCGTACTGCCGATAAGACCGGCCAAATCCACTACGGGCAGCCCAGGAAGCACGGTGGCGAACAATTCGGTTTGGGCCAGGAGGTAAATGGTCGCCGAAGCGTAACCCAGCCAGATCAGGGTTTTGGGCAGGAGCCGCAGTCGGTCGAAGGCAGCGCAGAGCAGGAGGGTCCAGATGATGGTGAACAACTGTCCGATGTGTTCGCCGAGGACTACTCCGCCGTATTGGTGGATCACCTGAAAAGCGACTTTGGCGGCCTCGCGGGCCATGTCGTTGCCGTTCAGGTACTGGTTGGCCAGCACCGGCACCACAAAGGTCCAGCGGAGCAGGCCCAGCATTTGGACCAGCAGGCTGATGACGCCGATGGTGGTGGCCCAACGCAGGTAGGGCAGGTGTTTTTCCAATTTTTGCCCCAGCAAGATGTACGCGGGCAGGAGCGGCAGGCCCACCATGGCAAAGGCCCACCAGGTCCAGATCAGCGCTGCACCGCCTTCGTGGACTTTGGTTAGAATGGCGCCGGTGTCGTGTCGCAGCACCATCGGGTATTCGAAGGAAATGGATAGAATGGTATAGGGGATGAACAATAAGATGCCGCCCAGCATCAGCAGCGTGCCGATTGTTTTTTCTGTTTTGAACGCGTGGGTTTCCATTTTGCAGTGTGGGTAGTTGCTTAGAAAAAGAAGGAATAACTAATGCCTGGCGTGGGGTTGATTTTCAGGTCTTGTCCTTTGGCGGTGAGGGCAATGGCGCCCAGGCGGAGGTTAATACCTTTCCAGACCATCCAGCGGAAGCCGGCTTCGAGGCCCAGGGCGTTTGTGTTTTTGTAGTCCAGGTTGAGGCCGCGCAGGTAGGAGGCGCCGGCGTAGAAAGAGGAAGGGTTTTGCCGTTTGCCGATGGGCAGGAACCAGGCGCTGAAACCCACTTTCACGAACTGGGTGGTGACACCTGCGGTGAAGGCGGTGATGTAATAACCGGCGTGTACCGACACCTGTTTGTAGCGGTATTCCGCGCCAATGGAGGGGTTCCGAAACCCGTTGATACTCCACTCATGCGTGGAGAAACGGGATTGGGCGGGCAAGGTGGCGCAGGCGATCAGCAGGGCGCCCAAAAGCATCATTTTTTTCAGGTCGTCTTGTTTTTTTGACGACACAAAGGTAGAGGGGGGCTATGCGGGCGGTCCTGGACAAATGTCCATTAAACCATTCAGCGGATATTTTTTCGGATGCGGCTGAGGTGGCGCGGGGTGATGCCGAGCATGGAGGCGAGGTATTGCAGGGGAATTTGCTGAAGGTGGTGCGGCTCTTCGCGCAGCATTTTTTCGTAGCGTTGGTCGGCGTTGAGCACGATCAGGTCGTGGCGGCTGCTGTCGATCCCGCAAATGGACGATTCGAGGAGTTGCACATAAAAGTCCTTGAACGCGGGGATGTCCTGGACCAGGGTTTTGAGGGTATCTCTCCGGAGCAGGTAGACCTCGCTATCGGTCAGGGCACGTACATATTCTTTGGCAGGTTTTTCGCCGACAAAACTCATGACGGAAGCGAGAAAGGTATTTTCGATGGATACATAGGTGCTGCGTTCTTCGCCGTCTTTCAGGACGAAGTACTGGAACAGGCCGCTTTTAATAAAGCCCAGGTAGCGGCTGGTTTTGCCTTCTTCCACGAAAAAATCACCCTTTTTGAAGGTTTTTAAAGAAAATGCCTGCACGACCGTATCCAGGTCTGCGCCGCTGAAACCGGCTGTTTCAAAGAATTTTATCAGTTTTTGCATCGTGGAGGTACGGATAGCGGCGTGTCGTGTTGCATGGTGGTTACCGGGCATAAATCTAAGAAGCAGACGGCAATGATGCTTACTCCAATTTTCCTGCTTCTATCCCTGTAAGCAGTTGTCCGATAGTCAGCGGTTTTTGCTTTTTTCTTTTGACAACCAAGAAATACAAGGCTTTAAAAGGCGAACAGCCTTCTTCGCCGAAATACGTATCAAATTCAAAATTTGCCAGGTCCACCTGAAATGTATCGGCATATGCGCACAAAAACTTGCTGGCATCGTCGCCATCTATGCCAAGATCAAGGTTAATACTGGTTTCGGAGGTGTATTTTTCTTTTTTGCCACCAATATCAATGGTTCGTGAAGAATTTCGGGCTTTGTGAGGCGGTCGTATATGGTTAAAAAATAAAAAGCGTGTACGTTTGGGTTGCTTACACCTAAACACGTACACGCTATGACAGGAACCCGAGAGTCCCTGGGTGCAATGATAGGCGATTTGGCCGGAACAGCAGCCGTT
>JADLDL010000023.1 GCA_020846655.1 Saprospiraceae bacterium | reverse complement strand
TACTTCGACATTCGATATTCTGCGGTTCGATATTCGATATTCCAATGTAAATGGCTTAAAAAATATCGAACCGCAGAATATCGAATGTCGAAGTAAGTAAACCTTAAGTTGATGGTTATGGGGTTAGAAGAGGTTAGAAGGTTGGAGGGTTGTTTTTTGCCGCTGTTGGCGTCCCGCCAACAGCGACGGCGGAGTGAGGGCATGCCAGGACCTCGAATGTAGTTGACGGGGACGGCAACCAAACTTTCCGGCGCACAGCAAAGGTTGAAGGGCTGGAGGGTTGTTTAACTGAGTTTGGCGTTGACGGCGGCATATTCTTCCTGTACGGCCGTCAGGAACTGGTCAAAGGAGCCGCCGCTGTAGCCGAGGGCCTGGGCTTGCTGGAAATAACGTTCCGACTGTTCGCGCTGGCCCAGTCCGGCGGCGGCTACGGCCAGGTTGAAATAGGGTTTGGAATAGTTGGGGTCAAGGGCTACGGCTTGCAGCAAAAAGGGTTGAGCGGCCTCAAATCGCCCTTTGCGCAGTTGGATGGCGCCGAGGTTGTTGCGCGCCATGGCTTCCAGGCTGGTGGTGTACACGCCGAAACTCCACCAGATAAGGTGGCGGATCCAGGGCCGGCGCTCCAGGTCTTGCAGAAAGGTGTGGAACAAGTGTTCGGCCGCCTCCAGTTGTTGCTGCTGGAAGGCCCGCAAGCCCCGGTAGAAATGCCGCAGCGGGTAGTTGACGATCCGGCCCAGCAGCAAGAGCCCCAGGGCAATGCCGAGCAATGCGGAGTTGGAAATACGCCCGCTGAAGGCCAGGGCGGCCAGGCCGCCGAAAAGGGCCAGCAACAGGACCGGGTAGAGGAATTTGCGGAAGGTAGTACGGTTCATAGCTGGGTAAAGGTATGTTGCCAGCCCTAAAATTTTTAGCAGGCCTTTCGTTTCACATGCAGGTTATTCATTATTTTTCTCCCCAAAATACGCCTATGCGAATCTTTGGGTTGACCCTGATTGGATGCCTGGCCTTGCTGCCGCTTTCAGCACAGGAACCTGAACCGGGCTGTGCGCCGGGCCTTGCAAGTGGCGAAGACAGAGCCAGGCAGATTTACGGGGTTTTCGACCTGGACCGGACGGCCAACTTCCCTGGCGGCCCAAGCAACGTAAACGCTTGGCTGGAAGAACATATTCAGTACCCGCCGCAGGCCTGGCGCGACAGCATCGAGGGAGAGGTGTTGGTCTCATTGGTAGTGGAAAAAGACGGCAGCCTGAGCCGCATTCAACTGTGCCGCGATATCGGCGGGGGCTGCGGCGCCGAGGCCCTGCGGGTGGTGGCGCAAATGCCGCACTGGAACCCCGCACAAGCCAACGGCAACCCGGTTGGTATCTGGTTTAACCTGCCCATTCCGTTTCGGATGGCGTTGTACGACCCGAAGCGCGACTTTGGCGACCGGGTATTTGGTACGGATGTCGGCCAGGTAGCGGTTTCGCCGAAAGGCGATAGCCAGCAATTGTTCAAATTTTTGTTGGCGCAGGAGCGCTTGCAGCGGCGCTTGCGCCGAAAGACAGACAAGAGATTTGTTTGGATTTCGATGATTTGCGAAAAAAATGGCAGCCTGAGCCTGGCGCTCAAAGAGCCGGCTACCCGCGCGCAACTCCTGTTTTTCCAGTATATTCAAGCACTCGGAGCCTGGCAACCAGCCCTGAAACAAGGTAAACCGGTTCATTCGTATTGCTCGGCAACGGTATGTATCCGGCCCAGTACGCCCGCGAAGCCGGAACGAAACCAGTGACACCGTTTTTATCTCTACTACTGATGCGCCACCTTATACAGATTTTCAGTGCCCTCTTGATCAGCCACCTGCTCCCCGCCCAGGAACCCGACTGCACCCCCGGGTCAACAAGTGCAGAAGAGCCCCAAAACCGCATTTACGAGCAATTCGATCTGGACCACGGCCCCAGTTTCCCTGGCGGGGAAGCCAGTTTGCTGGCTTGGCTGGAAGAATGCATCCGCTATCCGCCGGAGGCTTGGCGCGACAGTATCCAGGGCACCGCCCTCGTTTCTTTTATTGTGGAAAAAGACGGCTCGCTGAGCCATATTCAGCTCTGCCGTGACCCTGGAGGCGGCTGCGGCGCGGAGGCCCTGCGCGTCGTTGGGTGTATGCCCAACTGGTGGAGCGGCACCATCGGCAACGACCACATCCGCACCTGGGTGAAGCTCCCGATCCGCTTCCGAATGGCTCGATTCGACCCGGCCCGCGATTTTGGCGATACTATTTATGAGCAATATGTTGGCGGCTTCGCGGTTTCGCCAAAGGGAACAGCCGAGCAATTCACCCAATTTTTGTCGAGCCAAAAGCGTTTGCTGCGCCGCTTGCGGCGCGCCACCGACCAGCCCGTAGTGGTGGTGTATTTTGTGGTGGAAAAAGACGGCAGCCTGAGTTCGTATCCCGGCCCGCCGGCCGGCACGGCACAGCAAATACTGTTTGAGGCCGCACAGGCGCTGGGCAAATGGCAGCCCCTGACGAAGCAAGGAAAACCTGTGCGTTCTTCCGGCGGAGTGGCGCTGCGCTTGCGGAAGCCCAGGCCCGTGCAAATGATCGGCAACTAAGCCCAGGCAAGGAAACCTGGAGCAAGGCCTGCGTTTGCTCTATTCCCGCCGGCGAATACTCGAAAGCAAGGGACTGGAGACAAGGACCGCGGTACGTTTGCTGAAGCAATTTATCCTTTTGAACTATGCTTCAGCCATATTTTTTACTGCCGGCGCTCGCACTCCTCCTGGCTTGCCAGGGCAACAGTCAACATACCGGCCACTACCCGAACCCGGCCTCCACACATTTCAGCAGCCTGCACCTCGACTCGTTGCGGGCCTTTCCACTGGGGCAAGATTTTAGTTTTT
This sequence comes from Saprospiraceae bacterium, assembly GCA_020846655.1. Taxonomy (GTDB): domain Bacteria; phylum Bacteroidota; class Bacteroidia; order Chitinophagales; family Saprospiraceae; genus M3007. The sequence goes on along the minus strand of JADLDL010000023.1, from coordinate 12,248 downwards.
ACGGCACAGGGTTTTTGTTTTCTCCTTTTGAAAAAAACAAGGTCTGGTTTTGCCCCGACAACCGGGAAGCCTTCGAACTCGACCTGGAAAGCGGCAGCCAGGTGTCGTTTCCCCAAAAATTCGGACACTCGTTTTTCCAAAAAAGCATACGGGCAGATGGGGTCCACCCCGATGCCTTCGAGCCGGGGGTCTGTTGGTTCCTCAATTTTCACGAAGGCGTTTTCCGCTACGACCGGGCTACCGGTCGGGGCCAGTGGTTCGATGTAGGCCAGCACCGGCGCGCGGTTATTTGTACTTTTTTTGATGACAAACAGGTCTGGATCGGCACGTCCAACGGCTTGTGGCGCTACGAGCGCCAAAGCGGCGCGTGCCGGCCGGTGGAACATTCGCCCAATGTTTGGATCACTCAACTGTCGAAGAACGCCAGCGGCCACTTGTTGATCGGGCACGGCTACACCTACGACCCGGAAAGCCATTGCTGGACATTTGAAAACGACTTGTACAGTTTCTCCGATTCCCTCGTGGAAAACCATTTGACCGCCGGCCAATACACCCTGATCGCTCCCCGCACGGCCGACAACCGGCTTTGCATCGTTCGCCCCGACGGCCAAACCCTCCATACGGTAGATTTTAAATGGACCACTTCGCCGACCAGCAGCCGGCGCGGCTGGCCCTTGAAGCATTTTTTGCGCAACAGCGCTATTTTTTCGGAGCCTCCGTACTTCTGGACCATCGACAGCCGCGAGCTCCTGCGCCTGGATGCCCGCAATGCGTCCGTCGAACTGTACCCGCTGGAACTGCCCCGTTTTTCGGAAGGCTACCGGTATGGCCATGCGCCCGGGGAAATTTGGTTTGTCAACAGCCGTTATTGGCTGGCGTTTGACAAGCAAACGGCCGCCACACGGCTGTACCACCCTCCCCTGCCGCTTCGGCCGGTGTCGCTGCTGGCCGACAGCGATTGCCTGTACCTGCTGGGCCAGGACAGTTTTGTGGTGGTCCGGAAACAATTTTTGATCGATCACTATGCTGGCGACTCCGATATTGCCCGCCAGCACGAACGCTTTAACCAACTGGTCGATTCGCTGCGCGTGTACCAAACCACCGATTGGGCAGCCTGGAAAGCCCAAGTGGCATTTTTGCAGGAAACCTTTCAGGACAAGAACGACCCCGTACTCCGGGAGCGGCTGGCGGCATTGGCGGCTAATTTCCAGAGTACCGACGAAAAAACGTTGCGCGCGCTCCTGGCGGAAAAAGGCATACACCCTACGGTGCTGGACAATGCCTACAACAATTTGATCCTGCTGCTGCTGCGCCGGGGGCAATTACGCCCGGCACTGGCGTTGTGCCGCGAATTTCAGGCCAGGCGGCCGGAGTCGCCGCTGTTGGGGGAGTACGGCGGCGAATGGCAAACGCGGGTCCAGTTGGAAACAGCGGTTCGGCGGCTCGACAGCATCGGCCGTTGCCGGCAGCCGGCGTATGAAAGCGAATGGGCGAAGGGGCAGGCCTTGCAAGGCTTGTGTATGTTTGTCAGCGAAGGTTCTTGCTATGATTTTTTCCTGTCCGATTCTATCTACCGGGCCTTGGTTCGGCGGTATCCGAACAGTCCGCGTGCTGACGATGCCGCGTACCAACGTTTCCTCAACAGCCGGTGCTACGAGGGCGAAGACGGCAGTAATCATCCGGAGGAAGTGCAATACTGGGCGCAATTTCTGAAACGATACCCTGGCAGCCACTGGCGGCCCCAGGTGCTGGCCCACATGACCTGGGCGCTGGACCGCACGGAAGCCGATTTGCGCAAGGGCTTGCGCTGGCTGGCCGAGGCCGAGCGGCTGCAGCCCAGTTTGTTTGCCGAAGGCGAGCCGGTTGGAGAGTTTTTATACATGAAACAAGTGTTTCAGCAGCAGTTGGATTGGTTTGAATTGGATTTTGTCATTGCCTTGAAAAAAAGTACACTCCGACGGGGCGAGCCCGTGGAACTCACGTTTTCGCTGCGCAACACCGGGCTGGCGCCCAAAACCTTGCCTTTGCTGCGGGCACAAGGTTTCCCCAATTTCTCGGTGGACATTGCCCCGGCGGACCTGCTGGTCAACTGCGTAAAACCGCTCAATTACCAGGAAGCCACTGGCACCGGCACTTCGGCGCTCCCCCCGGCCAAGCAAACGCTACTCCCCGGAAAAACCTACCAGGAAACCTGGGATTTGGCCCAAACGGCCTGGCGGGTGCGGGAGGCCCTGCCGGGGCGCTTTGTCTTCGATCAGCCGGGCGTGTTCCTGATTACGGCGCATTTTTACCTGGGCGCCGACAGCGAGAAGGTGACGAAAGCGCTGCGGCTGGAGGTGGAGTGAGGGGGCAAAATAAACCGGCGTGTGCGCTACATGCGCCCACGCCGGTTGTTTATGTAGGGCGAATTTTCAATTCGCCCGGCTCTACATCGGGACATCCGGTATCCGCCCGGCGTTCCGTCCGCGAATTAAAAATTCGCGTTACAACATGGCTTTGACCTGATCGGCAAAACCGCTGATGCTCAACGCGCCCTGGTCACCTTCGCCCTGCTTCCGCACGGCCACGGTACCGGCTTCCTGTTCTTTTTCGCCCACGATGAGCAAGAACGGGATGCGCTTGAGTTCGTTGTCGCGGATCTTGCGGCCGATGGTTTCGTTGCGGTCGTCGACGACACCGCGCAGGTCTTCGGCTTCGAGTGCTTGTTTCACCTGAAAAGCGTACTCGACGTATTTATCGGACACGGGCAGCACGGCAAACTGCTCTGGAGTGAGCCAGAGCGGGAATTTGCCGGCGCAGTGCTCAATGAGCACGGCCGTAAAGCGCTCCATGGAGCCGAAGGGTGCGCGGTGGATCATGACCGGGCGGTGCTCCTGGTTATCGGCGCCCACGTAGTTGAGGTTGAAGCGCTCGGGCAGGTTGTAGTCGACCTGGATGGTACCCAATTGCCAGGAGCGGCCGAGGGCGTCTTTCACCATGAAGTCGAGTTTAGGGCCGTAGAAGGCCGCTTCGCCGAGTTCGGTCACCGTGGGCAGGCCCACTTCAGCGGCGGCGTCGATGATGGCTTGTTCGGCTTTGCGCCAGTTTTCATCGCTGCCCACGTACTTGGTTTTGTTTTCCGGGTCGCGCAGGCTGATTTGAGCGGTGAATTTGTCGAAGCCCATTTTGGCCAGCACGTAGCGGGTGAGGTCCAGTACGCCCAGGAATTCGTCTTTGAGTTGGTCTTCCGTGCAGAAGATGTGGGCATCGTCTTGCGTGAAGCCGCGCACGCGGGTAAGGCCGTGGAGTTCGCCCGATTGTTCGTAGCGATACACCGTGCCGAATTCGGCGATTCGGATAGGCAGTTCGCGGTAGGAGCGCGGGCGGTAGCCGAAGATTTCGCAGTGGTGCGGGCAGTTCATCGGTTTGAGCAGAAACACCTCGTCTTTGGCGGGCGTCAGGATGGGCTGGAACGAGTCTTCGCCGTATTTTTCCCAGTGGCCCGAGGTCACGTACAGGTTTTTGGACCCGATATGCGGCGTGATCACCGGGGTGTAGCCGCGTTTGATTTGTTCTTTTTTCAAAAAATCTTCGAGCCGCGAGCGCAGTGCCGTGCCTTTGGGCAGCCACATGGGCAGGCCCTGGCCGACTTTTTCGGAGAACATGAACAGTTCCAGTTCCTGGCCGAGTTTGCGGTGGTCGCGTTTTTTGGCCTCTTCGAGCAGCACCAGGTATTCGTCCAGTTCCTTCTGTTTCGGAAAGGTGATGGCGTACACCCGCGTGAGTTGTTTGCGCTTCTCGTCGCCACGCCAGTAGGCGCCGGCGAGGTTGAGGATTTTGGCGGCCTTGATGGGCTCGGTGTTCGGAATGTGGGGGCCTTTGCAGAGGTCCACAAAATTGCCTTGCTGGTAAAACGTGATCTGGCCGTCTTCGAGGCCGTCGATCAGTTCGAGTTTGTACTCGTCGCCTTTTTCGGTGAAATACTTGATGGCGTCGGCCTTGGAGACTTCGCGGCGCTGGAATTCCGATTTGGTGCGGGCCAGTTCGAGCATTTTTTGTTCGATGGCGGGCATGTCGGCGGCTACGATGGGCCGGTCTCCGGTGTCCACGTCATAGTAGAAACCGTTTTCGATGGGCGGGCCGATGCCGAGTTTGACACCCGGGAACAGGGCTTCGAGGGCTTCGGCGAGCAGGTGTGCCGAGGAGTGCCAGAAGGTGCTTTTGCCTTCTTTGTCGTCCCATTTGTGGAACATGATCGTGGCGTCTTCGGTGATGGGGCGCGCGAGGTCGCGCACTTCGCCGTTGACGCTGGCGGCCAGCACGACGCGGGCCAGGCCTTCGCTGATGGATTTGGCGACATCCAGGGCGCTGGTTCCGGCGGCATACTGACGAACGTTGCCGTCGGGGAATGTGATGTTAATCATGTGAAAAAAAGTGTTTTAGCCCACCCCTACAACAGGCGGGTGCCCATGCGCCATACGAACGGCGGGGGCGGTTTATGAATAAGGCCGCAAAGGTAAAGGGAATTTCACATTTAGAGTCCGCTCCCTTTACTCAACCAAACGCCTTTTTCAACAACCCAGACAGAGGCTTCACGCATTGCGCCTTGCGGAAGTATAGTACCCGGATATATTTGGTGCCATGTATAGCTGCAAAAAAATACCTGCCGGAGCCCTGCTCCTCTCATTATCTGTTTCCTTATGGGCACAAACACCTTTTTTGACCTGCATTCGGTTTGATAGCACTCCTGGCCTGGCCACACCCGCCAAGCTTCGCCCCACGGCAGATGGTCGTTTGCTGCTAAGCACCGACATGCCGGAGCCCGCCTTGCTGGAGTTCAACAGCAATGGAGCACTGCTTCGCGCCCGACGTATTCGGGTTGATGGCCCACAAGTACCGCAACTGCTCGATGCCTGGGAGATTCCGGGAGGCGCCGACAAGATTTGTCTGATCGCTCAACCACAAACCAATGCATCAGGCCAAGGGTCGTACCGGATTTTTATCAAACGTTACACTAGTGATTTTAAAGAACAATGGTCAATTTATCTTGGTTTGGGGCCAGTATCCGGCATCGGCGAATTTTGCCGGTTGATCCCGGATCAGGTTGGTAACTTCTATGCCTGGATCGGCAACTCCTCCAACAACATTGTCCTGCGCTTTGCGCCTTCAGGCGCCCCGCTTTGGCTACTACAAATACCGGACAACATCAATGGCGCTGCTTTGGCTGGCGATGGCGGCGTTCTGTTGTCGACGCATAGTGGCGGCAATGATAAACCAGGATTGCTGCACCTGGGCCCGGATGGAAAGTTGGCACAGGCCATCCGAATTGCCGGCAATACCAGCATCAGCGGGTTTCAGTTGAACAGCTTTCCGGGAGGCGATATATTGTTGAGCTGGACAGATAGTGGCAATGGCGCCTGGGTATTTGCGCGCTTATCGCCCCAACTTACGGCGATACGGGCTTGGTCCTTGTTGAATGTAAGCTCAGTAGAAGTTGACAATGTCGTGGTGACCAACGATTCACTATTGTATGCCTTTAAATTTGAAGGCGGCGGAAGCTTGGTGTTTCAACTGAACGGCTCGGGGACGGTACTCCAAACTGTGTTGGTGCCGGATCTGGTGCCTCAGATTTTTTTGGGCTCACCACCTGCACCACTGGGGCCGGATGGCTGGGCAATTGCCTCGGTTAGTTCGACGAATCCTCACCAACTGGTGTTGACGCACCTTGACGCTTCGATGAGTTTGCCGGATTGCCCCCTGGAGCGGCTTGATTGTCTCGAGTCTATGCCAGCGAATGTTGAATTTGAAGCGGACAATCCCCAGTTGCAGCATAAAACACTGCCCCTGTCATACCTTCAGGCGTATGAGTGGGAGGGTTTTTCGCCTTCGGTCGAAGCCTACTGCCCCGTCACAGCCGAACCAAACGCCCGGTTTCTCCTGCCAGATACCATCTGTGTTGGTACCTACCTGACGCCCGATTCGTTAAACAATAACGAGGCAACAGGCTGGCACTGGAATATTACGGACGGCAGCAGTTCGGGCGACAGCCCCCAACCCTCTCTGTATTTCGGGTCGGCCGGTACCTGGCAAGTCAGTCAGCAACTACGGTACTGGCTTTGCCAGGAAGACAGTTTCAGCCGAAGCATCGTGGTGCTGCCCGCTCCGGAACTGGAATTGGGGCCGGATACAACAGTATGCCAGCAAGACAACTATTCTATTACTGCCACTGTGCATCAAGCGACCGCCTGGGCATGGGAGGACCAAAGTACAAGCCTGCTGCGCGTGGTAGAACATTCAGGACTTTTCGCGCTCCAAGCATCCAACGGCATTTGCACGACCCGAGACTCCGTGCAGGTTGATATGGTATGGGTAAATGCTTCTTTTGCTGCGCCGGACAGCCTGTGTCTGGGGGCTTCTTTTTCGCCAAGCCCAGCCAATACGCCAACAGGCACTGAACACTGGTGGATGTTTTCACCGCCGGTGTTGCCGGTATTCAACACAGAAAACCCGGGCATTGCTGTGCCGGAAACCGGAATTTTCCGGCTGACACATCAGGTTGAATCGGCGGGTTGCCGCGATACAGCAGAGCAAGTGTTGTGCGTATTAGAGGTGCCTGAAGTGTGGCTGGATAGTAGCTTGGGCTTGTGCCAGGACAGCCTTTTTTTCCTTGTGCCGGATACGACAGCGGCCACAACATTTCAGTGGTCGGACGGGTATCCGACGTTGAACCGCACTATCACAACGGGCGGAATATTTACCCTGTTGGTAAGCAACGGAGTTTGTCAGGTAAGCGCCTCCGTTGAGATCCAGCGGTACAGCTGCCAGCAGCCGGAGGTCTATATCCCTAATGCAATTGCACCGGAGCATGGCGGCGAAAACGCCGTTTTTCAGGTATTTTTTAATGCAGGGGTGGAGCGGGTTGAATCTCTGGAGATATTTGACCGTTGGGGCAGTCTGGTGTTCCAAAGTTTCGATGGCAGCGGCTGGGACGGGCAGTTTCGGGGGCATCCGGCTCCTGTGGGCGTGTATGTTTGGAAACTACAACTGGCGCTGGCGGATGGCGGTTTCGAGTGGCGGAGCGGCTCGGTCAGTTTGTTGCGTTAGGCGGTTGGAATGCCGTATATATCCCGCAGCCACACCGGCTGGCCATCGACCAAAAACTGGTCGTCCAGGCTTTTCAGGCTGGTTTCCAGCCATTGGCCGGTTGCTTCCAGGCGCTCGAACACCGTGACTTCAATGTTTTGGGTATCGACGTACAGGATTTGGCGGAGCGTGGGTATTTTTTTGTAGCAAGGCAGTTTGTCGCCGAGGTCGTAGGAGCGGGTATTTTTCGAAAGCACTTCAAACAGCAACACCGGCGTCAACTCGGCGTTCATGCCGGGCCGGTATTCGTATAATTGGGCGGGTTGTGCGACTACGGAACCATCAGGGTTGAACACCGCGTGGTCGCAGCCGGGGATACAAAGCGGCCGGTTGCTGTTGTGGACTTTGAAGTGGGGGTTTGTCTTGGGGAAAATTTTCTTTAAAATGAAGGACAGCTCGGTGGTGAGGTTGCTGTGGTCTTCGGTTTCGTAGCTCATAGCAGCAATGATTTCATGGTCAAAATAATCGGCCCGGTATGCTGCTACCGACATGAGTTCCCAATATTCGTCCGTCGTGGCGGGGAAACGGATCAATTCGCCTTTCGAGACATCGAAAAGTTCCTGTTGGGTCACTGGAAATTTAAGTAGAGCGGACATAGGTTGGGCGCCAGAAAGTACAAAGTGCGCTGCTTGTTTTCGGAACACAAGTATACGGGAAAAAGTTGAAATCCTGGCCTTGGATTTGCCAAGGGCCGGCCCCAAATACCTGTTCTGATGGAGATATTCGCAGTTTTTATCTAAATCCTGTGCTGGCCGGGTGGCGGTTTGTTATTTTTAGACCTGCCCTTTGAAACCAGGCCCTGCAAGCCGGTGTCCCAGCCATTTTTTCTAACCAGTTTAACTTTTTTATGAAACAACTTCTCTGTCTGAGTGTCCTCCTCGCCTTTTTCGCCTGCGGCGAAAACAAACCCGTTCCGCCCAAGGACGTCAAACAATACTCCATCGAACAGTTTTACCAAACCAAACGCACCGGCGCCGGTCTGTGGTCGGCCGACGAACAACGCCTGCTGGTGCAAAGCGATGCCTCGGGTATTTTCAACCTGTATGAAATTGCCGTGACCGACGGCAGTATGAAGCCCCTGACCAAGTCCACCACCGAGTCGCTGTATGCCATCGACTACGTGCCGGGCTCCGCCGATGTGTTGTATGCGGCCGATAAAGGCGGCGACGAAAACGACCATATTTACCTGCTCAAGCCCGACGGCAGCAGCCAGGACCTGACGCCCGGCGCCAAGGAAAAAGCAGGATTCCTGGGTTGGTCCAAAGACAAAAAAGCGCTGTACTACAGTTCGAATGTACGCGACCCCAAATTCTTCGACGTGTACAAAATGGAGATCGGCGCCTGGAAAGCGGCCCTGGTGTACCAAAACAACGAGGGCTACAACCTGGACGGCATTTCGCCGTACGGCGACTACCTGGCACTCAGCCAATCCATCACCACCAGCGAAAACCAATTGTACCTGTACGACCTGAAAAACAAGCAGTTGAAAGAAATTTCGGAGGCTGGCAAGCCGGGCAACTACGGCGCTTCGGGCTTCAGCGCCGACGGCAAATGGCTCTACTACACCACCGATGTGGACAAGGAATTTGCCTATCTCGTGAAATACGAACTGGCCTCTGGCAAGCGGCAGGTGGCCTTCGAGACCAACTGGGACCTGATGTACAGCTACGAATCCGAAACCGGTAAATACCTGGTGATCGGCATCAACGAAGACGGCAAAAACAAACTCATCATCCGCGATGCTGCTGGCAAGGACGTGGCTTTCCCGGCCATTCCGGACGGCGACGTGGTGGCCGTCAATATTTCGCCCAGCGAGAAAAATATGCGCCTTACGGTGGGCACTTCCAAATCGCCCAACGACCTGTACGCCTACTCGTTTGAGACCAAAACGCTCAAGCGCCTGACCACCAATGCCGCCCCGGAGATCCAGCCCGACGATCTGGTGGCTGCCGAAGTGGTGCGGTACAAATCGTTTGACGGCCTGGAGATTCCGGCCATTTACTACAAACCCCACACGGCTACGGCCAACAACAAAGTGCCGGCCCTGGTATGGGTGCACGGAGGGCCTGGCGGGCAGTCGAGAGTGGGTTATTTCGCGTTTATCCAGTACCTGGTCAACCACGGCTACGCGGTGCTGGCGGTCAACAACCGGGGCAGCAGCGGCTACGGAAAGTCGTTTTACAAGATGGACGACCGCAACCATGGCGAGAAAGACTTGCAAGACTGCATTTACGGCAAAAAATTCCTGCAAGCGCAGGACTACATCGACAAAGACCGCATCGGGATCATCGGCGGCTCGTATGGCGGCTACATGACCATGGCGGCGATGACCTTCCAGCCCGACGAGTTCAAAGTAGGCGTGGATATTTTTGGCGTCACCAACTGGATGCGCACCCTGAAATCGGTGCCACCGTACTGGGAATCGTTCCGCAAAGCGTTGTATGCCGAACTGGGCGACCCGTTTACGGCCGACTCCGTGCGTTTGCACAACATTTCACCCTTGTTTCACGCCAAAAACGTCAAAAACCCGGTGATGGTGCTGCAAGGCGCCAACGATCCCCGGGTGTTGCAGGTAGAATCGGATGAAATTGTAGCGGCGATCAAAGCCAACCAGGTGCCCGTGGAGTACGTCGTTTTCCCCGACGAGGGGCACGGTTTTGTAAAAAAGGAAAATGAAATCAAAGGCTACAGCGCCGTCCTGAGTTTTCTGGACAAACACCTCAAAGCCGCTCCTCCCGTAGGACAGTAGTGGAAGAATGATGAGTTATGAATGATGAATAGGGTTCACCTGAAACGGGACTAAAAGCCTGCCGCGAACCCCAAAAACCATTCATCATTCATAACTCATCATTCAAAAACTCATCATTCCAAACTCACGCTGTTTCTTCTGTGGGCGGCGTGGGTTCTTCTTCTTCTTTCCGCCGACCGCTGATCCAGCGCCAGATGGCTGCCCCGCCGCCGAGCACCAGCAGCAGAATGGGCTTTAGGAATTTGAGGATGATGGCAAAGAAGCCGACTTTGGCCAGCACTTTACCGGCTACGAGCCCGCCGATGGTCCAGGCGGCTACTTCGTCGATTTTGGGATCAAAGTCGCTGTATTTATTGCCGTCGGTGAACGAGACGTTGTTCAACAGGTTGGGGACGGCGCCTTTCACCGTACTGAGGCCATCCATGCCTGCAATGGCGTTCATGGACAAAACACCTTTTCTGCCCAGTAGGCGGACGTCGTAGTTGAGGGTATGGGGTTGAGATTCGTCGCCGAAGCGCAATTCTTTGGCCCAGTGGAGGGCTTTTTTGTCTTTGTCGTAGTAGGGGGAAGAGGCCCAGCCGACGAGGAGAATTGCTTCGTAGCCTTGGCGGGTGCGCTCCATGTTGCCTTCAACGGTTTCCTTTTGCATGTTGCCCAGCAATTCGTCGTAGTTGATGTCTGCGGCATCGTCATCTTTGACAAAGCCGAGTTCGTCGAAGGTAATGTTGAACGCCACGGAAGCGCTGTCGAGTGGTCCCAGGTTTTCAGGGAAAAGCATACCCAGCGACTCGGAGGGAGGGTTGCCCCAGAGATCGGAGAGGATAAACTGGGCCTGGTCGCCGGGCAGATACCGCCAGCCGGTGGGCACGTTCATCGAAGCCAGATTGTCGCCGAGGGCAACGGTCCCGGTTTGCCATTTCCAGGCTTTTTCCAGGGAATCGAGCAGGTGCAGGATGGAGAGGCTGCCCGCTTCGTCCTGAGCGGTAAGCGGGGCGGTGGCCATCAGGCCGAGGCCTAAGGTCAGCATCAGGGAATACACAATCTTCATAAAAAACAAGAAGGGTAAAAGGGTGAGAAATAGGTTGTTTTGTTGCGCGGGGGGCCGTATTTATACCACAAGATAACTGTTTCCGACGAAAAAGAAGTTCCGCCAGGGCAATTAATTTGCACTTATTTTCCTTGAAAAACGGCTGCCACTCGCTGCAATATTCCCGCTTTTTCGGCCATTGGCGCCGATAAAAACCCGAGCGGTGGGGATTGGTGCGGACGTCGCCCGAAACCTGGAACCAGCGGCGGCAGGGGCTCAAAAAAAACGGGGGCGCCGGAGTTGGTTGGCTGCCCGGTTTTTATACTATATTTGGCTGCACAGATCGTACACCCAGGCCTAACCTTGCGCAACAACCTATGGCAAAAACCTGCATTTTTCGCCAGCCCTTCCTGCTTCTCTGCTTCCTGGCGCCCAGCATCGGATGGGCACAACCCTGCCTGATTCAGTTATATCACCTCTCCGGCACAGTGCAATACGACTGTACGGCCGTCACCGCCGAGCTAGATGGCCCGTTGACCGGTTTCAGTTCCTGCGGCCCCGGCCCCTACGCCATTTTGCCGGGCAGTAGCTACACCTTTACGTTCAGCCCGGCAATACCAACCGTGCGGATCAACCTGTCCACGATCAACAACAACATCCTCGGCACAGAAGAAGTGGCGTTCAGCGTCAACGGCAGTTTTTATCCCATCACGGTGCCCGGCGTGCCCTTGGCCGGCTGCGGCACACCCGCGCTGATTTCGCCTACCGGAACCATTCAAGCCTGCAATGGCTGTCTTGGTGCCTGGGGCGATATCGTGATCACTGAGCCCATTTCCACCCTGACCATAGAGGATATCCTGATCAGTGGAGCCCCGGCTGGGGTGGCGGTTTCCGTGTATTTCTGTTGTTCGAGTTGCAACACCTATGCCGGCCAGATGCTGGATGATCCGCTCGATGTTTGCTTTGGGAATCCGGCGAGCCTCAGTTCTTCGTTTCTGCCGGGCTTGGAGAGCAACGACATCCTGCGGTACATCCTGTTCAGCGATCCATCCGACACCCTCGGCAGTATCCTCGCTACCAGCATAACGCCAAACTTTCCGTTCAACCCAGCCACCATGACGCTCGGCGTGCCCTATTACATAGCCGCCATCGCCGGCAACAACCTGGGTGGCAACGTGGACCTCAACGATCCCTGCCTCGATATTTCCAACGCCATTCCTGTCACCTGGCACCCCCGCCCCACGGTGGAGTTTGCGGTAGTGGACCCCAATGTGTGCGCGGGGGCTTGCACCACCGTGACCGCCAACCTGACGGGTACTCCGCCGTTTATCCTGACCTATACCACCCCGG
>JADLDL010000022.1 GCA_020846655.1 Saprospiraceae bacterium | reverse complement strand
CGGGTGTCGCCGCACTACTACAATACCGAACAGGAGATCGAGGAGGCGGTGGCCGCTATCGGCGCTTTTAGCGCCTGATTTGCCGTTGTCCAGGGCCCGGCATGTCAGCCAGCGTCACGAAGTGGTTGTGGGGCTGGCCGGCAATTCCACCCAAAAGGTGGCGCCGCCGCCGGGCAGGCTGCTGAGGCGGATGCTGCCGCCGTGTTGGCGCAGTACCTGGGCCACATAACTCAGGCCAAGGCCGTGGCCTTTCACTTCATGGCGGTTGTCAGCAGGTACCCGGAAAAATTTATCAAATACTTTGGATTGGTATTCGGCCGGAATACCCGGCCCTTTGTCGTGTACCTGGAGTTGGATCGTTTCGGGGCCGTGCTGGAGCACGATGCGTATTTCGGGCTGTGGCCCGGCATATTTCAAGGCATTGTCGAGCAGGTTAAACACGACGCTGGCGAGGTGCTGTCGGTCGCCTGTCACCGGAAAATGCGCTTCGGGGTCTGCCTCCAGCCGGATTTCGGCCCCTATGCGCTCGGCCTGCAAGCGGAGTGCAGCCATGACTTGCCGGACCACATCGCCCAGGTCGAGGGCCGTAGCCTGTAGCCGGGGTTCCTGCTCCTCAAACATGGAGAGGCGCAGCACCTTGTCGACCAGCAGCGAAAGGCGGTCGAGTTCCAGTTTGGACAAGGAGAGGTACTCGCGGGTTTTGTCGGGGTTTTGCAGGGCGTCGAAATCGCTCAGGGCTTCGAGGGCCACGCCCACGGTGGTGATCGGTGTTTTCAGTTCGTGGGTGATGTTGCTGATCAATTCGTTTTTCATGCGCGTGAGCCGTTGTTGCTGGCGCAAACTGCGGTAAATCAGGCCGAAGGCCAGGGCAGTTACGCCAAACAGGAGCCCGGCAAACGCCGCTGTGGGGATCATTTTGCGCAGCAAATATTTGCGGCATTCCGGAAACCAGGCGACATACCATCGGGGCACCAGCAGGCCGCCAAATGCCGCCTGGGTTTGGATGCCTTCGAGATTGGGCGGGGCCGCAATCGAATCGGCCTGGAACAATTGAAACGGCAATGCTATGCCGGCGGCGAGCAGGTTGTCGCGGTAGCGCTGGCTCAATTCGGCGGTGGAAATGGTATCCTGTTCAATCTGAAACACCTGTTCGCCTGTTTTTGACGACACCTGAGCGGGCAAATTGAGCAAAAGACGGCTCATGCCGGCCGTCGGCTCGGTCGCTGGCTGCTCGCTACTCGTCACAAAAACCTGTACGTTGTCATACCGGGTCGTATCGTGCAGCGGCAGCTCGTCTTTTGATTTTTGCACCCGCAAAACCATGCTCGTTTTGGTGTCAAAATGGATGGCCGGCGGCGGGGCCGGGGCTGCTGCACCCCAGCTGTGGCGCAAGCGCGACACCTGCAACCCGGGGGCGGGAAAGCCGGCGGCGGCGGGGATCTTGTTCCGGACGATACTCCGGCGCACGAGGGAGTCTTGCAGCGCCATCATCGTCCGTTGAAACACATAGTCGGTTTCCTGCGCCAGGTTTTGGCGTTGCTCCTGCCAGCCTTTGCGCAACCACAATACCTCGAACACAGCCAGCAAAGCCAGGCTGCAAGCAATGAGCCAGATGGAGCGACGTGTAGACATGGAACGCTTTAATCCGTACAAACATAGCGGGAAAATGCTGCCCTGCCGCCATCGATTAACCTTAATTAACCTAAAATCAAGGTCGCTTAACCTGCGCATCCCCGCGCGGCTCTTACTTTTGCCGGGCCAACTAACCGGAGACACCGGTTTCGGCGCCACCGGTTTACACGTTATTGTTTTTATCCATCCAGCACACACCAACACCATGATGACAAAATTTCATCTCCTGCTTTTCTGGCTTTCCCTGGGCCTCTGCGCAGCCTTGCCGGCACAAAAATCCGAAGGCATTATTCAGTTTGAAGAAAAAATAAACATGCACCGCAACCTACCGCCCGACGCCGGCGACATGAAAGCCATGATCCCGGAGTTTCGGATCATGAAAAGCGAACTGCTGTTCAACGCCAACGAAAGCCTGTACCGGAATGTGGAAGAAGAAGAGGAAGACGAGGAGGGCGATGGCCCCGTTGTGATTAAAATGCAACGCCCGGATGCCATGTTTTACAAAAACCTCAACGCCGGTACCAAGACGGACCAGCGCGAGTTTATGGGCAAATATTACCTGATCGAAGGCGAACTGGACAAAACTCCCTGGAAAGTAGGCACCGAGTCGCGCCAGGTGCTGGGCTACGATTGCCTGAAAGCCGTGTGGGACGACACCACCGCCGGCCGCAAACGCGTCGTGGTGGCCTGGTTTGCGCCCGACATCCCGGTTTCGTCCGGCCCGGTTACCTACGGCCAATTGCCCGGTATGATCCTGGCCCTCGACATCAACAACGGCGAGCTCCAGCTCACTGCCCAAAAAATAGAGACCAAGGCCCTGGGCGCCGGCGCCATTGTGGCGCCTAAAAAAGGCGAAAAAACGACCCAGGCCGAGTTCAAAAAAATGATGGACGAGCGCACCAAGGCGATGGGCGGCAGCAACGGACCCGGCGTGCGGGTGATTCGGAATTAACCGCCCTTCGCCTGCCACTCAGCAAACACCCGCTCCACCTCCGGCCCGTCCCAGTTGTTTTCGATATCCGGAATGGCCAGAATGTCGCGGAACATGGCGTTTTGGCGATCGTCTTCGCGCAGCGCTACGTGGTAGGGAATATTACTGAACGACACCATCGAATAGACCGGCAAAAAATCGGGATGCCGCTCGTGCAAACGGGCGGCAATTTTTTTGCGCAGCAAAAACTTCGGATCGCCCACGAGGTCGCGCATTTCAATAAAATTGCGCAGCGCCAGCTCGAGGATCGCATCGCCGTCCTGCTTGCGGCGTTGTGAAAATTCGGGAAGAATACGCGACCAGTCGCCACTGAATTCGTCGTACATCTGGTCCAGGATGGTACAATCTTCGAAGCCGGCATTCATGCCCTGGCCATAAAACGGCACGATGGCGTGGGCGGCATCGCCCATGAGCAACACGCGGCCCTGCCATTGCCAGGGATAGCACTGCACGGTCACGAGCGAGGACGTAGGGTTGGCCCAGAAATCTTCGATCAACGTCGGCATCAGCGGCACGGCGTCGGAAAAATAGCGCTGGAAAAACGCGCGCACGGCCTCGTCGTTGGTCAGGTGCTCGAAGGAAATGTCGCCTTCGTAGGGCAGGAACAGGGTACAGGTAAAACTGCCGTCGGCGTTGGGCAGGGCGATCAGCATAAAATTGCCGCGCGGCCAGATGTGCAGGGCCAGCGGGTCCATGCGGTGGCTGCCGTCGGGGTTGGCCGGGATGGTCAGTTCTTTGTAGCCGTGGTCGATGTAGCGTTGCACGTAATCGAAGCGGTCGGTGCGTTGCAGGGCGTAGCGAACGGCCGAAAAAGCGCCGTCGGCGGCAAAGATCAGCGGCGCTTCCAGGGTTTTGTGCGTACCCGTTTTCATGTCTTCAAAACTGATGCGCGAGGCGTTCAGGTCGAGTTCGGTACAACGGTGGTCGAAGTGAAACTGCACGTTGGGAAACGCGGCGGCGATGTTCAGCAGTTCCAGGTTGAGCCCCCCGCGCGACACGGAGTAGATGGCCTCGTTGGCTTTGCCATAGGGTTGGTAGCTCAGGGTACCGTCGACGGCGTGCATTTTGCGTCCGGGCATGGCGAGGGCCGCATTTTCGAGTTGGTCGCGGATGCCGGCTTGTTCGATGGCGGTCCAGCCGCGCACGCTCATGGCCAGGTTGATGGATCGGCCGCCGGTATAGCCGGCTGCGCGCATATCCGAACGGCGTTCGTACACATCGACGCGGTAGCCGCGCCGGGCGAGAAAAATGGTCCACAAGGTGCCGACAGGGCCGGCGCCCACCACAATGGCGGATGGAGTATGGGTTTGGTCAGGCATGGATAAATGTTAAAGGCACGGATGACATTACAATTCGCCGCTGAGCAAGCGGAGTTGCACTTCGGCGGTTTTGAGGTTGTAGAGCACTACGTTTTGGCGGAATAGGGCTTGTTCCAGGGTATTTTGGGCGAGTTGGACTTCCAGGGCATTGGTTTGGCCGAGGCGGAAACGTTCGGTGCTGACCTGGAGGCTTTCGCGGGCATTTTTGATGTTGTCGGTTTCGAGGCCGAGCATTTGTTGCTGGGTCTGGAAAAAAGCGAGTTGGTGGTTGAGTTCGGTTTCGATGGCCAGGCGCCGGGCATCCACGCGCACGCTGGCTTGCAGGGCGCCCACGCGGGCGACGTCTACCTGCCGCTGGATGTTGCCGCCGGTGTACAGGGGCAGCGTGAGCGAGGCGCCCACCACGAGCCCTGATTGGGTGTTGTTGAGCAAAAATCCGGCGCCGTTGTCGGTGCGTTGGAGGTTGTATTGCCCCACACCGCTGATCCGGGGTTTGCTCAGTTTGCGGTTTTCGTCCACCAGCAGGGCGGCTACTTCGGCGTTTTTTTGGAGCGACAGTAGTTCCGGGTTTTGCGACAGCACGTTTTGGAGCAGTTGTTCCCGCTGTGGGGTGTAGGTATTGTCGAGGGTTTCGACGACCTCAAACGGCGTTTCGGGCGCCCGGGCCAGGAATTGGTTCAGGTTGCGTTTGGCGGCGGCGGTGGTGTTTTGTTGGTTCAGGAGGTTGGAGCGCTGTTGGTTGAGGTCGATGCGGGCTTGCAGGGCATCGGTTTGGGCGGCAAAACCTGCCGCGAGCCGGGCTTCGGCGATGCGCAGCCGCTCTTCGTTGAGGCTGATCAATTCACCGACCGAGCGCTCGAGCAGCCGGCTTTGCACGATATTGTAGTAGGCCAGCAGGACGCCGGCGGTCGTTTGTTGGACGGTGCTTTTCAGGTCCAGTTGGCCCAGGGCTTCGAGTTCTTCCAGGCGTTTTTTGGTGATTTGCATCCGGTGGCCGTCAAACAACGTCCAGTTGAGTTGGACGGCGGCGAGGGCGTTGTTGTTGAGGCGCCCGTAGGCTTCGATTACGCGGCCGTCGGCCAGGTTTTGTTGTTGAAAAATATTCAGGCCTACGTTGTCGCTCACCAGCAGGTTGACGTTGGGCAGCATGCCAGCATTGCCCTTGGTGTTGTTCAGGCGGGCGGTTTCGGCATCGCCTTGCACCAGCCGGATATCGTAGTTGTTGGCCAGCGCTATCTGCACGGCCTCTTCGGCGCGGAGCAAAGCGGCGGCCGGAGTGGTGGTATTTTGGGCAAACAAGTGTCCGGACAAGCCGAAAAGAAAGAGCAGGGGAAGATTTTTCATACGTATGCGAAGCGGCGGGTAAATTCAAAGCAAGGTAAACACGATATGGGTCAAACAGATCACTAAAAACCGGAGAATCCCGCCCTTTTTCCAGAATGGACAAAAGTAGGTCGGCCGGCGAAAAAACTACAACATAATCTTTCGGCCAGCCGGCGCGGGGCTGCCTTCCAAACAACAATTGAAACCGGATCGAATAAATCAATATTTTCGCCCCAACAACCACCGCCCTCACCACCTCACGCATGAAGCACGAAAATATCCTGATCATCGGCGCCGGCGGCCAAATCGGCGCAGTGCTCACCGAAGCGCTCCGCGAAGTCTACGGCCCGGACCATGTCGTTTCTTCCGACCTCAAACCCCTGACCCAGCAATCGGGGCCTACCGAAGTGCTCGATGCCCTGGACGGGCAGGCGCTGGAGGCGCTGGTCAAAAAATGGCGCATCACCCAGATTTACCACCTGGCTGCCATCTTGAGCGCCACCGGCGAAAAAGACCCGATGTGGGCCTGGAACATCAACATGACCAGCCTGTTCAACGTGCTGGAAATTGCGCGCCAACGCAGCCTGAACAAGGTCTATTTCCCGTCGTCGATTGCCGTTTTTGGCCGCGAAGCCGCCCACCAAAATACCCCGCAATACGAAGTCCTGATTCCCGAAACGGTGTATGGTATCAGCAAAGTGGCCGGCGAAAACTGGGCGAACTACTACTACCGCCGCTACAGCGTGGACGTGCGCTCGCTGCGCTACCCCGGTATCATCGGGTACCAAAGTATGCCCGGCGGCGGCACCACCGACTATGCCGTGGATATTTACCACTACGCCACTCAGCAAAAAAACTACGAGTGTTTTCTGCGTGCCAATACCTGCCTGCCCATGTTGTACATGCCCGACGCTATCCGGGGCACGATCGAACTCATGGAGGCCCCGGCCAACCGCCTGTCGGTGCGCACGAGTTACAACCTGGCCGGCATGAGTTTTACACCCGAAGAAATCGCCGCCAGTATTCAAAAAGAAGCGCCCCAGTTTAAAATTACATACAAACCCGACTTCCGGCAGGCTATTGCCGACTCCTGGCCGGCTTCCATTGACGACAGCGCAGCCCGCCACGACTGGAACTGGCGCCCCGAATTCGATCTCGACGCTATGACCCGCGACATGCTGCAGCACCTGGCCCTTCAGTATGCCGCGAAGGCACAGGCGCCGGCTTGAGCAAGTAGCACAGGGAATTCTCCCAAGACACCGTTTTTTCGCCGGGGAATCCATACCTTTGCGCCGTTTTTCAGGCTGCCTGAAAGCGAAGATTTTAACATCGCCCGCGCGACGCCGTGGGATTTTTGTACGCTTAGTAAATCGTAAATCGAACAATGCCATACCTCTTCACGTCCGAATCCGTTTCAGAAGGCCATCCCGATAAAGTAGCCGACCAAATCAGCGACGCCATACTGGACGAATTTCTCCGGCAGGACCCCAACTCCAAGGTCGCCTGCGAAACCCTGGTGACCACCGGTCTGGTGGTGGTAGCCGGCGAAGTGCGCTCCCAGGCGTATGTCGATGTGCAGGAAACTGCCCGCCGTACCATCGAACGCATCGGGTACACCCGCGCCGAATACCAGTTTGAAGCCAAAAGTTGCGGCGTCATCAGCGCTATCCACGAACAAAGCGCGGATATCGCCCAAGGTGTCGATGTGGGTAAAACCGAAACCGAGCAAGGCGCTGGCGACCAGGGCATGATGTTCGGGTATGCCACCAACGAAACCGACAACTACATGCCCCTGGCCCTCGACCTGGCGCACAGCATCCTGCGCGAACTCGCGGCCATCCGCCACGAAGGCAAACAGATGAAATACCTCCGCCCCGACGCCAAGAGCCAGGTCACCATCGAATACACCGACAAGCACGTACCGAAGAAAATCGACACCATCGTGGTCAGTACCCAGCACGATGAAAATGCCAGCCAGGAACGCATCGCGCAGGATATCCGGAAGATCGTCATTCCCCGGGTCAAGAAAAACCTGCCGACCCGCCTGCAGCGCCTCTTCACCGCCGATATCCAGTATTTCATCAACCCGACCGGCAAGTTTGTGATCGGCGGCCCGCACGGCGACACCGGCCTGACCGGCCGCAAAATCATCGTGGATACCTACGGCGGCCGCGGCGCGCACGGCGGCGGTGCCTTCAGCGGCAAAGACGCCTCCAAAGTAGACCGTTCCGCAGCCTACGCTACCCGCCACATCGCGAAAAACCTCGTCGCCTCCGGCCTCTGCAGCCAGGCGCTGGTTCAGGTGGCCTATGCTATCGGCGTTGCCAAACCGGTGGGCTTGTACGTCAACACTTACGGTACCTGCAAAATAAAAGGCCTCTGCGACGGCGAAATTGCACAGAAACTACAGCAAATCTTCGACTTGCGCCCCGCCGCGATCGTAAAACGCTTTGGCCTGAAAAATCCGATCTTCTCCGAAACGGCTGCCTACGGGCACTTTGGCCGCGAACCGCAGAAAAAAACGGTGACCATCGGCCTCAACGGCAAATCCGAAACCCGGGAAGTGGAAACCTTCACCTGGGAAAAACTGGACGCCGTAGCCGATATCCAGAAAGCCTTCGGACTGTAAGGGAAGAGGTATCTAGGTAGCGCGGCGTTTACGCCGCCCGGGTCGCGGCCGTTTACGGCCGCCTGTGTGTGCTTAAAACCTGCCCGGAAACACTCCACGCATTCCAGTATAAAAAAAGCCGGGTTTTTCAGTGTCCCTGAAAAACCCGGCTTTTTTATGAATCAATGTACGGCCTACTGCGGCAAGCCCGGCAGGCTTGGTGTCGAAGGCAGGTACGGTTCGAACTGTGTTTCCAGTTCTTTGCTCAGCGTGCTGTCTTGCAGCATATTGGCAATACCCATCAGCGTCTGGGCGGTTTGCGCCGCAAAGCGGAAATCCTGCTCGTAGCCTTTCTGGAAATCGGGCGTTTGCGATTTAAAGAAGCGCAACAATTCTTCCTGCGTTTTGGCGATCTGCCGCACCTTGGCCGCCGCTTTTTCTTTGGCGCCGGCGCGGGCATAGATATCGGCCATGTAGGCGGAGAATTGGTCGGGCGGGAAATTGAAATCCGGGAACACTTCGAAATAGCGGTCCGACAGGGCGATGGCTTTGTCTTTTTTGCCTTCGCTCACCAGTTGGCGGGCAATCCGGATCATGGCCACGCGCATCGTCTGAAGGCTGGGCATGTAGGAGCGGTCGACGAAGAGCCGTTCTTTGTCAAAATTGCCCCATTTCCAGCGTTCCATGATGTTTTGGTAGGCGATGTCGGTAGCTACCCGGCCGCTGCCGATGATACCGAAGTTTTCGCCGGCCGAACGGGATTTGACCGGTACCAGGCGGAGGCCCAGGCCTTCCAGTTGGAGGTAGTCGGCCAGGCCGAGAAGTTTGTCTTCGCGCGCGGTGACGGCCCAGTAGATCGGGCGTTTGTTGATGTTGGAGGCTACGATGTCCAGGATCGCCAGGTCGTCTTTGATCAGGAAGGACTTGTCGCCGAGGTCAAAATGGATGGTATCGACCACGCTGCTGTCGCTGGGCGAAATCAGTTTGTTGGCGATCATTTCCCGGAGGTTGACGGGCAGGGCGAGTTTGTGCGTCGGCACATAGGAATCGAAATCGCGGCCGCCCTGCGCCGGTACCGGGTGGTCTTCGCCCACAAATTTCAGCACCTGCTGGAGCGTCATTTCGGGTTCTTGTCCACTTGGCGCGTAGAACGGGGTCTGCACGCGTTTGTAGCCCCGGACCTTGTCTTCCGGTATGCTCATTTCGATGGCGGGCGAGTCGTTCACCTTTCGGCGCAACTGGTTGATGTACCAGTCGACAGCGATCAGCGAGAGGTTGACCACGCGCACGTCGGTCCGGATGCCTTCCACTTCCTGGCAGTACCAGAGCGGGTAGGTATCGTTGTCGCCATAGGTAAAAATAATGGCGTTGGGGGCGCAGGAGTTGAGGAAGTTGCTGGCGTAGTCGCGGCTGCCGTAGTGCTTGGCCCGGCTGTGGTCGTCCCAGTTTTGGGTGACCATCAGGATCGGCGCACTCAGGGCCAAGAGGGTGGCAATGGCGCCGCCGGCAACCCCGGGCAAGCGGAGCCGCGAACTGAACAAATCGTACAAAGCGGTGACACTCAGGCCGATCCAGATAGCGAAGGTAAAGAACGACCCGGCCAGCACGTAGTCGCGCTCGCGCGGCTCGCTGGGCGGCTGGTTCGAATACACGGTGATGCCGATGCCGGTGATGATAAACAGCGCCATGAGGGCGGCAAAATCGCGCGGACGCCGCTGGTAGTGGAAAAACAAGCCGAGCAGGCCGAGCAGGAACGGAATGAAGTAGTATGTGTTCCGGGCCTGGTTATTTTTCTGGTATTCTGGCAGTTCTTTTTGGTTGCCGATGCGGCCTTCGTCGATGGCGGCGATGCCGCTGATCCAGTTGCCGGAACTGGGGTCCCAGGCGTAGTAGCCCTGCTCCCCGTTTTGGCGCCCTACAAAGTTCCACATGAAATAGCGCGCATACATCCAGCCCAACTGGTATTTGGCGAAGAACTCGATGTTGTCGGCAAAGCTTGGTTCGCCGGAGCTCTTGTCGATCCAGCGGCGGTACAATTGCGGGCGGCCCTGCGAATAGTCGCCCATCCGGGGGAACAGCGTTTTGCTGGCTTCGGAGTATTCGTAGTCGATTTTTTCATCCACCACGGCATAGCGGTCGCCGACACGGCCCCAACGTTCCTCGGTTTTCAGGCCGGTTGGTTTGGCGTCAAAACTGGGTCCGCGCAGCAGGGGGCGTTCGCCGTATTGTTCGCGGTTGAGGTACGGCAACATTCGGGTAGCGTCCGAGGGGTCGTTCATGTTGATCGGCGGGTTCGAATTGGCCCGGATCACAACCATGCCAAACGAAACATACGCGATCACCATCACGCCGGTGGCCACCACCAGGCGTTGCAACAGGCCGTTGCCGGTGCGGCGGGCGTAGCGCAAGCCATACCACAGGACCCCGGAAAACAACAGGGCTACCAGGATGATCCCCGAGTGAAAGGGCAGGCCCAGGCC
The DNA here is from genome assembly GCA_020846655.1 of Saprospiraceae bacterium. Taxonomy (GTDB): domain Bacteria; phylum Bacteroidota; class Bacteroidia; order Chitinophagales; family Saprospiraceae; genus M3007. The sequence continues at coordinate 2,524 of JADLDL010000022.1, read as the reverse complement.
GTTGACCATCCAGCGGTCGAACGTCGCCCAAAGCCGGGGCACGCCGGTAATGATAAAATACTGAATGCCTACGATAAAGCCGACGCCGGCGCCGGCTGCCAGCAAGGTGTTGGCGACCGTCGGCTTTTTGGCCTTTTTAAAGTAATAAAACATGGCCAGGGCCGGGAAAGTCAGCAGGCTGAGCAAGTGTACGCCGATGGACAAGGCCACCGAATAAAACGCAAACACCAGCCAGCGGTCGGCGTCGGCCGTATTCGGCAACTGGTACCATTTCAGCACCGACCAGAGGGTCATGCAGGTGAAAAAGGTCGACATGGCGTACACCTCGCCCTCCACGGCCGAAAACCAGACCGAAGAGGTAAACGTGGTCACCAAGCCGGCTACGATGCCCGCGCCCAGCACAGCAATGGCCTGGCCCTGGTTCAGTTCGGTGTTGTCGCGACCGACCATCATCAGACGGGCCAGAATCGTGGTGCTCCAGCAAATAAACATGCCGGCGAAGGCCGTACACAAGGCCGACAACAAGTTGACGGCATAGGCGATCATGGCCGGATCGTCGGACACCAGCGTGGCAAACCACGCAAAGAGGCGTCCGATCAGCAGAAAGATCGGCGCACCCGGCGGGTGTACTACCTGCAACTTATAGGCTCCGGAAATAAATTCACCGCAGTCCCAAAGGCTGCCTGTTGGCTCGGCAGCGGCGCCCAACACCAGCGCGGCGATGGCAAAAACCATCCAACCGGCCAGGTTATTCAGCATTTTAAAGGAAGTCATCGTAGACGGATATGTTTTCAGGTACAGACAAGGCTCCGCGTTGGGGCGTTGCCTGGCAATAGAGGTGCAAATCTAAAAAAAACTACAGCCCCAGTTTTTTCTTCACCAACGGCGTGACGTCGATGGTTTCGGAGGCAAACAACATGGCGCCCGAACCGATGTCAAAGATCATGGCAAAGCCGTTTTCTTTGGCTACCGCTTTGATGGCTTCGTCAATTTTGTCGAGGATGGGCTTGAGCAGTTCGCCTCGTTTGGCTTCCAGTTGTTTTTGGGCGCCTTCTTCGTAGGCCTGGATCTCTGTGCGTTGTTTTTCCAACTCCGCCTGGCGTTGTTGCACCTGAACGGCTGTCAGCGTGCCCGCGTTGTATTCTTTTTGCAAGGTCAGGTAGGCTTCCTGAAAAGCCTTGGTCATCAGGCTGTCTTTGAGGGACAGTTTGCCGGCAAAGATCCGCAAAGAATCTTCGGCAACCTTGCTCTGCGGCATGCCATCCAGCAGGTTGCCCAGGTTCATGTGGCCATATTTGGGTGCGTCGGTTTGTGCAGAAAGCGTCATGGCGCTGCACAAAAGAGCCGCCAGTAAAAAGGATGTGTTGCGAAGCATTGGAAAAATTCGTGTTTAGTTGAAAGGAATAATCCTTAGGATAAACGAAAAACGGCGGCAAAGGTAACAAAATACCTGTAATGCTAGCCAGAGCGCAACTACGGGCAGAAAAAGGAATACCGCACAGAGCCCACATTTTTCAGGCCGCCCGCAGCGAATTCCATTACCCTAACGTTTTACCCCCGTCTGTCGTCCACTGGCAAGCGGTACTCCTTAAAATTATGCTCAGCCCCTGTATCTTTACAGAAACATTGCCTGTACTTCTGTGTTACGGCACAGTATCTTTGACTTCGGGCTTCGTCCCGGCCTGTTCATTTTTAACATAAATATTTTACGTGGTGATACGCGCTCTTTTTGTTTTCTGTTTCGGCCTGCTCCTCAGCGGCACAGCCTTTGCCCAGGACCCACAGGACCCTTCCTCCAAAAAACTGATCCAGTTCTCTGGCCTCGTGCTGACCAACATGGAGGGCAATATGGTCCCGGTGCCCTATGCGAGTGTGTTTTTGCCCGATAAAAAACGCGGCACCTACGCCGACTACCGTGGGTTTTTCACCATCGTCGTGGAAAAAGGAGACGTGATCCGGTTCAATTGCCTCGGCTTTCAGGCCGTCACCAAAACGGTGCCCGATACCCTCACGCAAGACCGCTATTCGATTGTGCAAATTCTGCCGCAGGATACCCTCACCCTGCCCATGGTGGTGATCATGCCCTGGCCCTCCAAGGAACATTTCAAAATCGAGTTTCTGAAAATGGATGTAACGCCGGAGTTGCAACGCATTGCCACCGAGAACCTGGCCAATGAATACCTCACCGAGGCCCGCAAAAACCCCGAAATGGTGCCCCACAGCGGCCGCGAAAATGCTAATTTCTATTTGCGCCAACGCTCCCGTGAATACGTCTACATCGGTCAAACGCCACCCATGAATATCTTCAGTCCGCTGGCCTGGGCCCAGTTTTTCAAAGCCTGGCAAGACGGCGATTTCAAGAAAAAGAAATAGTAGCAGTTTGCAGTGGCAGTTTGCAGTGGCAGGTTGCAGTGGCAGTTTGCAGTGGGCAACAATCTAACTGCAAGCCGACGGTAGAGGTGGCACGGGTTTCAGAAATACAATGGGCCGATTTTCGTACGAAAATCGGCCCATTGTATTTCTG
>JADLDL010000021.1 GCA_020846655.1 Saprospiraceae bacterium | reverse complement strand
GGAATCCAACAACATTGCCATGGCGCCCGCCGACATTGATGAGGTGCGGGAGTCCATCCGCGTGCAATCCATCCAGGCGTTGGTAGCCGGCATGGCTGGCAAAGTCCACCTGCCCGGCGGCGCAGCCACCGACCTGGTACTGTCGAACAGCGCCGCCGCACCCATCGCAGGCGCCATCGCAGCCTTGTGCCTCAGTTTCCTGAAAGACCAAAACAGCCCAATGCTGGGCCAGCCCGACCAAATTCTTCAGCTGCTGAGCTCCACCTATGCCGGCCTCGATGAAGCCACCGGCGATTATCCCGAGCCGGTTTTGTTTAAAAACTTTTAAATCCGCTACCGATGAAACACCTCCTGTTTGGATTGCTGAGTCTGGTATTACCAGCCAGCCTTCCGGCTCAATATTTTATGCGCGACGCCCTGGCCCTGCGCAGCTGTTTTGTTGCCCCCGATGCAACCGACCCCGACAAGCGGGTTTTCCTCGATGAAACCGCCCTCAACGATACCCACCGCGAAATTTTCAAAGCCTTCCTGGGCCTGGAAACCGTGACGCCGGATAAGTTGGAAAAAGGTTTCGCCGGCAACCCCCTCCTGCGGGTGGAGGTGACGTCTCAATCCTTTTTGCAAATCGGAAAGTCCGGCAGCGCACCGGCCAGCCCGGGCCAAACGCCCGGCTTTTCGGTGGCTAGTTTCGCCGACGGCCTGGCCCGCTTCCTGGTCAAACGCACCAAACAGGAATTGGCCCTGAGTTTTTTCAACGATTTCAAAGAAGCCCTCGACAACCAACCCCTGCTCAAGCGTTTCTTCCCCGGCACCGAAGGCCAGTTGCAACTCGTCGACCAGGAAATTTACGACCTCCAAATCTACCTCGGCGTGCTCCGCGAATCTTTCATCGGCGACCTCTACGTGTTGCCGGGTAACCTGGAAGGCTACGTCCGCGAAAACCCCAAGGCCGACAAAAACCGCCTCATCATTGATGTCCTGCACATCGCCCAGCAAGCCATCGACAAAGAGGCGCCGGTCGATATGCTGCATTATTTCGCCGGGTCCGAAGCCGCCATCCAAGGTGCCGACCCCGCCACACAACCCGAACTTTTTGACTTTGCTGCCGGCATTCAGGTCCTGAATTTCCTGTCCGAATCGCTGCGCAAACCGGCCGAGCCGGATGCCACCGAAGGCTGGTACACCGACGCCGAGATTCGCGAAGCGATGAAGGACCCGCTCGTGCGCGAAATTTATTTCGGCCTCCTTTGGCAGCGCTCCAATGTATTTACATTCAGCAACGGCGCCAAATTGCAGCCCCTGATCGGGGCCATCAAAACCGGCGACAATATGCTCCAGCCCTGGCTGAACGTGGTGAGTGGCTTGGGCAAAAGCACCACCCAACTCAGCAAAACCGTAGCCGCCGGAGACGCCACTACCGAAGAAGCCACCGACAAATACTACCGCTACATTCAGTCGTTCACAGGCCTGCTGGAATCGGCCAACCTGACGGGCAAACTCATCCTGGGCCGCCCCGACGACCTGGTCAAGCGCCAGTACATCCAAATGTTGCAACAGGGCAACTCGCTATTCCTCAACCTGCGGCAACGCAATTTCACGGCGGCGATCAGCAACGTCATCGCCATGCTCAACTACATCGGCAGCGACAAAGAGGAAGTATCCACCCTGCTCCGGTACGCCAATTTTATGGGCGCTATTGCGGCCGCGCAATCGCCCGAGGAAATGGAAAACGCCATCGAAATGTTTGCGCTGCCACCCGGTAGTTCGCAGGCCAAAAAACAGCCCGGCCGTTTTTCTGTGGCGCTCAACGCCTACTCCGGCGTTGCTGGCGGCTCGGAATACCTCGACAACAGCCGCACACCCCAGGGTGTGTTTTCGCTGGCTGCCCCCGTGGGCGTGAGCTGCAATTGGGGCATCGGCCAAAGCAGCCTGGGCTTTTTTGTGCCGATCATCGACGTGGGGGCTGTCACCGCGTTCCGGTTCAACGACAAAACCGGGCAAGATTTGCCCGAAATGACCTGGGACAACATCCTCGCGCCGGGCTTGTACCTGGTGTACGATACGCCCAAGAAATGGCCACTGGCCCTGGGCATTGGCGCGCAAATCGGGCCCAACCTCCGCAAGATAGAAGTCACAGGCGGCACCGACCCGACGTATCGGGAAGCCAACGGCTGGCGCCTCGGCGCGTTTGCCACGATCGATATTCCGGTCACCTACTTCCATTTGGGCAAGCCCAATCCGGCAGAGATGGAGAAAATAAACGCCCGGAATTTGGAAAAGGAGACTGCCAAAAAGAAAAAGCAAGCCGATAAGGCGGCTAAAAAAGCGGCTAAAAAGCCAAAATAACCGGCCTGTAGGCTAGTCCCAGCCTTCAAACAATTGGTCCAGGTGACCGGTCGTTTCGGCCCGGATCAAGGCCTCCAAGGCTGGAAAATCGGCGCGTTCCACGATATGCGCAATGTGGCCGTCTTTGAGCAAACTGATTCTGTCGCACACATGCGTCAGGGTTTGGAGTACATGCGAGGAGATGAGCGTGGCGCCTTTGAGCAAGCCGCTGCGGCGGATCACCGCCATCATGACCTCGTTGCCGGCGAAATCCACGCCATTGAAGGGTTCATCCAGAATGAGCAGGGGCCGTTCCTGGAGCAATACGCCGAGGAAGGCCAGTTTTTTTTGCATACCGGTGGAGTAGTCTTCCGCCAATTCCTCCAGGGGCAAATCAAAAATCTGGCTCCATTGCTGGATGCGGTCGGCATCGTTGCGGATGAGGCGCAGGTACTCCATACCGCTCAGGTAGGGATAAAAATAGGGGTCGGTTTCCAGGAATGCGGTTTGTTGTTTGGCCAAGGCCTCCCCCTGCCAGTGTACCGTGCCGGCATGCGGTTTCAGCCAGCCCGCCAGGAGCCGGAACAGGGTGGTTTTGCCGGCGCCGTTTTGCCCCAGGATGCCATGAATTTCGCCGGCCGCCACTTCGAGGCCGAGGCCGCGCAGCACGGGTTTTTCACCATAAGCATACTCCAACTCGCTGATTTGTAACATATTTCGCCGAAGGCCATTTAATCGTACGTAAAATACTGCTGGCGCCGCAGCCCCTTCCAGCCCGCCCAAACAGCCATCGGCAGCGCCACCAGTATACCGCCGGGCAACACGACCAGGAGCAAACCAATGGCAGTAAAAACGCTGCTGCCCAACTGTTCCCTGCCGGGATACCAAAGGGCGTATTTGTAAAAAAAGAGGAGGGCCAGCAGGCATTCTATCGCCACTGCCGCATACAGAATCAGCCAGTAGAATTCGGTTTGCCACAGCAAGGCCAACACATACGCCGGCGAAAAAAACAAGTGCAGCGCCAGGGCATTGCGGCGCCATTTGCGCAACAATGCCCGGCGGTTTCGCGGCAGCAACTCCTTGGGTTCCAGCGCTTCAAACACCGTACCCAGCAGCACCAGCACCAGCACGACCGCCCCCACGAAGGCCGCAATATGCCAACCGGCGCCCAGTTGGAGCAAAAAGGCGAGCAACCAGCCCACCGGAAGGCCCCGGACCGCAGACCGCAATTCGAACAGGTCCGGTGGCAAAAACAGCACCTTAAACCGCGCTTTTTTTCGCCAGCGGCCACTGAGCCCGCCAAGGGGCAAGACCACCACCGCCAGGCCGGCAAAAAACGCCAGGGCAGCCGGCCAATTGCCGATGGCGACCAACAACAGCGAGCCGGGCAAAAGCAGCAGGGCGGTGTCGATCAAACAGGTTTGCCAGGGCGGAAAGGGCATTTGATGGATAAACGAACCATCCGAACGCCCTAAATGGACCGACCCGGCCAACAACAGCCCCAGCCCGCTCAGCCAAAACGGTGGCACACTGCTCAAGCGGAGCAGCCCCGGCGCCCAGACACCCGCTGTAACAACCAGCAGAACCAGCAAGAGCCCCCAGCCGGCCGCCCGAAGCAGGCGAAGTAATTGCTGGCAGCGTACGAGAATCAAAAAGCCCATAACTAAAATGGAACCATGCGTTTTTAGCCCCAATTTGTGCGCAAAAGTACCGGAATACCCCAAATAAACATACCTTTGCGGCCTCTTTTGAAAAACCGATCCCGTACCATTGAGCACCTTTCCTGAACGCCCCTGATCCTTCTTTTTTCCATAAACTGATCTGTATCTGTGCAATACCTTCAACTGGCTGCTGTTCCGGTCGGCCCCACCGACGACAATATCATTTTGCTCGCAGAAAAAGCGGCCTTGCAACAATTGGAAACTGTGCTGCAGCCCGATGAGATGACATTTCTCCGTCAATCCGCCGAAAAAGGGGTGCATCATTTTTTCTTTCCCCAAGCTAGCCGCGCCGTGTTCGTGCGCCTGTTGACCCCGGAAGAAAACCCCGCCTACCGGCTCGAAGAAGCCCGCATGAGCGGCCACGACCTGTTGCGCGAATTGCGGCACTACAAACTGGAATCCGCCACCCTGCGGCATTTTTGTCCCGACGAACGCGCACTGGCCTTTTTGGAAGGACTATTGCTCAGCAACTACCAGTTTTTGCACTATTTTTCAAACCCGGAAAAAAAGGACCGCCCCCTCCAACACCTGTCCTGGGCTTGCGAAACCCCACCCGAGGCGGCCATTGCCGAGTTGAACCTGCTCGTACAAACGGTGTGTATGACCCGCGACATGGTCAACGAGCCCCACTCCCATTTCAATGCCCTCAAACTCGCCGAAGCAGCCCTGGCCGCCGGCCAACAATTTGGCTTTGCCGTGGATGTTCTGGGTAAAGAAAAACTGCAAAGCCTCAAAATGGGTGGCCTGCTGGCCGTCAACCAGGCCAGCGAGGTGCCCCCCCAATTCTGCATCCTGGAGTGGCGCCCCGAACAGGCCCGCAACGCCAAACCCATCGTGCTCATCGGAAAAGGCGTGGTGTACGACACCGGCGGCCTCAGCCTGAAACCCTCCGAGGGCATGGAGCACATGAAATGCGACATGGCCGGCGCAGCAGCCGTGATCGGCATCCTCAGCGCCGTGGCTCAGGCCCGACTGCCCATTCAGGTGATTGGCCTTATCCCTGCCACCGACAACCAGATCGGCGAACGCGCCTTGGCCCCCGGCGACGTCATCCGGATGTATTCCGGCGCTACGGTAGAGGTAGTCAATACCGACGCCGAAGGCCGGCTCATCCTGGCCGACGCCCTGCACTACGCCAAAAAATACAAGCCCGAACTCGTCATCGACCTGGCCACCCTCACCGGCGCAGCCATCCGGGCCCTGGGCAGCCAGGCCATTTGCTACATGGGCACCGCAGGCCCCGAGGTCAAACGCGCCCTGGAGCAAAGCGGCTGGAACACCTTCGAACGACTGGTGGAGTTGCCCTTGTGGAAAGAATATGGCGACGAACTGAAAAGCCATGTCGCCGACCTCAAAAACCTGGGCTCCGGCACTGCCGGCATGATCACCGCCGGAAAATTTCTCGAACATTTTGCAGATTACCCCTGGTTGCACCTCGACATTGCCGGGCCTGCTTATCTTCGCCACGCCAACGGCTACCGGACCAAAGATGGCACCGGCGTAGGCGTTCGGCTCCTATTCGACTTTTTAAAACATTTGTATGACTAATATCACCATCGGCATTACCTGCGGAGACATCAACGGCATCGGACTGGAGATCATCCTGAAAGCGCTGGCGATCAAAAAAGCCGCACAATCCTTCAACATCATCATCTATGGCAGCACCAAAGTGGTGGCCTACCATAAAAATATTATTACCCAGGAAAACATCCAGTTCTACTCTATCCAACTGCCCTCCGAAGCACTGCCAGGCCGGTTCAACATCATCAACTGCTGGCAGGACAACGTCAACATCACCCTCGGCAAACCCAGCGACGTGAGCGGCAAATGCGCCTTCCTGGCACTCGAACGCGCCGTGAAAGACCTGAAATCCGGCGAAATCGACGCGCTGGTGACCGCGCCCATCAACAAAAAAGCCATGCAACTGGCCGATTTTCCGTTTATCGGCCATACCGAGTACATTACCAGTGAGTTTGGCGCCAAAGACTCTCTGATGCTGATGGTGTCTGACAACCTGCGCATCGGTGTGGTCACCAACCACTTGCCCATCCGTGATGTGGCCGCTGCCGTGACCACCGAAAAAGTGCTGCGCAAACTCCAGATCATGGCCGAAACCCTCAAAATCGACTTCAACCTCGAACGGCCCACCATCGCCGTGCTGGGCCTCAACCCGCATGCCGGCGACGAAGGCGCCATCGGCCTCGAAGACGACGCCATCATCCGGCCCGCCGTCGAACTGGCCCGCGAAAAAGGCGTACTGGCCTTTGGCCCTTTTCCGGCCGACGGCTTTTTTGGTTCCGGACAGTTTCATAAATTCGACGCTGTTTTGGCCATGTACCACGACCAGGGCCTGGTGCCGTTCAAGGCGCTTTCGTTTGGCGAAGGCATCAATTACACCGCCGGGCTAGCCTCTGTGCGCACCTCGCCCGATCACGGCACGGCCTACGATATTGCCGGCAAAGGAGAAGCCGACGACTCGTCGCTCGTACGGGCCATTTACCTGGCTGCCGATATCGTGCGCAACCGCAACGAGTACCTCGAAATGCACGCCAATTCGCTCGAACACCGCAAACGCAAAGCCCTCGAGAGCGAAACCGGCGAAGACGAGGTCATCGACGTCGTTCTGCCGGAAGAATAATGCGCCGAACTATTTTACAAAAACCTCCTCTGAGCGGAGGCCAACACCATACGAGCACGCTACCGTATTGAATATGAAAACCATTTTAGGAATAGATGTAGGCGCCTCCGGCGTAAAAGGCGCCCTGGTGGACGTCAAACATGGCAAACTCGTGGGTGAGCGCTTTCGCGTGCCCACCCCGAAACCCGCCACCCCCAGTGCCGTGGCCGGGGCAGCCGCCGAAATCATCGACTTTTTCAACTACCAGGGCACCGTGGGCTGCGGCTTCCCGGCAATTGTCAAAAACGGAGTAGCCTGCTCGGCAGCCAACATCGACCCTTCCTGGATTGGCACAAATATCGAAACGACCTTCGGCCAGATCCCTGGTATCCGGGTGCTGGCCACCAACGACGCCGACGCGGCCGGCATCGCCGAAATGCGGTATGGCGCTGGAAAAGGCGAACATGGACTGGTCTTTTTGATCACCATCGGTACCGGCCTGGGCACAGCCTTGTTTTACAAAGACCAATTGGTGCCCAACACCGAGTTGGGGCATCTGATCTGGAAAAACAACAAACCCGTGGAGGCCTACTGCTCCTCGGGCGCCCGCGAACGCCTCAAGATCAGCCGCAAAGAATGGGCCGGGCGTTTCAACGAATACCTGCTGCACCTGGAGCGCCTGTTTTCGCCCGACCTGTTTATCCTGGGCGGCGGCGAAAGCAAATTTTTCGACGTGTACAAAGAATTGCTGACGCCCCAGGCGCGCATCATACCGGCTCAGTTGCTCAACAACGCCGGCATCATCGGTGCAGCGGCTTTTGCAGCGGAAAACGAATAGAAAAGGCTTTAGGGATAAAGTCACGATGTGACAACATCAGTTCCCTCGCTACGCTGCTAATGAACCACCTCGGCGGTTCATTAGCAGCGCAGCGAGGGAACTGAAAATCGATACTTTATTTTTAAAGCATTGTAAGTAACTCCGCTCTCTCAAAAGAGTTGATGTGCTTATGTTCTTTACCCCCGATCAGCGTTCCAGATCGCGACTCTCACTCATCGCCAGCGCCCGTTCGCGGTTGCGGGCCACCCGCACCGAAACCCGGATACTGATCTCGTACAGCACGTACAAGGGAATGGCAACGATGGTTTGCGACACCACATCGGGTGGTGTGATAACTGCCGCCACAATCAAAATCACCACCACAGCGTGGCGGCGGTAAGCGCGCAGAAAGGTAGGGCCTACAATACCGATTTTAGTCAGAAAATAAATGACCATCGGCAGTTCGAACACCAGGCCGGTCGGAATGGTAAACATGGTCATGTAGGTCACATACGAGTCGAGCGTAGGCGACACTTCCGCCCCTTCCAGGGTATAGCCAGCCAAAAAATTGATGGAAAACGGCGCAATGACGTAATACCCGAAGCCAACGCCCAGCAAAAACAAACCCGAACACAGGGCCACTACCCCGGAAACGGCCTTTTGCTCTGTTTCGAGCAAGCCGGGGCGCAAAAACTTCCAGAATTCCCACAAAATGATCGGAAAAGCGCCGATGACCCCCAGCCAAAACGACACATAAAACTGTTGCATCAGCACCTCACCCAACTGCCGGGTGATGATGCTGAACTTTACAGGCTGAAAACAAAATTTATCGCCTAGGCCCGACAGGTTGGATACCTTGCACAAAAACTGGTAGGTCAAAAAATCGGGGTTGCGCGGCCCGAAAATGATCTTGTTGAAGATAAAATCGGCATAAATAAAACAAAGCGTACCCACCACCACAATGGCCAGGGCAGAGCGCAGAATATGGCGGCGCAGTTCTTCGATATGCTCGAAAAACGACATTTCCCCCTTGTTTTTCTGCAAGTTTTCCTCTTCGTGCAATTGATCCATTGGCATAAGCGCTGCAAATGTAAACGCTTGACAGGTTTTTGGTTAGCCGGGACCAAGGTTTCTGGGTGAAAAATTACGTTGCCCCGGCCCAAACGCCATCCACCACCGGGTCTCCCGGAAAGGAATCGTCGTTTGCCGAAGGCTTTTTTTGAGAAGAATCATATTTTCAGGGAATACCCCCATTTTTGCAAAAACTATTCCGGCCGAACACCCCAAAACACATTGTTAACGTTAGTAGCGAATCATAAACGCAAGACCAATTTTTTTCATGCAAACAAATATAGATATGGAAGCGCTCAACCGGCAGATCCAAACCGAGAGCGCCTTCCTCGACAAATTGATCGAAGCCACGTCCCGCGTCATTGTCGGCCAGCACGCCATGATCGACCGCCTGCTGATCGGCTTGCTCACCCGCGGACACATCCTGCTCGAAGGCATGCCCGGCCTGGCTAAAACCATGGCCATCAAAACCCTCGCCCAGGCCGTCGATGCCCGCTTTAGCCGCATCCAGTTTACCCCCGACCTGCTGCCGGCCGACGTGGTGGGCACCATGATTTACAACCCCGCCCAAGCGGAGTTTACGGTGCGCAAAGGACCCATTTTTGCCAATTTTGTACTGGCCGACGAGATCAACCGCGCCCCCGCCAAAGTGCAAAGCGCCCTGCTCGAAGCCATGCAGGAACGCCAGGTGACCATCGGCACGGAAACCTTCAAACTCACCGAACCCTTCCTCGTGCTGGCCACCCAAAACCCCATCGAGCAGGAAGGTACCTACCCCTTGCCCGAGGCGCAGGTCGACCGCTTTTTGCTGAAAGTAAAAATTGGATACCCCTCGCAGGACGAAGAACGCGACATCATCCGCCTCAACCTCAACGGCGAACCCACACAGGTCAAAAACGTCATCTCGGTCGAGACCCTGCTCACGGCCCGCAAAGCCGTCACCAAAGTACTCCTGAGCGAGAAAATCGAAAAATACATCCTCGATATCGTCTTTTCCACCCGGCAGCCAGCCCAGTTCGGCCTGCCGGAAATGGCACCGCTGATCAGTTACGGCGCCTCTCCGCGCGCCAGTATCGCCCTGGCCCAGGCCGCACGCGCCATGGCCTTCCTCAACCGCCGGGGCTACGTGACCCCCGACGATGTACGCGATATCTGCCCCGACGTGCTCCGCCACCGCATTGGCCTCACCTACGAAGCCGAAGCCGAAAACATCAGCCAGGAAGACATCATCGGCCGTATCCTGAAAACCGTCGTCATACCCTAATGGACTCCGCAACCCTACTCAAAAAGGTCCGGAAAATCGAGATCAAAACCCGTGGCCTGAGCAGTCATCTGTTCACCGGCGGCTACCACAGCGCCTTCAAGGGCCGCGGCATGTCGTTCAGCGAAGTGCGCTTGTACTCGCCGGGCGACGATGTGCGCGCCATCGACTGGAATGTGACGGCCCGGGCCGGCGAACCCTTTGTCAAAGTTTTTGAAGAAGAACGCGAAAATACGGTCATGCTGCTGGTCGATGTGAGCGGCTCGGCGGTGTTTGGCAGCCACACCCAGTTCAAGGAAGAATACCTGACCGAACTCTGCGCGGTGCTGGCCTTTTCGGCTATCGCCAACAACGACAAGGTGGGTGTCATGCTGTTTTCGGACCGCATCGAGTTGTTTATTCCACCGAAAAAGGGCAAACAACACATTCTCCGGATCATCCGCGAAATCCTGACCGCCAAACCCAGCGGCCGCGGCACCGACCTGGGTGGCGCTTTGCGTTTTATCCACAATGTTTTGAAAAAACGCAGCGTGTGTTTTGTGTTGTCCGACTTTTTGGCACAATCCTACGAAGACGTGCTGCGCGTGCTCGCCCGGCGCCACGACTGCATCGGCATCCACTGCTGGGACCCGCTCGAACGCGAACTCCCCGACGTGGGCGTGCTGCGCGTGGCCGATGCCGAAACCGGCGAACAAATCTGGGTCGATACCACCAGCACCGCCCTGCGCCGCAAATACTGGCACACCTTCGAAACCCACCGGGCCGATACCCAAACGATGTTTCGCCGGGCCGGCGCCGATTTTCTGAGCCTTTGCACCAACCAACCTTACGTGACGGCCCTGTTGCGCTTTTTTGCCCAGCGGTCCAAAATAGTGGCGCATGGATAAGCGACGGACTCTTCCTGCTGCCCTGGGGCTGCTGTTGCTGGGCCTGTTGCCCCTGCGCAGCACCGCCCAGGTGAGCGCCAGTGCGGCCTTCGACCCGCCACGGGTCGAAACCGGCGATACGTTTTCGCTGCGAATACTGGTCAAAGGCGTGGCCTCGGCGCCCAAAAAAGTCAATTTTGAGGCCTGGAAGACTTTTTTGCCAGCCAAAAATATCTTGTCCGAATCGGGTTGGACGCGCTCGGGCGCCCAATGGGTACAGCGCTACACCTGTATCGCGTTCGACAGCGCCGAATGGCAACTGCCGCCGCTCACGGTGCGCCTGCACCCGGCCGACACCATCCTGACTAACTCGCCCGAACTGTCGGTGCGCCCCACGCGGGCCAGCGCCGAGGTCCGGGACATGGATACCATCCGCGATATCAGCCGCGAGCCGACACACTGGACCGACTATTGGCCCTGGGGCCTGGGCGCTCTGGCGGCCCTGGGCCTGCTGGTTGGGTATATCCGGCGCCGGCCCAAACGACCGAAAACGCTGGTGGCAGCGCCTGCTCCGCCACCGGCGCCGGTAACGCCGGCACACGAGATAGCGCTTCAAAAACTTGCAGTCCTGGAACAACAAAAACCCTGGCAGCAGCAGGGCCAGACCGTGGCCTATTACGCGGCGTTGAGCCTGATCGTCCGGGAATACTTCGAAGGGCGGTATGGGATTCTGGCGCTGGAATCCACCACCCGCGAGATTTTATTTTTGCTTAAAAAAACCAATTTCCCGGAAGGCCTGCGCGCCACGCTGGAGCATTTGTTGCAACAATCGGACCTGGCTAAATTTGCGGAGATGCAGCCCCCGGCTGCTTTTCATGAAAAAGCGCTGGCCAGCGCCCGGCAACTGGTGCAGCAAACCCAAGCCTGATCTCCGGCCAAACCCGCCTTTTTGCCGCAAGGCGAAGGCATTTCGCTTCGCTCAATAAATTATACACTGTTTTGACATTCGCCAGTCCACTTTGGTTATTGCTTTTGCTGCTGCTGCCCTGGCTCGTTTACCGCTATCGCCGGGCGGCTCGGGAGCGGCACGTCACCCTCCAGGTATCGCGGCAGGCGGCCATGAAAGGCGTAAAAACCTGGGTCGTGTATGCCCGTAGTTGGTTGCAGGCGGTGCGCTGGATCGTGCTGGTCTTGCTCATGCTGGCGATGGCCCGGCCCCAACTGGTGTGGTACGAAGACAAAACCGAGGCCGAGGCGATGGATATTTTGCTGGTACTGGATATTTCGCCGAGTATGCTGACCAAGGATTTTGCGCCCGATAGGCTCAGCGTCGCCAAAAAAGTAGCCAATGAATTTATCAACCGCCGCCCCTTCGACCGCATGGGCCTGGTGGTCTTTTCCGGCGGTGCGTTTACGCAATGTCCGCTGACCAACGACCGCCGTTTGCTGCAAGCCTTCATCAACAACCTCCAGGTGGGGCGCCTGGCCGACGGCACCGCCATTGGCATGGGCATCGCCACGGCGGTACACCACCTGAAAGACAGCCCTTCGGCCACCAAAATAGCGATTGTGCTGACCGACGGCGAGAACAATGCCGGCGATATCGGCCCGATCAAAGCCGCCGAAATGGCCAAGGCTCTGGGCGTCCGGGTGTACACGGTGGGCATCGGCAAAGACGGCACGGTGCTGTCGCCCGTTCAGCAAAACAGCAACGGCACCTACACCTTCGCGCCACGCGAGATGCGTTTTGATTCGAGCACCCTTACGGAGGTGGCCTTGCTCAGCCAGGGCCGGTTTTTCAGGGCCTTCACGCCGCAGGATTTGAATGGCATTTATACCCAAATCGACCGTTTGGAAAAATCTAAAATCACGATCGCCAAAGCGCAACGCACCACTGAGTTGTTCTTTTGGCTGCTCGATATTGCGTTTTGTCTGCTGGTGCTGGAATTGTTCCTGCGCTGGGGGCCACTGCGTGTAATAACGGTATAGACATGATCACGTTTGAGAATCCGGACCTGCTTTTTTTGCTTTGGGTGGTGCTGTTGCAGGCCCTGCTGTTGTGGATTTACTGGCAGTGGCGCCGGCGCACCCTCAGCCGCCTGGGCTCCCCGGCCCTGGCGCAGCGCCTGTTGCTGGGCTTTTCGGGCCGGCGGTTTTGGCTGAAAAACGTGCTGTTTGGCGTGGCCCTGCTGTTGCTGGTGGTGGCGATTGCCAATCCGCGCCAACTGGTCAAGCGCGATGCTACCGAGCAACAAAGCGCCGACATTGTGTTGGCCCTGGATATTTCGCAGAGCATGCTGGCGCAAGATGTAGCGCCCAGCCGCCTGGAGCAAGCCCGGGTATTTGCCAAACAACTCATTCAGGCCCTGGAGGGCGAGCGCGTCGGGCTTTTGTTTTTTGCCGGCGACGCGTATCCGCAAATGCCGCTTTCGACCGATTATGAGGCGCTGCAAATGTTTGTTGGCAATGCCAATCCGGAATTTATAGCCGACCAGGGCACTACAGCGGCCTCGGCGGTGGAACTTGCGCAGCGCATGTTTGAATCCAACTCAGCCGCCGGCCGGGGCCTGGTGTTGATTTCCGACGGCGAAAACCACGCCGAGGATGCGCTGGCCAGCGCCCGCGAAGCCCGCAAGGAAGGCCTGGCGGTGTACACCGTGGCGGTGGGCACCCCGCAGGGGAGCACCATTCCGCTGGGCCGAAAAGGCGTCAAACGCGACGGCTTGGGCCAGGTGGTGCACAGCAAAGCAAATCCAGCGTTTTTGCTCGAATTGGCGGCTGCCGGCGGCGGGGTGTCGTGCAACGCAGCCGAGGGGCGCGAGGCCTTGCAAACGCTGACGCGGGAGTTGGGCAATTTGCAAAAGGCGGCGCTGCAAACCAAGGCTTCGACGGAGTACGTGCCGTATTTCCAATGGCTGCTGCTGCCGTGTTTGCTGTTGTTGATCGTGGAACAAATCCTTTGGTGGCGAAAAAACAAACCATGACTTCGTTGAAAAAAATACTCCTGCTCGTCGCTTTGTGTCCCGTGGCGGGGCTCTGGGCGCAATCGCCGGCCCACGGACCCTTGCGCAGCGGCGACCGCTTGTACGACCAGCAAAAATACCGCGATGCCGAAACGGCATACCGCCGGGCCGAAACGGACCCGGTAGCCGCCTACAACGCCGGCAATGCCGCTTTTCAGCAAGGCAAATACGAGGTGGCGGCGGGCCTGTTTAAAAAAGCCGCCGCGATTGCAAAGGACAAAAGCACCCAAGCGGATGCGTTTTTCAATTTGGGCAATGCCTACCTGCAACAAGGCAAATGGGCCGAAGCCGTTGTGGCCTACGAGAGCAGCCTGCGCCTGCGTACCAACCGGCCCGACGCGAAAAAGAACCTGCAAATCGCCAAAAACAAACTGAACGAGCAGCAGGACCCGCCACCTCCACCGCCGCAAAAAACACCGCCGCCGCCGCCGCCGCCGCCCCGCCGCAACTATGTGGACCGCGCCCAGCAGCCCCAGCGCAAAGAAACGGCATCGGGCACCATGAGCGCCGAGGCAGCGCGGCAACTGCTTGACGCGACCATCGACCAGGAGGAGCAAAAGAATGCCCGGCAGTACCGGGCCCTGCCGCCGGAGATGCGGCCATCGCGGACGAAGAAGGATTGGTGAGGGGATTTTTTTACCTTCGCCAACATGCAAAGCTTTTCCACCTACACGATTTTGTTCGCGGTTTGCGGACTGGTCATTCTTTCGTATTTGTTTTCAGTACTCAACCGGGTCACGCGAATCCCCTCCGTGCTGCTCTTGCTGGGCACCGGCATTTTGCTGCGCTACTTGTTGGATGCTGCCGGATTGTCGTTTGTTGTGCCTGCAACGCTGGTGGAGTTTTTGGGTACCATTGGGTTGATTATGATCGTGCTGGAGGCCGGTTTGGATTTGGAAATCACCCGGGACCGCTTGCCCCTGATCCGCCGGTCTTTTTTTTCGGCGCTGGTGATCTTCCTGGTTTCCTCCTTCGTGGTGGCAGGCATCCTGTACTGGTGGCTGCCGGGCACTCCGGTCATCAATTGCCTGGTATATGCCATCCCGCTGAGTATTGTGAGCAGCGCCGTGGTGCTGCCCAGTGTGCACCATTTGGAGGAAGAGAAAAAGGAATTTTTGATCTATGAGGCTTCTTTTTCCGATATCATCGGCATCATGGTATTCAACTTTTTCACGGTTGATCATCCGTTGGGCGTTCAGGACCTGGTTTGGTTTGGCAGCAGTATTGTGGTGGCGGTGGTGCTATCGGTAGCGGTTTGTTTTGGCCTGATGTGGTTGTTGATCCGAAACCGGGTGAATATTAAATTTTTCCTCTCGTTTGCGGTGTTGATTGTGATTTATGTGGGCGGCAAAATGATGCATTTGCCGGCGCTCATCACGATTCTCATGTTTGGCCTGGTGATAAACAACTGGGAATTGATTCGGTGGAAACCCCTGAAGCAGTATTTCTCCGACGCGAGCGTGGACAACGAAGCCAGTTTTCTCAAATCAATCACGGCCGAATCCTCTTTTTTGATCCGAACCTTTTTTTTCGTGTTGTTTGGGTTGGGCATCGGCATGTCGTATTTTCAGGACACGCGGGTATGGCAGCTCGGGGCGCTTATCGTGGTTGGTTTGCTGGCGCTCCGGTTTATCTATTTGCGGATCGTACACCGGTACAACCTGTTGCCCGAGTTGTTTTACATCCCGCGGGGTTTAATCACGATTTTATTGTTTTATAAAATACCCGATTGGCAACGCATCGAGGCCTTCGATGAAGGGGTATTGTTTTTTGTTATCCTGGCCACTGCTTTGATCCTGATGTTCGGGGCACTGCTGTACCGCGACCGCCCGGTTGCAATTATCGGGGTAGACGAGACGGCAGAGGTGTAGGAAGGAGATTCTGGCGATACTTTTTATAATTTAAGGTAAAAAAACATGCGACTTGAAATACCAACCAACGCCGAACGTTTCGGCGCGAATACCTTTTACCAGGTTCAAAAAATATATGAGCTCGAGGGTGGTTATGGAATCGACACAGAGTTTGACAGTCCTTTTCATGTCATCCAACAGATACCCTATGATCGTTTGCACGAAATTGAAAAAGATTTGGCGATCATCATTCCGGTAAAAAACGAGCGGCTGCGCTTGCTGGAGGGTGTATTGTGCGGTATTCCGCACGCGTGTTTGCCCATCGTGCTATCGAACAGCCAGAATGAACCCACCGATCGGTTTCGGATGGAATGCAGCATGGTGGACACGTTTTGCCGGCATGCGAAAAAGAAATACCTGATTGCGCACCAACGCTCCCCCGAGGTAGCCCGGCTGTTCAGCGATGGCGGCTATTTGCATCTGTTGGATGAGGACGGCTTGGTCCGGCATGGCAAGGCGGAGGGCATGTTGGCTGGAATTGCGCTGGCCAATCTGGTCGGCAAAAAGTATGTAGGGTTTATTGATGCCGACAATTACTTCCCCGGGGCGGTCTTTGAATATGTGCGTATTTTTTCGGCGGGTCTTTCGCAAAGCAAGTCGCCCTATTCGATGGTGCGCATCCAATGGCACAGTAAGCCCAAAATTGTAGATGCCGAACTTTTTTTTGCCAAATGGGGACGGGTGACGCGCATCACCAACCAGTACCTTAACCTGTTTCTGAGCCAGTACACGGGATACGAGACCGAGATCCTGCGCACCGGCAATGCCGGCGAGCACGCCTTGTCGATGCCCTTGGCCTTGGCGCTGGACTATTCGACCGGATTTTCGGTTGAGACACACCAATTTGTCAGCCTGATGGAGAAATTCGGCGGCGTACTGCCCAGT
The DNA here is from genome assembly GCA_020846655.1 of Saprospiraceae bacterium. Classification (GTDB taxonomy): domain Bacteria; phylum Bacteroidota; class Bacteroidia; order Chitinophagales; family Saprospiraceae; genus M3007. Next base: position 15,873 of record JADLDL010000021.1, on the reverse strand, counting down.
CCGTTTCCTGAAATTATGAAAACCGGGGTGGAGATATTTCAGATCGAGTCGCGCAATCCGCACTTGCATGAAGCGACCAAAGGCCAGGACCATATCCGGGAAATGATCGAATATTCCCTTTCGGTGTTGTGGCATTCCCGCATTTGCCCGGCCCTGGTTCAAAAAGATATTGCCCGTGAGTTGCGCCGGCTGAAAATTGTGCGCAAAAACGAAAGCCCGCTACAACTCCGCCGATATCCCGAATTATCAACACTCAATTTTTCGGCAGCGGCGGCAGCCCTCGACTGGAGCCGGCATGGCAATTATACTCCGGCATGATACCAGTACCTGTTTCACCCAACCGGCCCTTGGTGATATTTTCAGACCTGGACGGCACGCTCCTGGATCACCATACGTACGATGCACAAGGCAGTGAGGCCGCCATACGGGCGTTAGCCCGCCGTCCGGCGACACTGGTTTTTTGTTCGTCCAAGACCTTTTCGGAGCAGTTGTATCTACAGCGCCAACTTCGGCTATGCCTGCCCTTCATTTTTGAAAACGGCAGTGCGGTGGCGATCCCAAGTCGTTTTTTTCCTGAAAAAAGGTACACCGCCCAAAGGCAGGAAGAAGGGTACGATATTGTTGTTTTTGCGCATACCGATGCTGCTGCCCTGCGATCGGTATTGGCGGGGATACCTGGTTTGCTGGGCTTTGACAGGGCTTCCGACGCCGAGCTTTCGACTGCTACGGGCCTGAACGGCGATGCCTTGATGCGCGCACGAGCGCGCTGGTTTACGGAAACATTGCTAAGGCCTTCTGACCCAAGCCAAGCCAGGCAAATCGGGAGTTTATTGGAACCGGAGGGGTTTAGCCTGAGCCGGGGTGGGCGCTTTTATACCGCACAGTCGGCCGCTGTCAGCAAGGGCAAGGCTGTTCAATGGATGATGGCTTTGTTGGGGCAGGCGGCTGGGGAAGTTCCTTGTTTTGCGGCGGTTGGCGACAGCGCCAATGATATTTCGATGCTGGAGGTCGTGGATCTGCCCTTTTTGGTGCAAGGTCCGGATCGGAGCTGGGCGGCAGTGCCGGTGCCGCAGTTGAGGCGGGTCACTGGGGTTGGTCCGGCGGGTTTCTCCGAAGTTGTCCGGATGTTGCTGGACGAGTGAAGGTCAATGTAGCGTCCGGCGGTTCCGGATGTCTGAAAAATGGAGTTTATTTGCCGGGGCAAAGCAATGTGCTTCCCTGAACGTACTACCCCTGGTCTATGATTTATTTTTTATTGCTGCTTGGTTTTTTTCTGCTCATCAAAGGGGCCGATTGGCTGGTGGACGGCGCTACGGCTATTGCCGCACGGTTTGGCGTTTCCGACCTGATTATCGGGCTAACGATCGTTTCGATGGGCACCTCGCTCCCGGAACTCATCATTAGTGTGATTGCCAGCATCGATGGCAGTTCGGGCCTGGTCACTGGCAACGTGCTCGGCAGCAACATTGCCAATGTGCTGCTTATTCTCGGCATCACGGCCATCATCTGCGACCTGCCGGTACACCGCAACACCATTTTATCGGAGCTGCCGTTTTCGCTGGCAGCGGCACTTCTGGTTGGTTTTTTAGCCAACTCGGCACTGGGTCCCGATCTGGAAACAGAGCTGAGCATCAGCCGGATCGATGGCTTGCTCATTTTTTTCTTTTTCTTCCTGTTCATGGTGTACATCGTGCTCATCACCCGGGAAGATCAGCAGAAAAGCCAGGATACTGAGGCCGTTTCGGTGGCGCCGGCGCCGATGCAAAAAAGCCTGTTGCTCATTCTGGCAGGCGTCATCTGTTTATTTTTGGGTGGCAAATGGGTGGTTGAGGGGGCCGTTCATTTGGCCGGATTGTTCGGCATGAGCCAAACCCTGGTTGGCTTGACGGTGGTGGCGATCGGCACGTCCCTGCCGGAATTGGTTACCTCGGTACTGGCCGCCCGCAAGAAAAACACCGATATCGCGGTGGGCAACGCCATTGGTTCCAATATTTTTAACCTGTTGTGGATACTCGGCATCAGCGCTGTGATTCGCCCGATCCCTTTCAGTGTAGCCTCCAATGTGGATATTTTGGTGGTGGTGGCTTCGACGTGTATGATTTTTCTGGCCCTGATCATTAGCCGCCGCTTTGAAATCAAACGGGGGGCAGGGCTGGTGTTTTTACTGGCCTATGTATCGTATCTGGCGTTTGTGGTGGTGCGCGGGTGATTTCAGCCAAGTAGCGTTCCTCTCCGCCCCGGATCAGCCCTTCATAGCTTCCAGAAACCATTTCCGTTCGGTAAGCGGGTCTGTCGATTCGATAACCGTGCGCAGGAGCTCGCGGGCGGGGCCGTTGGACTTGGGCAATGCCAACAGCCGCTTGGTGACGCGAATGATGTTCAGGTAGTTTTCGCGGTGGTAGCCAATCACCCGTTTGCGGCGCAAGAAGTGGATCATAGCATCCAGGTGACTCTCGAGCACCTCGGATTCGCCTTGTTCGTAGTAAATTTTCAGCATCAGGGTTTTGGCGGCCAGGTTGGTCAGCAGGTCGCGGTAGTTGGCTTTTTGCAACATCAGGAGCGCTTCTCCGTAGTTGCGGCGGGCATAGTGCAGGCGAGCCATGTTGAAACTGTAGGCGCTGTCGCGATACTTTCGTTCGAGGTTGTTTTTGTATTGTGGGATGAACCAGGCCACCCAATCCAGCGCGTTGGTTTTGAGGCCGGAAATGACAATATTGAAATACGTCAGGGGCGACAAAACGCCGTTATTGAGCAGCGTCTTGCTGTCCAGCCCTACCTTATACAATTCGTGGACTTCCTGGAAATAGTGCTCGTTACCGGCATTCAACTGCCGCACACAGTAGTTGATAGCCATCATGTGCAAGTCATATAATTCTTCCGGCGGAAACGCCTGGCCCTGTACTGACAATGTCTTTTTAAGCGACTGGAACCATATTTCTTCGCCACTGAGCAACATTTTGCAGCCAAAATAATACGCACTTACCCCCGGAATGTCGATATGATTATCGGATTCTACCCATTGGAAAACTTCGGGCAGGAAGCGGGTATCGGGTTCCATATTGTACACCGCTTTTTCACTTAGCAGCAAACAAGCCTGGCGCAGCCACAGGACGACCAGGGAGCTGTTCAGCAGTTGGTTGAGTTGCTTCAGGTGGCGGGCGTTTTCTTCCGGTTGTTCGCGGTGCTGCCGCACTTGTTCGTACATCAGGCGGTGTCGTTGCTCATGGTAGGCAGCACTCCGAAGGGGTGCGTTTTCCAAACGCGAAAACGCCTTATCGATAGCCCTGTCGCTTTCTTTTTTCAATCCGAGCCGGTAAAAAGCCTTTACCCGGAGCCAATCTTCGGTGGCGGGGCTCATTCGAAGTTGTTCCTGTTGTAAAAATTGCTCCAACAGTTTGGCCAGGTAGGTCATCAGCAAATGCATTTCCTGGTCAGGCATCTGCCGCCCGGGGAAGGCCTGCCCAAAGAGCGCATTTCGGTCCGGGAGCGTGCGGCGCGTTTCCAAAAAGGAACGGATGGTGTAAAACAGGTCACGCACGTCCGACCGGGTATTGAAATATGGGGACTGCAAAAACCGGTCGAAGGCGCGCCAATCCACAGGGCCCAAACTCCGGAGCAATTGACAAAGACGGGTGTTTTCCATGAACGAAACCAGTAGAAATTCAATTAGGGGAGGTCAACCTTGCTTTATGGGAATTATAAAAATTTGAAAATCACTAACTTAAATATTTTATTGTAAAAATAGTGCTCAAGTTTGATTAAAAAAAGTATTTGTACAGCCGGCCGTTCAGCCCACATTTTTACATCGAAATGCCGGTGGCTTTTATGGAAAAAGTTGGGCTTTCCGAACCCGGAACAAGCCACGGCGACTCGCTCGTTTGAACATTTTTAATTAACGTATCACCTGGTTATGATTGAAATCCGGACACGCATCCTGTTTGCCTTGTTGATGTATTGGGGACTTTGCCAGCCACTGGAGGCACAAACCGTTACATACCAGGTGTCCGGGAAGGTATTTCTTGATACCATCGGCAATTGCACGTACGATATCGGAGAGCCTTCCGTACCGGGGATTCTCCTGGTCATGGAGTCTTTTCCCTCGGGCGGAAAAAGTTTTTCGGTGTCCGAACCCACCATTGGTTATATCCCAATGTTGATCATCAAGCCACTCGGCGACACCCTGTTGCGGGTATACGCCCAGGACCTGGATGATCTCGGTTTTGGTTGTCCGGTGGTGTATGAATTCCCTTTGTCGGGCAAAGACGAGACATTGGTCGTCGATTTTGCCCTGCAATCCGGCGCCTGCTCGCGTATGGGCGTTAGCCTTTCGGGTATTTCGCCCAGCCCTTGCGCTGCGGCACAATTGGCAGTACGGGCTTGTAATTACGGCTTAGGGACTGCTAAAAACGCCTACGTCGATGTCCAACTGGATCCGGCTATTCTTTTCCAATCCAGTACGCTACCCGGCACGCCGCAGGCCGACAACACTTGGCGCTTTGCCTTGGGCGATGTCCCAGCCTCTGTGTGTCGCGATGTCAGCATCGACTACCAACTGGATTGCGCGGTAGAGCCCGGACAAATCATTTGTTCGGAAGCACTTGTTTTTCCAGATACCGTATGCCTTGGCGGGTCCGGTTGGAGCGGCGCCAATGTGCTGGGCCAGGCTACTTGTGCAGGCGATAGCGTGCGCTTCACGCTAAAAAACCGGGCCGAAGTACCTACCTCTCCCGGATTGAACTACATCATCGCCGAAGATCTGATCATGTACCGCCAGGATACGTATCAGTTGGGGCCCACTGAAACGATCACATTTGCCATGCCGGCCAACGGCGCTACCTGGCACCTCAGCGCCACACAGGAGCCGGGCTATCCGGGTGGTTTGTTTGCGAATATTTCTATCGAAGGCTGCGGAACAAACCCTTCGGGCGAAAGCACAACGGGTGTGTTTGCCCAATATCCCTTTCAGAGCGGACAATTTAACCGGGCTACCGAATGCCGGGAAGCTATGACGACCAGTTTGCCCAATCAAACTCAGGCGCTCCCCAAGGGGTACGGCAGCGCGCATTTGATCCGTGCCGGCGACGAGATCGAGTATCAAATCTACTTTCAGAACACGGGTACCGACACTGCCTACACCCTGGAATTGCGCGCCACGCTGGACCCTGCGATTAACCCGGTCACCGTAGCGCCAGGCGCATCTTCGCACCCGTACACGTTTGCCCAAAACCAGTTTGGCAAACTAAATTTCACCTTCAGCAACATTCAGTTGCCGGATAGCGCAACGAACGCGCCCGCCTCGCGGGGTTTTGTGAGTTACCGGGCCCGGACCTTGTCCAATATCCAGGACGGCACCATCGTCAGTGCTAAAACCGCCATTTATTTAAATGATGCCCTGCAAACGACCACCAATACGGTTTTTCACACCATTGGTGAGAATTTTATTGTGCTGGTGCCTGTGCATTCCGCCCTATCGCCGTCACTCGAATTTCAGGTGGCGCCCAACCCGGCAAGCCGGCAAATACAAGTCGCCTGCGCCGAATGTGCCGGCACCGACTGGCAGGTTGATCTGCTGGACTTGTCCGGGCACTTGCTGAAAACCGGCCGAAATACAAGCGATCAATTGGAACTTGATTGCCAGGGCCTGCCGGCAGGTTTGTACCTGTTGCAGGCCAGGATTGGGCAACGCCGGGCCATTGTCGGAAAAGTGATAATCCAGTAAACACAAACAACAGCGCTCTAACCCAACTATTTCTTCAAAAAGGCTGGAACACTACTCTGTGGCACCTTGTCCGCGCGACAAGCGATGCCCGGAGTGGCTGTTGCCAGGCAGTATCCCAACCCGCATGAAACACAAGCGCCAGGCAGCCGCTTTACCGCCGAAACGGGCAGTACAAAACAACGTACTTCAGGAGCCCCGGGGCATTCGGCTGGAACAATGGCTGGCCCGTTACCCCCTTCGGGTGTTGGTGATGTTGGTGGTGCTGTGGAGCATCCTTCGAGTGGCCGTTTTTGTTGCGGTGGCGCATGGGCCCTTGTACCGGATGTACGAGTGGAAGGAGTCCGACAGTTATTTTTTTGATGCCTGGGCGCGTTCGTTGGCGGGTGGCGATTGGCTGAACAGCAAGCCCCTGCACCCGTACCACGGCTGGCATCAGCAAACAGCCGATGCGTACTTCCGGCAGCATCCAGACAAATTAAACGCGATCCGGGCGGCCCAGGGTGACCAAGTTGCTCCTCTGGAGCCGGGCAAACTATTGTGGAACGAGTGGTATGGCGGCAACACCTTTCACCAGGAACCACTGTATGCGTATGTCTTGGCACTGTGTTATTGGCTGACCGGCAACGGAGTGTATTCGATGCTGGTGCTGCAAGGGCTGCTGGGGCTGGCGAGCGGTGGCCTGTTGTGGCGTATAGCGCGGCGGCATTTTGGCGAAACAGTGGCCTTGCTGACTGGACTTTTATATTTGTTTTGCGGGATTGTTTTGTTTCAAGAAACCCTGGTTCTTCGCAGTGCCTGGAGCGTTTTTTTTGCACTGTTGAGTGTTTGGACGCTCGATCGTGCGTTGGACCAACAAAGCAGACTTGCCTTTTGGCAACACGGCGCGGCATTAGGATTGGCCGGGCTGCTGCAATCCACCTTCCTGCTTTTCGTGCCGCTGTCACTCATCCTATACGGGTGGCGGAAGCGCCGGCCGGACCAACACAGTATTCGGAACGCCGGAAGTATGGTACTGGCTGTCAGCCTGATCCTATCGCCGGTACTCCTGCGCAATTATCTGGTAGGCGCCCCTTTATTCAGTATGTCCAGCGTGGGGCCCATTACCTTCGTAGCGGCCAACCTTTACGAAACCAAAACCATTGCGCATTGGGAGCCGGATGTGCAGCGCTGTGGTGCCATTTTGGGTCAAAGTGGCGGAATATTCAGCACAGCAGCCCTGGCTACCTGGCAAACACATCCATCCGTGGGCACTTGGCTGGCCCTCAGTTGGCAAAAATTCCTGCGCATTTGGGACGGAACAGAATGGCCAAACAACGAAAACTATTATTTCTACCGGGCGATGGCACCTGCCCTTCGCTTCGCCTTTGCCGATTTTTACTGGATCGCCTGGGCAGCAGTGGCAGGTGTGTTGTTTTCGATTTTTTCCCGCAGGAAATGCCCTGCCTTGTGGAGCGCCATCGCTTTACAGATAGGTATTTTGGTTGGGTTTTATGTGTTGGGGCGTTTGCGGACGCCGTTGGTGGTTTTGCTCTTGCCTTTCGCCGCGTTTGCCTTGGTGGAATGCTGGTGCAAATGGTCGGCGAACAAGCGGGTAGCCCTCGCTCATATTGGCATAGCGGCGCTTTGTTGGTATTTCCTGGCCTGGAAACCGTTTCGGCCAGCAGCCACCCGACTCGATCCGACCGACTACACCGTGTTGTATGACCTGGTGTACAAAGAGCGGGTCCTGCACCTGGCTACAGCGCAGGCATGGACCGAGGCCGCTGCGCTGCATGCAGAATTTTTACAAAATGAGCCCGCCATGATCCAAGACCTGAGGTCCGGACAACGCTTGTCTTCTCCGGGCGCTGTCGCACTGACCCGCTTGTTTGCCTATCATTTTCAAATGCAAAGCGACTTGTACTCCAATTCCGGCAAGGCCGGGTTAGCGGCTGCAGCACAGGCGCGGGGCATAGAGTTGGAGCGCATCGCGCAATCGGCCGGCCGCTAAACGAAGGAAAAGCAAGTCAAAATATACGATGTAAAAACAAGAAGAGTAGTTCCTGAAAAGCCCGCATTCCGGACAGAAAAAACGACCAATACCCTCCCTTCCCACGCGTCCACCCTTTTGACTTTTACATCTTACATTTTACATTTTGACTTCCCTCCCCTCCTACCCCACCTTACACTCCACGCCCAACTTCTCCATTTCCATCGCAAAATCCGAGTCGGCGTTCACCTTCCGGCTGGTGGAAGCGAAGGGCAGCACGTTTTTGTTGGCGCGGTCTACCAGGCGCATTTTCAAAATATGCTTGCCTTTGCGGGCCTTGCAGATGCGGTCGAGCGAATCGATCAGCGCTGCCGTCAGCAATTCAACCGGCACCTGGAGCGTGACGGCGCTGATCTGCGAGCCGCCAACAGATTCGAGCAATTCCACTTTTTCGACTTTAAACTCAAACTCATCGCTGTTGAAGCGCTGTTTCTGCGTGCCGGTGATGTAGAGGCAATTGCCTTCTTCGAAGTAATGTTTGAACTGGGCGTAGTCGTTGCTGAACAGCACGATTTCGAGGTTGCCGGAGTAGTCGCTGATGGTAAACCGCCCCCAACCGGTGCCTTTCTGGCTGATACGGTGCTCGGCTTTGGTGACGAAGCCGGCAATTTTGATCTTCTGACTCCGGAAATTTTCGATGCGGTCGAGCGAGCAGGTGGTCAGGTTTTCGACCTCGAACTTGTAGTCGTCCAGCGGGTGGCCGCTCAGGTAAATGCCCACCACGTCTTTCTCGCGCTGGAGCAAGGTGAGCAGGTTCCAGGGTTCTGTTTTGGGCAGGGGTGGCTCGGGGATGCTGACGCTATCGGACAGGTCGCCGAACAGGGAATTGACCGACATCAGTTTGTCCTCCTGGTGTGCGGCGCCGTATTTGAGCAGGTGTTCGATGAAGGATTCGTATTTGTCGGATGGGGCAAAAAAGGTGGCGCGCGCACCGCCGGCATTACCCTGGAGGGGTGGAATTTCATCGAAGGCTCCGGCAAAGGCCAGGCATTCCATCACTTTTTTATTCACGGTGCGCAGGTTGATCCGGCGCATAAAATCAAAAATATTGACAAAGGGGCCGTTTTTGCGGCGTTCCTCGATCATTGCCTCCACGGCGGCCTCGCCCACGCCTTTGATGGCGCCCATGCCGTAGCGGATGGTTCCTTTTTTGTTGACCGAAAAATTCACCCCCGATTCGTTGATGTCGGGGCCTTTCACATCGAGGCCCATGCGGCGGCATTCCTCCAGGAAAAAAGTGGTTTTGTCAATGTTGCCCTGCGAGTGGGTGAGTACCGAGGCCATGTACTCGGAGGGATAGTGGGCTTTCAGGAAAGCCGTTTGATAGGCCACGAAGGCGTAGCAGGTGGAGTGCGACTTGTTGAAGGCGTAGGAAGCGAACGCTTCCCAGTCGGTCCATACTTTGTCCAGCACTTTTTCCGGGTGGCCTTTGGCCATAGCGCCCTCCATAAATTGCCCTTTCATCTTGTTCAGAACGGCAATTTGTTTTTTACCCATAGCCTTGCGCAGCACGTCGGCATCGCCTTTCGAAAACCCGCCGATTTTTTGGGACAACAACATCAACTGTTCCTGGTACACGCAAATACCAAAGGTATCGGACAAGTATTCTTCCATTTCCGGCAGGTCGTACACAATCTGTTCGCGGCCGTGTTTGCGGGCAATGAAGTTGGGGATATACTCCAGCGGGCCCGGCCGGTACAGGGCGTTCATGGCGATCAGGTCGTCAAATTTGTCGGGCTTGAGCTCGCGCAGGTATTTCTGCATGCCCGCGCTTTCAAACTGGAAGGTGCCGTTGGTAGCGCCGGACTGGTAGAGTTCGTAGGTTTTGCGGTCGTCGAGCGGGATATCATCGATGTCAATTTTCCGGCCGTGGTTTTCCTCGATCATGCGCAGGGCATCGCGCAGGATGGTGAGGGTTTTGAGCCCCAGAAAGTCCATTTTGATAACGCCGGCGTCCTCGATGGTACTGCCCTCAAACTGGGTGATGAGCAATTCGGTTTCCTTGGAGGTGCACACCGGAATGATTTCGGTGAGGTCTTTGGGGGCGATGATGATGCCGGCGGCGTGGATGCCGGTATTGCGCACGGAGCCTTCGAGCACCATGGCTTCGCGCAGCACCTGGCTTTCGGGCGTGCCCTCGGCGTTGAGGTATTCGCGCAGGCGTTTGGCGTTTTCGATATCGTCCGACATCAGGGTTTCCTTTTCGCGCAGCGAGCCCTCGCCGTCGATGGGGGCGGTGAGCACGCGTTTGAGGGAAATGCCGGGTTTGTCGGGCACCAGTTTGGCCAGGGCGTTGGATTGTTCGAGGGGCAGGTCGAGCACGCGGGCCACGTCTTTGATCGACATTTTGGCGGCCATGGTGCCGTAGGTCACGATTTGGGCGACCTGTTGTTTGCCGTATTTTTCCACCACATATTCGAGCACGCGCTGCCGGCCTTCGTCGTCGAAGTCGGTGTCGATATCGGGCATGCTTTTGCGGTCGGGGTTGAGGAAACGTTCGAACAGGAGTTGGTACTTGATGGGGTCGATGTTGGTGATCCCGATGCAATAGGCCACGGCGGAGCCGGCGGCCGAGCCGCGGCCCGGGCCGATAAACACGCCGAGGTCGCGGCCGGCTTTGATAAAATCGGCAACGATGAGGAAGTAGCCGGCAAAACCCATTGTTTTGACGGTGTGCAGTTCAAAATTGAGCCGTTCCTCGATTTCGGGCGTGATGTCTTTGTAGCGGGCGCGGGCGCCTTCGTAGGTCAGGTGGCGGAGGTAGTCGTCCTGGGTGTTGAATTCCTGCGGGATCACGAAATTGGGCAGGAGGATGTCTTTTTTGAGTTTGAGGTGTTCGCATTTGTCCACGATTTCCATCGTGTTGTCCAGGGCAAAGGGAACATCCTGAAACAACTTGCCCATTTCCGCCTGGGTTTTGAAATAAAACTGGTCGTTCCAGAACGCGAAGCGCCCGCCTTTCATCACGGTGCCTTCTTCCGCAAACTCACGGATGGCCGGCGTGGCTTGTTTTTCGCCGGTGTTGATGCAGAGCAGGATATCGTGGGCATTGAAATCCTTTTGGTCGACGTAGTGCGAGTCGTTGGTACAGATCACTTTTACGTTGTACTCCTTAGCCCAGCGGAGCAGCACGGCGTTCACCTTGTCCTGCTCCTCCATGTGGTGGCGCTGGATTTCGATGTAGTAGTCTTCGCCGAACAGGTTGTACCACCATTCGAATTCCTTGCGGGCCTCGTCTTCGTCGCGCCGCAAAATGGCTTGCGGCACCATAGCGCCGATGCAGCAGGTGGTGGCGATGAGGCCTTCGTGGTACTGAAGGATGAGTTCTTTGTCGATCCGGGGGTATTTGCCGTAGAGGCCCTCCATGTAGCCCAGGGAGCAGAGTTTGACGAGGTTTTTGTAGCCCTCGGCGTTTTTGGCCAGGAAGAGTTGGTGGTAGCGTTTGTCGCGGTCTTCTTTGGTGAACGTGCGCCGGTGCCGGTCGTTGACCACATAAAACTCACAGCCCACGATGGGCTTCACGCCCTCGTGTTTGGCGGCTTCGGCCACAAACTGGAATACCCCGAACATATTGCCGTGGTCGGTGATGGCCAGGGCTTTCATGCCATCGGCGGCGGCTTTTTTGAACAGGGCCGGGATGGGCGCCGCGCCGTCGAGCAGGGAGTATTGGGTATGGCAATGGAGGTGGGCGTAGGATGGCATGGGCTATCGTTGTTTCCAGGTGTTGAATTGTTCTTGGACGAAACGTTCGTTCGGCAACAATTCTGATGCTTGCTGAAATGCGAATTGAATATCAGAACCTGGCCGTTGCAGGTGTTGATATATTTCGGCTAGCCGAAACCAGCACCAACCCTTTCTTATATCATCGGAAGTGAGTTGGATGGCCCTGCGATACATCTCGGCAGATTCGTTCAACAATCGTGAATTTATCTCTTTTTTGCGCTCGAAATGGGCTTTTCGGGCTAGTTTGAGTTTTATATCTGCAAACTCATTTAAAGCCCGAGGGTCATCCAAAATAAGCGACAGGTTATTTTGAAAGAGTAAATGTGCATTTTCAAAGTCTTCCAAATTTTTATACAATAATGCTGTATCGATTAGATCTTGTACATCGCGGGTAAAGGGTTGAAAGTCTTTAAGGATGGCAAGAGCTTTTTCACGTTCCTTGTTCATCAAATAAGCACGTGCCATTGCTTTGGCTGCTAATGATTTGTCCAACACCGAATTTTGGGATAGTAATTCTTTCCATTCGCCTTCCGCTCCTGCAAGATCTCCGTTGGCCGATTTGTAGTCTATAAGTTGTGCCCAAATAACTCCGGAATCACTACTATTTTTACTCTCGGTAAGACGTTGCAAGGCAGACTCTTTTTCACCAGTTGCCCACAAATAGGCGGCTTCTCGGATGGCATGTAACACAACATATCTTGGATGAGCTGGCAATGTCACCTGGAAATAAGTACGGTCATCATCAAAGTCAAATTTAGGCACAGGAGAACCGTTCTGCTTCATGTCTTTAATGATCGCAGGTATTCCAGTGTTACGCATTTCAGCCAGGCGGATCTGCTTTAAGAAATCACCGATCCGCCGGTTTCGATTGGCAACTGGAGGCACACGGTTACCTTCCTGGAAATGTTCAGGTTTGATTCCTGGAACGGGCCCCGGGTAACTGATTATTTCCATTCTGTCCGGGCGTAAGTAGATTTTTATTGGTTCTACACTATTGTCATATCCTCTATGGTAAAATGCATTTACAATGGCTTCTTCCATTGCAGCATATGGAAAAGCCACAAACCGCAATGCTTCGGCTTGATTAGGAATTTTTTGCACAATCTGAGAAGTGGCCGATGCCAAAAACCGGAGTATATTTCTTATCTGCTCCTGGATAGGTCCATAAAACGGAGTTTCCGTGATTTCCCTGCCGGTTTCATCGCCAAACTGAACAATTTCAGATTTAGCACCTGGAAGCCATGTATCCGGTCTCGAAGTAAAAAAAAGCAATCCTACGTTTAAGGGGGAAAAATGGCCGTTCATTTTTCGGACAACTCTTAAATCCAACAATGTCTCTAACAAGGGTTGGCTTGTATCTGCAAGTTTACTGGAGGAATCCAGCAGAAAACGCTTTATAGTGGCTTGTTCTAAAACCTCATGGTCCAGTTGAAATGCCGCCCGATCATCAAATGGTATTCTTGCCGTTAACCGGAATAACTCTTCTTTTATCTCATTTTTAGCCGCTACCGTTTCAGAACCCTGCCGAATATAGTATTCTGCCTCTTTTTCACCCAAACGAACAGCTGGGGCAGAATAAGGCCTGGCCTCTCCAGGAGGACACCAGATAACAATTATTTTTTTACCCTGAAATTCAAGAGGCTCAATGATTGGGTAGTATTCGGGCTGAATTCTGTGGCATTGGCCCCGAATTTTTCGTTGTATTTCATCAATTTGATCCTCTTGAATACCAACTGGAGGAAGCACTGCAACTCCATTTTTCTCTTCAATACCTAGTACAATATAGCCGCCATTCAAGTTGTGAAAGTCATTGGCAAATGCACTTATTGTGGCTATTACTTGTCGTTGAGTTGGTTCTTCATGTATACCACTCTTAAATTCAAGCCTCGCCGTTTCTACCGTTCTGGCATTAACAAGATCTTCTATGTTGATAGGTATGGTTGGCATGTCAAATCAATTATTTCTTGAGCAAGAACAGCACCTCGGATACTCGAAGAACAGGCAAATTTAAAACAAGCTGTGGGGTTTTGCCTCCGGTGTGGAAAACTAATAGCCGGGCTACAAAAGAAACTTGCCCCCCAAACCGGGGCATCAGGCTTCCATTCACTCTTCCGGAGCGATATCCGAAAAGCGCCGGCTTTGCAGGCCATAGGTTTCCAAAATCCCTACCCCCAGGTCCAGTTGGCGGCGAATGGCCTCCGGCGGCGGCACCCGGAACAGGATGGAACAAAAGGGCGCTACGACAACTGGTCCGACCAGTACTTTTTCCCCGGCAAAAGCGCGCTCGATTTCCTGCCGGCGCGCCGGCGTCATTTTTTCACAAAAAAATTCCAGGCAAAGCGGTGTCCCGAGACCGCCTTCCACACTGTTGGCCAGCCAGATCACCCGGCACTGGCGGCCCCGGTACTGGCCTTCCCAATATTCGTCGTTGCTTTGAAAGCCAAGTTGGGCCAGGGTTTGAAGGTGCGGATGCCGCATGATGTTTCGCCGCCGCCGGGGCACGTATTTTTCTTCGTACCAATAGAACAACCCACCGCTGAACACCGTCAGGAAGACCGAAAAAATAAGCACGGCCAACGCATCGTGCCAATAGGGGTGCGGCACCCGCTTGGGGTTCCACAGATTGAGAAAACTCAGGAGCAAAAATTGGACAAAGACCATCAGGCCCAGTTTTATCCCAAGCCCCAGGGCTTGCGGAAGGATACGGCGGTTTTGGTCCATCAAGATCAGTTCAGGATTTGATTTTAGCCTGCCCAAAATGATAACTCAGTTGCACTTGCCGAAGGAACTGCGATTCAAAAACAAAACTCACGGAATCATCGCTGAAATCCACTTGTCCCTGGCGCAGGGTTTTGCTATTGGCAAAATCCACGCCGCCTTCCAGCCCCAAATCCACGCCAATGCTCCAGTGCCGGCCGAAGAAAAACTGAACGCCGCCAAGGGCCACAGCCCGGGTATGGTGGGTCCGGATTTCACTCTGGTACAGGTCGCTGCTGAACACTTCGCCCGTCAGGCGGTGGCTGATGCGTTTTTCGACATCGGCGGTATAAAAATTGTTGCGGTAGCCCAGTTCGCCACCAAAGAAAAAACGCCAGCGCCGCCGCGTCAGTTGGGCTTCCAGGCCCACAAAACCAAAATACCGGCGCTTCAGCGGGTCGCTGCTCAGGTGCTGGATCAACGAATCGCCGTGCACCAGCGGCACGGCATTGATGGCGGTTTTTTCCCGGTCGAATCCGCCGCTCAGGCGAAAAGCCAGGCGGTTTTGCCAGGGCTTGTCGGCCACTGCGCCGGGGGCATATTTCCAGATGAGGGTGGCGCCTGGCCGGCTCCCGGCCCATTGCCAGAGCTCGATGCCGAGTTCGTGTTGGAACAAAGGGAAGTTCTGTTGGGCCGACAACAAGGGGCCAAAGGCCAGGAAAAGCACAAAACTGGAAAGGCGGAGCATAGGTACAGGTTTAAAACAGGTGCTACGTTTAGGTGGATCAAACTACTTTTGTTGACGACACGGCCTTCATCCAGGTTGCATTCATGTGTGCGACCAGGCGTTTTTTTCAAAAATAATTGCACCACACACGATCCCGCATGGCAGCCCTCAAAAAGATTTGGAACATTTTCCTGCACTTGCTCTGGGTAGGGCTGCTCACCTTGCTCACCCAGGTTGGGGGCCTGGTTTGGTTGCTGGCCCTGCTCCTGGCCCGTCCCCTGCGGCGGCGCTGGCCGTTGCGCGGACTCACGGCATTGGTTTTTGTGGGCCTGTATTTGCTGTCGACCATTCTGGTGGTACCGCCGCTGGCCCGCTTGTCGGGGCGGGTGCCTTTGCCGGTGTTTGACCCCATCCTTCGGCCCGAGAGCCGCTGGTTTTGCCTGCTCAACCGCACGTATGTGCGCCCCGGCTTGCGCCAGGCACTCGAAGAGGTGGCCGCCCAAATGCAGGATCGCTACCCTGGCGCCGTAGTCTGGTACATGGACGCCAATTTCCCCTTCCTCAACGGCTACCCGCTGGAGCCCCATTTCAGCCACAAGGACGGCCGGAAAATAGACCTCTCGGTGTACTGGACCCTGGCCCAAACCGGCCAACCCCTCGCCGGCAACCCCTCGCCCTTTGGCTACGGCGCCTTTGCAGAGCCCTTGCCCGGCGAGCGCGACTACGCTGCGGAATGTGAAAAAAAAGGCTACTGGTACATCGGGCTCGACGGCGACTTCGCAGCGCCGTTTTTTGAGGAAAAAAACTACGTGTTCGATGCCGAACGCACCGCCGAATTGGCGCGTCTGCTAGCCGAGCACCCGGCCGTCGGCAAAATCCTGCTGCAACCCCACCTGACACTTCGGCTGAGCCTCAGCCACTACCGGAAAATCCGGTTTCAAGGCTGCAAAGCCGCGCGGCACGACGACCACCTGCACG
>JADLDL010000020.1 GCA_020846655.1 Saprospiraceae bacterium | reverse complement strand
TACTTCGACATTCGATATTCTGCGGTTCGATATTCGATATTTTTTAAGCCATTTACGTTGGAATATCGAATATCGAACCGCAGAATATCGAATGTCGAAGTAAGTAAACCTTAAGTTGATGGTTATGCCCCTTCTCCCGCTAGCCCCTGATCGGGCGCTGCCCGGTTTATTCCAACGGTTATTGTAATGCTTCCCCTTGTATGCCGCCGTTCGGCATACCCCTGCTCCCTTTTGATCACCTTTTAACGTACCACAAAAATGTCTGCTAAATTCATGTTATTCATTGGCTGCGGCCTGCTGCTCGCCATCAGTGCTTGTATCGTCCCAAAAGAACGCCCAGCGGAATTTACAACGCCTGAACTTAAAAAAACAGCAATCGCCCAGCTGACCGTCCTTCAGGTGGCCGATTTGCGCCTGGACAAATCGGTGAACGGCAACTTCAACAAATGGACACACAACAGAGCAAAGTTTTTCCTGAAACGAAAAAAGTATGCCTTCAAGATCGACAACGAGCCCCAACATATCAAAGGTATCAGCCGGGAACTCATGCAAAAAGCCTCCGAAACCGAAAACTATACGGAGGTAATCAATGTCGTTAAGGCTGCCAATTCGGAGTGGGTGCTATTGTTCACGCTGAATGAATTCAAATCAAAATTTGTATTCAACTGCAAGGCCTCCGCCGAAATGAAGGGCTATTTGTTCAACACCAAAAGCAACCAATTGGTGATGCGGCACACCGGCGTCGGAGAAGACAGTCAGGGCCCCCTAGTTTGTCCAATAGCCGCGCAAACCGCCATCGAACTGGCGGCGATCGAAATATTGCTGCGCCTCCCAAACAAATAGCACCGCTTTTCGAAAAGGCGGTTTACAGGGAAGCCCGGAAAACGTACTCGTAAATTTCTTAAAATCGAGTTGTGCCTGCTGCGCGTCTTGGGATTGTGCATATTGTAGTAACTTGCGCCCCGCTATAAATCGCAATTCCAAGACTTGAAACACTTCCTGCCACACTTCATTCAGGAGAACTACCGGCACAGTCTGCTCAAAGGCAGCCTGAAGGCCTATACTATGTTTGTGGACCTGAGCGGCTTCACCCGCCTGACGGAAAAACTGATGCAACAAGGGGCTGAAGGCGCTGAGGAACTGTCTAATGTGCTCAATTACATTTTCCAGCCCACCGTGACGCTGGTGTACGAACAGGGTGGTTTTATCCCGTATTTTGCCGGCGACAGCTTTACGGCCATTTTCCCGGAATCCACCGGCGACCCGGCCCTCGACAAAACCGTCGGCCAGGCTGTGTTGCAAACGGCACAGGCTACCCTGCGCCGCTTTTTACACGACCAGCAAGACGCCGAATCCATCCTCGCCGAACACAACATCGGCATCAAAATTGGCCTTTCCGAAGGCGATGTGGAATGGGGGATCGTAGGCAACCGCCGCAAAGGCTACTATTTCCGGGGCATGCCCATCGAAGGTTGTTCGCAGGCACAAGTGCAGGCCGGCAGCCTGGAAGCGGTCTGCGATTTTGCCTTTTTAAATGCCATGCCAGCCGGGTTGGTCCATGCCGAGCCACTGAGTGCGGGCTTTTTCAAACTCAAACTCGACAAGGTGACGCCGGCTACGCTGGCTGCCCGCCCCTTGAAATTGCCGGCGCCCGACCCGCACATTGCCACAGAGTTTATCCCTGCCGAGGCCTTTGCCGAAAACAACGCCGGGGAGTTCCGCAATGTCGTCAACGTGTTTTTGTCGTTTTCCGGCGTCGAAACCCACGAAGCAATGGACCACTTTGCTTCCATTGTATTGGACCAGAGCCTCAGTTTCGGCGGCTATTTTAAAGAAATAGACTTTGGCGACAAAGGCGGCCTCATGTTCTGCCTCTTCGGCGCACCCGTGTCGTTTGAAAACAATACCGAACGCGCCCTGGAGTTTATCGCCGCCGTACAGGAAGAGTTGCAACACCTCGAAAGCCTCACGGGCACCCGCTACCGGATCGGCATTTCGTCGGGGCTGGCGTTTACCGGCGTGATCGGGAGCGCCGAGCGTTGCCAGTATGCCGCCGTTGGCGCTCGCGTCAACTTGGCGGCCCGTCTCATGGCCAAGGCGGAATGGGGCGAAGTGGTAGCCGACGACAACGTGCAGCACAACCGCAATTTCAAATTCATTTTCCGCGGCGAGGGGGCATTCAAAGGTTTCGAACAAAAAATACCCACTTACCTGCTCAGCGGCCGCAACCTGGGCGGGCGGGCTTCCTTTAGCGGCGAATACTACGGCCGGGCCACCGAACTGCGCACCCTGCAAGAGTTTGCCGCCCCCGTCCGCGAAGGCCGTTTTGGCGGTGTGGCCTATATTTTCGGCGAAGCCGGTATCGGCAAAAGCCGCCTCAGTTACGAATTCCGGCGCTCCATGCGCGATACGATGGCGCTCAGTTGGTTCAATTGCCAGAGCGACCAGATCCTGCGCAAGCCCTTCAACCCCTTCATTTATTTCCTGAAAAATTACTTCGAACAAAGTCCGGAAAACAGCCAGGACCGCAACCGCGAATTGTTCGAGTCGAATTTTCTGGAACTGATCTACGACCTCACCGAAAGCCAACACGCGGAAGCCGACGCCATCCGGCGCGAAATCACCCGCACCCAAAGCGTGCTGGCCGCCCTGGTAGGCATCCACATGCCCAACTCACTCTGGGAACAACTGGACGCGCGCGGCCGCTACCAGAACGGCTTGTCGGCTATGGCCAACCTGTTTGTGGCCGAATCGATCCTCCAGCCGGTGGTCATCGAACTGGAAGACACCCACTGGTACGACGAAATGTCGCGCGAGTTTCTGGCCCAGTTTATCCGCCGCGCGCAGGGCTATCCCCTGTTTTTCCTGGCCACCAGCCGCTATGAAGACGACGGCAGCAAAAGCCATGTCTTCCGGCAAAAAGTGCTGGAAGAACTCCAGGTGGGGTTTTGCGAGATCGACCTCAATTTCCTGCAACCCGACGACCTGCGCGCCTTTGCCGAAGCCCGGCTGGGCGGCGCCCTGCATCCCGATCTGTTCGACCTGCTGCAGCGCATGACCCAAGGCAACCCCTTCTACCTGGAGCAAATGGCCGATTATTTTCAGGAAGCCAACCTGCTGAAAAATACGGATGGCCGGTTTCAGTTAAAAAACAACGAAATCCAGGTTTCTGACTCCGTCAAACAAATCATGATGGCGCGCATCGACCGGCTCAGCGGCCTGGTCAAGGAAACGGTGAAAGCCGCCGCGGTCATCGGACGGGAATTTGAACTGCCGGTGCTCACGGCCGTTATGGCCAAACAGGAAGAGTTTTTGCGCCGCAACGGCGACCTCGACATGGTGCTGCGCGAGCAAATTCAGACCGCCGAAAAATGGCAAATCTGGCACGCCATGAACGAATTGCGGTATATTTTCCGCCACTCGCTGCTGCGCGAAGCCGCCTACGATATGCAATTGCGCACCCGCCTGCGGGAGCTGCACCAACTGATTGCCGAAGCCATCGAACACCTCTACCCCAACTCGGAGGAGCGTTTCGTGGACCTGGCCTTCCACTACGAGCAGGCCGAGGTGGAGAAAAAAACCAACAAGTATCTCGAAAAAGCCGCCCGCTACGCCCAGCGCAACTTCCTCAACCGCCAGGCCCTCAAGTTTTACCAAAAACTAATCGACAACCTCGGCGAAGGTGCCCGCAAGAGCAAAAAAATTGTCAAGTTCCAACTTCGCAAAGGGGCCGTACACGAACTGATCGGCCAATGGGAAGAAGCCGAACAGGAATACCGCCTGGCCCTCAAACGCGCCAAATCGCTCAACGACTGGTACCTCATCGGGCGGAGCAACCGCCGCCTGGGCCAATTGCTCATGCTGCGCGGCAACTACCAGGAAGGCAAAAAACACCTCGACGTGGCAGTTACCTGTTTCGAACTCGCCAGCGACCAGGTGGGCATTGCCAAAACCTACGGCAACCTGGGTACCTTCTTTTTCCGCCAGGGCAGCTATGAGTCGGCGCAAAGTTGGTTTGCCAAAGCCATCGAAATCAACCGCTCCATCCAGCGCGACGCCGAAAACGCCGTCATCGTAGCCAACCTGGGCCTCATTTTTATGAACCAGGGCCACTACGACGAAGGTATTCGTTGGCTCGAAGAACAACTCGACATCGCCGAACGCGCCGAAGACAAACAAGGGCTCACGACCCTGTACACCAACCTGGGCATTATTTACCTCGAAAAAAACAGCCTCGACAGCGCCCTGCTCTGCCTCGAAAAAGGCCTCACCCTCTCCGAGGAACTGGGCAATAAACTTTACATGACCATCTGCATCGGCAGCATCGGCTCGGTCTGGGAAAAGAAAGGCGACTATGCCAAGGCCATGCAAATGTTTGAACGCGACCTCCTGCTCTGCCAGGAACTGGGCGACAAACAAGGACTGGCCATTGCCAACGGCCTCATCGGCGACCTGATGTCGACGATGGGCGATTTTGACCAGTCCAACCAATATCTGGAGCAAAACCTCGCCCTCTCGCGCGAACTCAATTACAAAAAAGGCATCGCCAAAGCCCTCAATACCCTCGGCGACAACTGGTTTTTCAAAAACGATATGGAGCGCTCCATCCAATACTACAACGAAGCCATTGAGTATGCCCGCGAAATGGGCAACCGGCTGGTCCTGGGGAATTCGCTTATCGAAAAAGGAACGGTGCACCTCCACGCCGGCGATGTGGCCATTGCCCGCCAAATGCTGGATGAGGGCCGCGACATCGCCCTCACTCTCGGCAACGCCGACCTGACCTTCTCGGCCAATGTGCTGCGCGCGCAGGTGATTCAGGCCGAAGGCAACCAGTCGGAGGCGCTGCGGCAACTGTCGCAGTTGCAGGCCCTGGCCCGCACCGAGCGCGAGGAAGCGGCCATTCAATTTGAACTGCGCAAAGTAGCCGACAACCCAACGCCGCACCTGATCCGCTCCCTGACCTTGTACCGAAACCTCTACGACCGGACCCCCCAACACCTGTACAAAGTGCGCATCGAAGAGTTGGCAAAAGAAGCCGCGCGATAAAACCCCGGATTCCCTCACACTTAAACCGTCCATATGCTCCGGTATAACCTTAGTTACTGGGAACGTGAAACGTTTTTTAAAGATTTCGATGTCGCCGTCATCGGCAGCGGCATTGTAGGCCTGGCTGCGGCCATGCGGGTAAAAGAACTGGACCCTTCACTGAATGTTGCCGTGCTGGAGCGCGGCGTACTGCCCGCCGGCGCCAGTACCCGCAATGCCGGGTTTGCCTGTTTCGGTTCCATGACCGAACTGCTCGACGACATGAGCCACCGCAGCGAAGACCAGGTGCTGGAAGTGGTGGAAAAACGCTGGCGGGGCCTGCAACGCCTGCGGACGCTTATCGGTGACGAACAGATGGATTTTCAGATGCTCGGCGGCTACGAAATGTTTACCGACGACGAGGAAGACGTGTACCGCCAATGCCTGGAACGGATACCTGATTTTAACCAAAAAATAGGCGCCATCACCGGCCACCCGGAGGTGTTCAAGGTAGTCGACGACCGCTTGCCCCGCTTCGGGTTCCGGGGTGTGCGGCACCTGATCCTGAACCAACCCGAGGGCCAGGTGCATACCGGCAAAATGATGGCCACGCTCCTGCGCATCGCCGAACGGCAAGGCATCAAAATTTTCAACGGCATCACGATCAACCGACTCGAAAATTCGAGCCAGGGCGTCGACCTCGAAACCGAATCCGGCTGGACGCTCCGCGTGCCGCGTGTGCTGGTGGCCGTCAACGGTTTTGCCAAAACCCTGCTGCCCGACGCCGACGTGACGCCCGCCCGCAACCAGGTGCTCATCACCAAGCCTATGCCCGGCCTGCCTGTAGAAGGCTGTTTTCACTACGACCGGGGGTATTTCTACTTCCGCAACATCGACGGGCGTATCCTCCTGGGCGGCGGCCGCCACCTCGACAACGCCCAGGAACAAACCGCCGAATTCGGCCCGAACGAACTCATCCGCAGCGCCCTGGTACAGTTGCTCAAAACCGTCATCTGCCCGGGCCAACCCTTCGAGGTAGACGGCTGGTGGACCGGCATCCTGGGCCTCGGCTCCGTCAAAAAGCCCATCGTGGAGCGCTATGCCTCCAACATCGTCATCGCCGTGCGGCTCAACGGCATGGGCGTAGCCATCGGTACCCTGGTGGGGCAGGAGGGCGCGGAAATGCTGATGAACGGGTAGTTTTTCTTTTGGGACGCCCGCAGTGCAGCAGGCGCCTTGATCCGCAGCGGAAAACTGCTGAAGCGCTAATCTTTACCTGGCGCTTCAGCGCAACACCGTCACATCCCCTTTCTGCACCGCCTTTTCCTCGCCCGAACACCGCAGTTCCAACAGCCACACATACACGTCGGAGGGCACGGGCTTCCCATTGCTGGTACCGTCCCAGGCGGCATTCGGGCCGCTGGACTCGTATAGTTTTTGCCCCCAGCGGTTGTAAATC
>JADLDL010000019.1 GCA_020846655.1 Saprospiraceae bacterium | reverse complement strand
TTTTTTTTTGCCCCCTGACAAAAGTAGGCCCCGGAATCCCGAATTTTGCTGCATGCGTAAAACCTTCTTTTGCATCGATGCCCACACCTGTGGCAACCCGGTCCGACTGGTGGCCGGAGGCGGCCCCTTGCTCCAGGGCGCCAACATGAGCGAACGGCGGCGGCATTTCCTGGCCGAGTTCGATTGGATCCGGAAAGGACTCATGTTTGAACCTCGCGGACACGACATGATGTCGGGCAGCATCTTGTACCCACCCACCGACCCGGACAACGATATCGGGATCTTGTTTATCGAAACCAGCGGATGCCTGCCCATGTGCGGGCATGGTACCATCGGCACCGTTACCATCGCCCTGGAAGAAGGCCTGGTCATTCCGCGCAACCCCGGCCGCTTGCGCCTCGAAACGCCGGCCGGGCTGGTGCAGGTGGAATACCGGCAGGAAGGCCGAAAAGTGCGGTCCGTAAAACTCACCAACATTCCTTCGTTTTTGTACCGGGAGCAACTCGAAGTCGAATGCCCCGATCTGGGTCTGCTACAGGTAGACGTGGCCTACGGCGGCAATTTCTACGCGATCGTGGACCCGCAGCCCCATTTCAGTGGGCTGGAAGCCTTTACCGCTGCCGACTTGATCCGCTGGAGCCCGGTGATCCGGCAACGGCTGAACGAGCAGTTTGAATTCCGGCATCCCCTGGACCCCAACATCAGCGGATTGAGCCACTTGTTGTGGACAGGAGCGCCGCTCGACCCTTCTTCTACCGCCCGGAACGCCGTATTTTATGGCGACAAAGCCATCGACCGCTCCCCTTGCGGGACCGGCACCTCTGCCCGCATGGCACAATGGGCTGCCAAAGGCCGGTTACAGCCCGGCGACACCTTTGTGCACGAAAGTATTATCGGCAGCCGGTTCACCGGCCGGGTGGAATCGGCCACCCAGTGCGGTCCCTACCCGGCAATTGTGCCCAGCATCGAAGGTTGGGCGCGGGTGACGGGCTACAACACCATCGTGATCGACGACGAAGACGATCCGTATGCCTTTGGGTTTCAGGTCATTTGAGTGGCAGGTCGGTAAGTCGACGAGAAGAGCGGGAAACTGCCGAAAAAAAAGTACGTTTGCCCATAAATTACCCTATGCCATGAAGCGCAGCCAACACTTTAACCTGCTCGAAACCGCCACAGAAGTGTTGCGGGCCATCGCGCATCCCTTGCGGCTTTCGATCATTGAGATGTTGCACCGCGAAAAGGAAATGACGGTCACCCGGATTTTTGAAGAACTGAAGATTGAACAGGCGATTGCCTCGCACCACCTGCGCATTTTGAAGGATAAAGGCGTGGTAAACGTTCGGCGGGATGGAAAGAACTCTTTTTATTTTCTGGTGGACGAGGGGTTTTACCTGATTTATACCACCCTGCTTCGTACGCAACAGGGGGAATAGCCGATTATTACCGACATTTTTAAACATTTGAGCGATCAAGCGCTCAACGCTCAGCCATGGCAAAGAAAAACGAACAGCCGATTATCCTGCTCGTCGACGACGAACCCAATATCCTGCTGGCCTTGGAATTCCTGCTTCAGCGGGAAGGCTACCGGGTAGAAAAAGCCTTCAATGGCATCGAGGCCGTTGAAAAGGCCGTGGCCCTGAAGCCCGATATCATCGTGCTGGATGTGATGATGCCCGGCATGGATGGCTACGAAGCCGCCAAAAAGATCCGGCAAAGTCCTGCCCTGGAAAATACTTGTATTGTGTTTCTCACCGCCAAAGGCACCGGAGACGACAAACGGCGCGGGTACAATACGGGCGGGGAGTATTACCTCGTCAAACCCTTTGACAACGACAGCTTCGTACACACCATCCGCGAAATTCTGGAGTTTGGCCGTTGAGCCCCCCCGGCGCAGTACTGCTGGAAAAACTGCCGAAACCGCAACCCATACCCAACCGCTTTGCCCCCGCAAAGCGGTTTTTTTATGTCCAATTTTCCATTGCCAGCAAAAAACAAAATAAAATTTCAAATTCGACAGCAGCAATACGGCGGCGGCGGCCGCAACTTGGATCGCCGCCCACCCCTTCGAAGCAGCCAAATATTAAATTCGGTTTCAGGCAAATAATTTTACAATTCGCAGAATAAATGTGAAATATTCCGACTTGAAAGGCCGACGCCAAACTTAATTTCATTTTTTTAAAAAAAATTCCAGGCCGAGCAGCAAAATACATATAGATATGTATATACATTTGCTCAACACTTACATCAAGCGATCGGATCCACTTGCATTCTTTCATCAAAACAAAATAACGAAAAGTTATGTCCACTCAACGTACATCCACTCCTTCAACCGGTACTGACTGGGCTTTGATGAGTGTTATCCTGGCCTCCTCGGTGGGAACACTCATCGAATGGTACGACTTTTATATTTACGGGACGCTGGCGCCCTACATCGCCAAACACTTTTTCCCCTCCAACAACCTGACAGCCTCCTACCTGGCGGCTCTGGGATCTTTTGCGGCAGGCTTTATTGTGCGGCCCTTCGGCGCTTTGTTTTTTGGACGACTGGGCGACCTGATCGGGCGGAAATACACCTTTTTAGTAACCCTCCTGTTGATGGGCCTTTCGACCTTCGGGATCGGTTTGATACCCGGATACGACCGCATCGGCATCTTTGCCCCGATCCTGATCCTCCTGCTCCGCCTGCTGCAAGGGCTTGCGCTGGGCGGCGAATACGGCGGCGCGGCAACCTATGTGGCGGAGCACTCGCCCGACCACCGGCGCGGCTATTATACCGGCTACATCCAGACGACGGCTACGGTCGGGCTGCTGCTGTCCATTGGGGTCATTTTGGGCACCAAAAACACAATGGGCGACGCCACCTTTGACGATTGGGGCTGGCGCGTACCGTTCTGGATTTCGATCATCATGGTGGCCATTTCGGTGTACATCCGCTTGAAAATGAAGGAATCGCCAATGTTTTCCAAAATCAAACTGAAAGGCAAACTCTCGGCCAACCCGCTGGCTGAATCCTTTGGCAAACGGGAAAACCTGAAAATGGTGTTGCTGGCGCTGTTTGGCGCCGTAGCCGGCCAGGGCGTGATTTGGTACACCGGCCAGTTTTATGCCATGTCGTTTATGGACAAGGTCTGCAACATCGAATTCAACACAGTGCGCTACATTCTGGCCATTGCGATTGTAGCCGGCACACCGTTCTTCCTGGTGTTTGGCGGCTGGTCCGACCGCATCGGGCGGAAATGGATCATGCTGGCCGGCATGCTGCTGGGCATCCTGACCTACCGGCCGATTTACCAGAAAATGCTGGATATTTCTTCGCCGAAGGCGGAAATGATTGCCGAAAAAAGTTCGACGGGCAAAGCCGTGACGGTGAGCGCTACGGGCGATTCGACCATCGTGACCACTACGCTGAAAGCCTTCGTCAACGGCAATACGTACAAAGAAACCAAAACGGAAAAAATACTGGCCGACAAATCGGTGGCAGCGCCCAAAGCAGAGACCAAAAAGCAACTCTGGCTGTCGCCCTCCAACTGGTGGCTCATGGCGTTCCTGGTGTTTATCCAGATCCTGTACGTGACGATGGTGTACGGGCCGATTGCGGCTTTCCTGGTGGAATTGTTCCCCACCCGCATCCGCTACTCGTCCATGTCGCTGCCGTATCACATCGGAAACGGCATTTTCGGTGGCCTGGTACCGTATATCGCTACCTTCCTGGTGGAGCAGAGCAAGACGCCGACGAATACCACCGGCGACCCCCTGGCCGGCTTGTTTTATCCTATGATTATTGCCGGTGTATGTTTCTGTATCGGTGCACTATACTTACCGACCCGGACCGACAAGCCGGAAAACCCGGAGGAAGACGCGTAGTACCGCGCAGCAACTGGTCCATACTTCTATCCTTTGTTTAAAAAATACTAAATCTTAAAATATATGAATGCTGTAAAAAGGCTCATCGGCATCGTTTGGATCGCCTTGGCGTTGGCGGCGATTTGGTTCCTGTTTACCCGCGCTATGGCTGAGTTGTCGGCCGCGACGGTTACGCCGGACAAAAAGATCTTTTGGTACACGATTCTTCCGGTATATACTCCCCTCATGCTGGGCATGGCTTTGTTTGGTTACTATGCCCTGAGGGGCGAATACGACCGCATCGGCGATTAGATTCGATTTTTTTCCGGAAACAAACTGAGGTTCATTTTTGGCCGCCCGTCTTTTGGGCGGGCGGCCATTTTCATGCCCTTTCAGGTGGTTTTCCGGCCAATTGAGTAGCAAACACCTGATTGTTAAACCCATCATTTTCAAATAATTATGAAAAAAAATATACTTTCCCTGCTCCTTACCTGGGGGCTGGCTGGCAGCGCCTTGTTCGCCCAGCAACCCGCCGCCACCGAACCCAAGCCGATCGACCACTCCTACAAACCCATGACCCTGAAGTTGAACGACGACGGCAGCAAGTATATCCGCTTCATCACCTGGCACCAGTTCTGGATGAGCAACACCCAAAACAACCCCGGCACCCTGGATATCAACGGGAAAGCCGTTTCCTCGACGATGGATTTCGCCCTGCGCCGCTCCCGTTTCCTGGTCATGTCCCAGATTTCGCCACGGGCTTTGATTCTTATGCACTGGGGCATCAACAACCAATCGTTTGTCAACGGCGGATCGGCCGGCACCACCGGCAGCAACGGCGGCAAAAAACCGCAGGTGTACATCCACGACGCCTGGACGGAATACGAACTCGTCAAAAACGTGCTCAGCATCGGCGCCGGCTTGCACTACTGGAACGGTATTTCGCGGATGACCAACGCCTCCACGCTCAATTTCATGGCCGTTGATGCCCCTATTTTCAACTGGGCGACCATCGAGGCTACCGACCAATTTGCCCGGCAATTGGGTATTTATGCCAAAGGTCAAATCGGCCGCTTCGACTACCGGTTTGCCTTGAACAAACCCTTTGCCAACGGCGCAGCGCCCAAGGACGTAGCCAAAAACGGCGTGGCCGTCAATGTGCTGAACGAAAAGTGGGCGCAAGCCGGCTATGTGAAATATATGTTTTGGGACAAAGAGAGCAACAAACTGCCCTTCGAAGTGGGCAGCCACCTCGGCGCCAAAAAAGTGCTCAACCTGGGCGTCGGCTTTTACAACCACCCGGAGTCTTCGCTCCACAAAACCGCCAGCGATTCGACCTTCCAAAACCAAACCGCCCTCGGCGCAGATGTGTACATGGAATACCCCATTAACAAAACCAAAGGCACCATGCTGCACCTGTATGGCGTGTACTACAACTATGATTTCGGCACCAACTACCTGCGCAACCTCGGCATCCTGAACACCCACGCTTCGGTGGCCCCTCCGGGAGAAGGCCGCACGGCCGACAGCTGGGCAGGCGGCGGCAACCTGCAACCCACCATCGGTACCGGCAGCATTATTTATACCCAATTGGGCTTCAAACTGCCGCAGTTCAAAAACGGCACCTCGTTTATGCCCTACGCCACCTTCACGTACAAAAATTTTGAACGCCTGGCAGACCCCTCCACTCAAATGGGCCTGGGCCTGAACTACTTCGTGACGGGGCACAACGCCAAGATCACGCTGGAGTACCAAACCCGGCCGGTGTACAAACTCCAGGAAGGCGGTACCGCCATTCAACGCAACGGCTCGAAAGGCCAACTCATCATCCAAACGGCTATTTTCCTGTAAACAGGACCCAGTCATTTTTAATCAAACACGCGTAGCAAAAGGACCGCGAAGCGCCTGACAACAACCTGGTTTTCAGGCGCTTCCTTTTTCAACTACCTCCGCCCGCCGTCCGAAACCAAACTCTGAAGCCTTTCCGTTTGACGACAAATCCGTTTTCTCATGGCCGACGACCGCCACGCCAAACTGCTCATCACGTTCGGGCTGTTTTTGTTTCTGCTCAACTTCCCGATTCTGGGTATCGTTGACCGGGCCGAATTGTGGTTTGGGGTGCCCGCCCTGTATTTTTACTTCTTTTTTGTGTGGGCCCTGCTCATAGTGGTGATGGCGAGCCTGGTGCGAAAAAAGAAATGACCACTCCTGAAAATACTTACTTTCGCCCATCTGCGTGCCACACCGGTCCATGAGCCTGAGTATTGTCATTGTCGCTTCCTTGGTCTATATTTCACTGCTTTTTTTGATCGCCTGGAGGGTCGACAAAAAAGCCGGTAGCGGCGTGAGTGTGGTGGACAATCCCTACGTCTATGCCCTGTCGCTCGCGGTGTATTGCACGGCCTGGACTTTCTTCGGTTCGGTGGGCCGCGCCGCTACGGGCGGCCTGAGTTTTCTGGGCGTGTATGTGGGCCCTACCCTACTGGCGCCGTTGTGGTACTGGCTGCTGCACAAGATGATGGTGATTTCCAAAAACCAGCGGATCACGTCGATTGCCGATTTTATATCCTCGCGGTACGGCAAAAGTCCGGCGCTGGCTGTAGTAGTGACCCTGATCGCCGTACTGGGCATTGTGCCGTATATTTCCATCCAGATCAAGGCGGTTACCTTTGGCATCACGACCCTGACGGGCAGTCAGCACCACGCGTCTCCGTACTTTTGGGGCGATGCCGGGTTTTACGTGACGCTGGCGATGGCCATTTTTACGGGCGTGTTCGGCACCCGCAAATTGGACCCCAACGAACGCCACGAAGGCCTGGTGGCGGCGATTGCGTTTGAGAGCCTGGTAAAATTGATCGCCTTCATGGCGGTGGGCATATTTGTCACGTTTGGCATTTACCATGGGTTCGACGACCTGTTCGGGCAAGCGGCTCAGCACCCGGAAACCCTGCGTTTGTTTACGTTTGCCGATTCGGGCGTGACGGCGTTTTCGTGGAACATCATTGTGTTGCTCTCCCTGTTTGCTATTATTTTGCTGCCCCGGCAATTTCATATTTCCGTGGTGGAAAGCACCTCGCCGCGCCATGTCCCGAAAGCGATGTGGGTGTTTCCGCTCTATTTGTTGCTGATCAATATTTTTGTGTTGCCGCTGGCAATGGCGGGCAAGATGATGTTCGACTCGTCGGTGCACCCCGACACGTATGTGCTCAGCCTGCCCATGTCGCAGGGCGCCAACTGGCTGGCCCTGGCGGCTTTTATCGGCGGCTTTTCGGCGGCTACGAGTATGGTGGTGATCGAAACGACGGCGCTGAGCATCATGTTCAGCAACCATATTGTGGTGCCGGTTTTGATCAAAATGGGTCGGATTGGCCGGCCGAACGACCTCTTGTCTGGCGATTCGCGGCTACTGGATATCCGCCGGGTGAGCATCATGCTGGTGCTGCTGCTGGCCTGGTGGTACCAAAACACCGTGGGCAACCGCTACGACCTGGTTTCGGTCGGCTTGATTTCCTTTACTGCTGCTGCCCAACTGGCGCCGGCTGCCCTGGCGGGTATGTTTTGGAAACGGGCGACCAAGCAAGGCGCCATGGCCGGTCTGATCATTGGGTTCCTGGTGTGGGCCTATTGCCTGCCGCTGCCGGGCATGGCGCAGGCGGGCATTATTCCGGATGGTTTTTTGAAAAACGGCCTGTTCGGGCTGCCTTTTTTGAAACCCTACGCTTTGTTTGGTCTCACCGGGCTCGACACGATTTCCCACGGCGCGTTCTGGAGTTTGTTTCTCAATTTCTGGGCCTATGTGATCGTTTCGGTCAATACCCAGCCCAGCACCCTGGGCCTGCGGCAGGCTGATTTGTTTACCAACATCCACCGCTACATCAAAGGCCAGGAGACCGAAATTTTAAAACGTGAAGCCAAACTGACGGATTTGCAGGCCATTTTGAATCGTTTTTTGGGCGAAGCCCGGACCTTGGCCTTGTTCCGGGAATTTGAAAAACAAACCCAGACCACCCTCACCCAGCAGCAGGTAGCGCACAGTGAGTTGATCAACTTTGCAGAAACACACCTCGCAGGCGCCATCGGCGCGGCCTCGGCGCGGCTTGTGCTGGACAGCATTGTCAAAGAAGAAAATATCACGCTGGAAGAAGTCATGCACATCCTCGACCAAACCCGCGAAGCCGTGGAACACAGCCGGGTGCTGGAAGCCAAAAACCTGGAACTCAAGGAACTCACCCAACAACTTACCGAGGCCAACGCGCAACTCAAGACCCTCGACCGCCTGAAAGCGGATTTTATCACCACCGTCACGCATGAATTGCGCACGCCGGTGACCAGCATCAAAGCCCTCTCCAAAATCATCCTCGACCACCGCAGCGAACTGAACGAAGAACGCCTGCACCACTACCTGCAAGTGATCGTCAGTGAAAGCGAACGCATCACCCGGCTCATCAACCAGGTGCTGGACCTGGAAAAACTGCAACAGGATGCCGATGCGCCAACCCGCTTTACCGCGCTTGATTTTTCGGAAATTGTGCGGCGCACGACCCGCAACATGGAAGAAATGTTCCGGGAAAAAGGTATTGCGCTGAGCGTACAGGTGCCCGATGAGGCGCTGATGGTCTCCGGCCATGCCGATCAATTGGTGCAGGTCATCGTCAACCTGCTTTCCAATGCCTGGAAATTTGCGCCCGGCGACGAAAGCGCCCAGGTGCGGGTTACCCTGCGGGCGCAGCGCCAGCAAGCCGTGCTCGATGTTTTTGACAACGGCGCGGGCATTCCCAAAGACCGTCAGCCCCAGATTTTTGAAAAATTCACGCAATTCAGCCGGCCCGAAACCGGCAAACCCACCGGCAGTGGTTTGGGCTTGTACATCACCAAACAAATCGTAGAGCGCCATGGCGGTACCATTCGGCTCGACAGCGGCGCCGGCAAGGGCACTACGTTTGCCGTTTCAATTCCTTTGTCGAAAGAGTGAAAAAAATTTGCCTTTTCACATATACAAATCTATATATTTACTTGCCCATTTCGAACCGACACACGCATCTTCCACCGGCATCTAAAACCTGCCTACCATGACATATTCTGAACTTTACCAAAAAAGCATGGCTGAGCCGCTTGCCTTCTGGCAGGAACAAGCCCAGGCCATTGACTGGTACCGGTTTCCAAAAAAAATCCTCTCGCAGGACCGGCACGGCCTTTGGCGCTGGTATGCCGATGGCCTGCTCAACACCTGTTACCTGGCGCTCGACCGCCACGTGCAGGCCGGCCGGGGCGAACAAACCGCCCTGATCTACGACTCGCCGGTGACGCAGACGCTTGAGCGCTACAGTTACCGGCAATTGCAGGACGAAACCGCGCGTTTTGCCGGTGTGTTGCAACAAATGGGGGTCAAAAAGGGCGACCGTGTCATCATTTACATGTCGCTGGTGCCGCAAGTGGTGGTGGGGATGCTGGCCTGTGCGCGCCTGGGGGCTGTGCATTCGGTGGTGTTCGGCGGTTTTGCGGCCCACGAACTCGCGCTGCGCATCGACGATGCCAAACCGAAAGTCATCCTCACGGCCAGTGCCGGGATCGAGTTTGACAAAATCATTCCCTATCAGCCGGTGCTCGAAAATGCGCTCCGGGAGGCCCGGCACAAGGTAAAAACCTGCATCGTGCTGCAACGTCCGGTGCACAAGTGGCAATTGAAAGCCGGCCGCGACCACGATTGGTTGCAGGTGCAGGCCAGTGCGCAGCCAGTAGACCCGGTGCCCGTGAAGGCCACCGACCCTTTGTATATTTTGTACACCTCGGGTACCACCGGCAAGCCCAAGGGCATCGTGCGCGACAACGGCGGCCATGCCGTGGCGTTGCGCTTCAGCATGCGCTACATCTACGACACGCAGCCCGGCGAGGTATACTGGGCAGCCAGCGATGTGGGCTGGGTGGTGGGGCACTCGTACATCGTGTATGGGCCGCTCATCACGGGTTGCACGACGGTGCTGTACGAGGGCAAGCCCGTGCGCACGCCCGATGCCGGGGCTTTTTGGCGGGTCATTTCGGAACACCAGGTCAAGACCTTTTTCACGGCGCCGACGGCTTTCCGGGCCATCAAAAAGGAAGATCCGGAGGGTTTGTTCAAAGAAAAATACGACATCAGTTGCCTGAAATACCAGTTTCTGGCCGGCGAACGCTGCGACGTGGCTACGCTGGAGTGGGCGCAACAATTGCTGGGCGTTCCGGTGATCGACCACTGGTGGCAAACCGAAAGCGGCTACCCCATGCTGGCCAATCCGGCGGGCGTGGAACTCTTGCCCATCAAACCCGGCTCGGCCGGCAAGCCGGTACCCGGTTTTGATATTCAGATGCTGGATGAAAATTTCGAGTCGCAGCCGGCCGGTGTCGAAGGAGCGGTGTGTATTCGACTGCCCTTGCCGCCGGGCTGTTTGCCCAGTCTCTGGAAAGCACCGGATCGTTTCAAGGAAAGTTACCTCTCCGCCTTTCCGGGCTACTATTTCACCGGCGACGGCGGCTACGTGGATGCCGATGGGTACGTGTTCATCACGGGCCGCATCGACGATGTGATCAATGTGGCCGGGCACCGGCTGAGCACGGCGGACATGGAGGAAATCGTGGCGACACACCCGGCAGTAGCCGAATGCGCTGTGGTGGGTGTGCTGGACTCGCTGAAAGGCCAGGTGCCGGTGGGCTTTGTGGTGCTGAAATCCGGCGTGCAGGTTTCGGAGAAACAGGTGCAGGAAGAGCTGGCAGCGATGGTGCGGGAGCGCTTGGGGGCGATTGCTTGTTTCAAACAAGCCGTGGTGACCAAACGGCTACCCAAGACCCGTTCGGGCAAAATCCTGCGCAAAATCATGCGCCACCTGGCCGAGCAGAAACCGTTTTCGCCGCCGGGCACCATCGAGGATATGGCCGTGCTGGAAGAAATGGAAAACCTGATGGCCGACCACCACATCGGCGCCTGGCAGCAGGAGGCGAAGGCCAAGCCCGGCAGTTGACGGACGGGCACTAGCGCGATTCGATGAGGTGGTCTTCGATGGGTTTGGCTGCGTAGGTTCGGATCAAACTTCGGGCAGTAAGGATGCGGAGCAGCAGCAGGATCCCCCAGCCGGTGGCAAAGGATTGCATAAACAACGTGGGTTGCAGGAACAGCAGGGCCAGGACCAGGGGCAGGTATTTGAGTACATCCCAGACCAAGGTATTGGCGGTATAGGCCAATGACATTTTCATTTCACCTTCAAGCGCCTCCGGGTGGCGCTGCACATACCGGAACTGGAGTATATAACTGATGTTGTGGCACATGGGCAGCAGCGCCAGCCCCAACACCATGCCCAACACCAGGATGACGAGCATTTCGTTGGGCGGCAGTGCAAAGGCAAGCACGGCCATTAAGCCCACATTGGCCAACAACAGGAAGACTTGGCGCCCGGTCAGCCAGTAGCGGTTCTCCGCTTGCGCAGCATACCCGGGATGGGCTTGCAACAGATCAGACTTGATGTGGTTGCCGTATACTTTTGCCCGCAGGAGCAGCACGACGCGGGTCAGCACCAGTTGAATAGCCAGCAAAACCGGCACCAGTAAAAGCAAGATGGGACTCATGGATTTGGAATGATGAGTTA
>JADLDL010000018.1 GCA_020846655.1 Saprospiraceae bacterium | reverse complement strand
CGAAACACGCACCACGAAACACGCACCCCGAAACACGCACCCCGAAACACGCACCCCGAAACACGCACCCCGAAACACGCACCACGAAACACGCACCACGAAACACGCACCCCGAAACACGCACCCCGAAACACGCACCCCGAAACACGCACCCCGAAACACGCACCACGAAACACGCACCACGAAACACACACCACGAAACACACACCACGAAATATGACAAAACCCGTACTCGTACTCGCCTGGATCAGCCTGCTGTTGAGCAGTGGCTGCACGCATTATTATTATGCGCCCAATACGCTACAAACACCGTTTTTGCAGCGCCAACACGACGCCCGGATCAGCGCCGGGGTGGTTACCGGCGACGAGCTCACCGGCTTTGAACTGCACGGCGCCTACAGTCCGGTGAAATACGGGGCCATCATGGTCAATTATTTTGACGTGCGCTCGGATCAGACCAACGCCACCGGCACCAGCACCGATGAGGACTGGGGAAAAGGCCATCAATTGGAGTTTGCGCTGGGCGGATATTACCCCATCGGTAAATACACCTCGCTCAGTTTGTTTGGGGGCTGGGGCACCGGCCGGGCGCTGAATTCCTTTGGCCCGAATGTGTTGGCTGACCTTCGTTTTCAGAAACGTTTTTTACAACCTACATTTTCCGTGCAAGGCAAATGGTTTCGCTTTGGGACGGCCCTGCGTTTCAACCAACTGGAATACAAACGGGGCGATGTTGATTTTGAAATCGACCAGAACGATCTCGCCATCATTCAAAGCATCGAGCAGGCGTCGCCGATTTACATACCGGAAACCGGTTTTTCGGTGGGATTTGGCCACAAAGCCTTCTGGGCAGATTTTCACCTGAATATTTGCAATTCGCCCCGGCGGAAAGAATTGGGCTTTTTGCCCAGCACCTTTGGCGCTACTGTCACACTCGAATTGGACAAATTGTGGCGCAAGGAATAGACAGTTTGTATTTTTTTTGAAAAAAAATTAAAGTTACCCAACCAGGCAGCCCTTTGACTTCGTCTTTCGTCATAGAAGTGTCAGTGGTTTAACGCAACTTTAATGCATCTGTGCCAAAACCGGCTGTCAAATTCAAGCGATTGGGTCTATTTTTACACCCGGAATTTTTCCTCTTGCACCTGTTTTCTCACTAAAATGATTTTTTAACCATGAAAAAACTTCGCATCGCCCTACCCTTGTTCGGCCTCGTATTGCTGGCAGCGGCCTGTAACAAAAAGGCGGATTTCAACTACTACTACTACGAGCCGGAAGACTATGCGTTGTTGACGCAATACCTGGACTTGCCGGAAACGCCGCATGATTACCGCGCCGAATTGCCCAAACACATCAGCTCCCTGGGCTTGACTACGCGCCAGGTGGATCAGGACAAGGCAATTTTGGGCCGCGTGTTGTTTTACGATACCAAACTTTCGAAAGACGGAACGATTTCCTGCGCCAGCTGCCACAAGCAGGAACTGGCGTTTGCTGACAATGCCAAGGTCAGCCAAGGTGTGTTTGGCCGCGCAGGCGATCGCAACTCGATTGCGCTGGGTTCGGTGTTGAACTTCTCCGCCTATTATGGCACCGATGTGTTCGGCGCTTCCGGTATTCCGTTCTTCTGGGACAACCGGGCCGGCACCGCCACCGCGCAAAATATTGCCTCCATGACCAATCCGAAAGAGATGGACATGAGCCACAGCGATATCGTAGCCGCCGTACAAGCCCAGCCCTACTACGAGCCCCTGTTCCGTATGGCGTTCAATAGCGGCCAGGTCACCAGCGAGCGCGTGTCGGAAGCCATTGCCGAATTTGTCAATGCCCTCGGCTCGTACAAAAGCAAATTTGACAAGGAAGCCGAAAAAGAAATTGGCTACCAGGTGTACTACAACAGCGAATACAAGGATTTCGCCAATTTCACGACACAGGAAAACCGCGGTAAAAAAATCTACCTCGACAATTGCTCCAGTTGCCACAGCCCGACCCAAAGCCGGCCGGCCAAGTTGCAGGCGAACAACGGCCTGGACGCTTCCACCACCGACGAAGGCGTAGGCGGGGTCACCAAATTTTCGCTGGACATGGGCACCTTCAAAGTGCCGCTGCTCCGCAACATCGCCCTCACGGCGCCGTACATGCACGACGGCCGCTTCCAAACCCTCGAAGAGGTGGTGGAACACTACAGCACCGGCGTGAAAAACCACCCGAACCTGAGCGAAGAACTCCGTGACTTCAACGGCGCCAAACAGCTCAACCTTTCGGCCGATGACAAACAAGCCCTGGTCGCCTTCCTGAACACCCTCACCGACCAGGAAATGCAAGCCGACGTGCGCTTCTCGAACCCGTTCAAATAGTCAGTCTATTTTCAGTCATTCAGAAGGCACGCAGACCCTGAGCATATTCCTTTTCAGAGGAATTTCTCTTTTCGGTCTGCGTGCCTTTCTAATATCTAGTGGCCATTTTTTGTCCAATTCTTGTATACCTCCATGCAAAACAAGTTCCATTCGGCTGCGTATTGGCTGCCGTTCCTTGCCATTTCGCTCTGGTGCAGCAGCTGCGCGCCGAGCCGGTTTTACACCCCGAATACCATGCAGGTGCCGGTACTGACGGGTGCCCGTGAGGGCACAGTATCCGGCGGCATCAGCAAAGGCGGCGATCATACCGGCTTGGAGGCGCAGGCCATCTACAGCCCTCTGCCGCACCTGGGGCTGATGGCCAACTACTTCAACGTGACATCCAAGACCTCCGTGCTCACTGAATTCAGTTCCTCTTTTTTTGAATCCACCTGCACCAGCAAAGCCAGTTTTGCGGAAGCGGGCCTGGGCGGCTACTATCCCGTCGGTCCATCCAAGGAGTACCTCCTCAGTTTTTTCGCCGGTATGGGTGTTGGCAAAATGAAAAACAGTTACTCGGCGCCGCCCGACCCGCCGAACACGGAGCCTTATGTTTCAGACTGGCGCTACCAGCGCTGGTTTGTCCAGCCCTCCCTGAGCCTCAAATACCGGCGTTTTCAGGTCGGTACCGGCTTGCGCCTGGTGTGGGTGAGTTTCCTCGACGGCAACATCAACAGCCGCATGGGTTTGTTCGAAACCGAGCGCATCCAATTGCTCGAAAGCAGTTCGCCTATGTTCCTCACTGAAATGGCCTGGAGCCTCGGCTGGCGCCTGAATCCTTTCGTTATCGGCCTGAACAGCACCTCGGTCGTGCGCGGCAACAATACACTCCGCGACCTCGACCTGGCGACCAACTACGTGAGTGTGTCGCTGGGCGTCAACCTGCACGAACTGAAAAAGGGGAAAAAATAACCGCTTGCAGCAGCCGGGCCATCAGTCTGCTTGTTCAAAATAGGCGGCTACTTTGCCGGCAGCAGCCTTGCCGGCCACCTGCTCTATTTCAGCGGCCGGGGCGGCGCGCAAGCGGGCTACCGAGCCGAAATGCTGCAACAGTTTGTCGGCGGTTTTGGCGCCGATACCGGGTATGCCGGTGAGTTCGGTCTGGATAAAATTCTTGCTGCGCTGGTCGCGGTGAAACGTGATGGCAAAGCGGTGCGCCTCGTTGCGGGCCTGCTGGATCAGTTTGAGCGACTCGGATTTTTTGTTGATGTGCAGCGGCACCGGATCGTCGGGAAAATACAGTTCCTCCAGTTTTTTGGCGATGCCCACCACCGTCACCTTACCTTCCAGGCCCAGGCTGCGCAGGCTTTTCATGGCCGCGCTCAGTTGGCCTTTTCCC
This sequence comes from Saprospiraceae bacterium, assembly GCA_020846655.1. Lineage (GTDB taxonomy): Bacteria > Bacteroidota > Bacteroidia > Chitinophagales > Saprospiraceae > M3007. The sequence continues at coordinate 4,687 of JADLDL010000018.1, read as the reverse complement.
CCGTCAATGATGATCAGTTGGGGGAGGCCCTGGGCTTCGGCCAACAGGCGTTTGTAGCGGCGGTACACCACTTCTTCCATCGAAGCAAAGTCGTTGGGGCCTTCCACCGATTTGACGTTGTAGTGCCGGTAGTCGCGTTTGGCGGGTTTGGCATTGCGAAACACGACACAGGAGGAGACCGGATTGCTGCCCTGGATGTTGGAGTTGTCAAAACACTCGATGTGCAGCGGCACTTCGGTCATGTGCAGGTCGGATTGGAGGGTGCGCAGGATGCGCTCCGACGAAGTTTGGCGGCCGGCTCGGGTGGCTTCGTCGCGGCGGCGCAGCATGAGGTGGTACTGGACATTTTTTTCGGAGAGTTCGAGTAGTTTTTTCTTGTCGCCAATTTTAGGCACCGTCACGGTGCTGACACCGGTGGCGGCCACCTCGAAGGGCACCACGATTTCGTTGGTGATGCTGTTGAATTTTTCGCGCAGCACCTCGATGGCAAATACCAGGAGCGTTTCCTGCTCTTCGTCCAGGTTTTTGGTCAGGGTGAGCGTGTAGGTGTGAATCACGGCGCCATTGATTACTTTGAGGTAATTGACAAAGGCTTCTTTTTCGTCGGACGCGATAGCAAACACATCGACATCGTGGATATTCGGGTTCACCACGGTGCTTTTGCCCTGGTAATCTTCAAACAGCGCCAGTTTGTCTTTGCTGCGCTGGGCTTGTTCGAACTGGAGGTTTTCGGCAAAATGCTGCATCTCGTCGCGGAGGTGCGCTTTCACAGCTGCCCAGTTGCCCTTCAGGACGTTTTTGATTTGCTCTATTTTTTTCAAATAAGATGCTTCGCTCTCGTGAGCCACGCAGGGCGCTGCGCAATTTTTGATGTGAAACTCCAGGCAGGGGCTGAATTTGCCTTTGCGGATGTTTTCTTCGGAGAGGTTGAGCGAGCAGGTGCGCAGTTGGAACAATTTGCGGATCAGGTCGGTGATTTGTTCCACGCGTTGTTTGCTGAGGTAGGGGCCAAAATACAGCGAGCCGTCGCGGAAGGTTTTGCGGGCCAGAAATACCCTGGGAAAGCGCTCTTGTTTGATGCAGATGTACACCAGCGGCGATTTTTCATCCTTGAGCATCACGTTGTAGCGCGGCTGGTGTTGTTTGATCAGGGTGTTTTCGAGCAGCAGGGCATCCGTTTCGGTTTCCACCAGGGTAAACTCAATGTGGTCGGCGTGTCGGACGAGGGCTTTGGTTTTGGCCGTGGTGTATTTTTTGTCGCCGAAATACGAGTTGAGGCGGTTGCGCAGGTTTTTGGCTTTGCCGACGTACAGAATCACACCGCCCTCGTCCAGGAATTTGTAAATACCGGGATCAGACGGGATATCGGGAGAAAAGGCTTTGAATTGCTCGTTGGTCATAGGACAAAAATGTGGCGCGAATTTCCAATCTACAAGCCGGTGAACCATCAAGTGCCGGGAGAAATCTTTTCAAAAAGATAAAAATCTGAAACGCTGATATCGCGGTGTGGGTTTGGCACCCGCGCGCGGAGGCGCCAGCCGAGGGGCACATCGGCGCTGAACCGGCGCAGGCGAAAATGCGGAAAAGGGCTTTCACCGGCTTCGTCGGCCGAAAAAATCACCACCCAGCGGCGCGCGCTGCCGAAGAGGTGCCGGAGGTGCGCCTGGTAGAGTTCGTCTTCAGTGAGGTGAAAGATGACTTCCAAGGACAGCGCCAGATCGGCCTGTACCGCTGTGGGATCGAAATGGGCGGGGGCGTAGTGGTCGAATTGTTTGCTGGGGTCGGCAGCAAACAAGCGCCGGCAGCGTTCCAGGGCCGAGGGCGCAATGTCGAAGCCCCGGTAGGCCGGGTACTCGGCGAGGAGCAGTTGTTGGCCATCGCCACAGCCGAGTTCCAGCACGGAGCGGACGCCCTGGGTCCGCACGAATTGGTTGAGCCAGTCGGCTTTGTACTGCGCCAGACGGCCCGAGGAGCCAGCGCCGGAGTGGCCCCCCCGGGCATAGCGGCGTTCCCAGTAGCGCTGGCTGCCGGGGTAGCGCAGCCGGCGCAGCCAATACAGGAGGCGTTGGGCGAACAACATGGTAGAGAAACTGTTTTAAGTTATACTGTTTCTGAATTAGGTGGAAGTGTCCGGCTGATGCCGGAAAATTTACCTAAAAGACAAACTGCATCCGGGCAAAAAGCGCGACTTTTGCCGGCGTCGTAACAACGACAGTCCCGACACACATAGGTCGGGATTTATTTTTTGACGAAACAACATTTGAGTTCATGCAACAAGCAACGCTCCCCCCCAACATCCTGCAGCAACTACCCACGATCGTCAAAGCCTACCAACTACCCAATCCGAAAAAAGCCACCATACAGATCCTGAATTCCTTCATCCCGTTTGTCGGAATCTGGGTTGCCATGTACTTCCTCAAAGATGTATCCATCGGACTGACGCTGGGCCTGGCAGTGGTGAATGCTTTTTTCCTGGTACGCATTTTTATCATTCAGCACGATTGTGGACACCAATCCTTCACCGCCAACCGCAAAGCCAACAATATTATCGGGCTGTTGTGCAGCCTGGTGAGTTTTATGCCGTACCGCTACTGGGCCAAAAGCCACAATTTCCACCACGGCCACAACGGCATCTTGTGGGAACACCGCGACATCGGCGACATCAACCTGCTAACGGTCAATGAGTTCAAAGAACTCAGTTTCTGGAAAAAATTCAACTACATGGTCTTCCGCAGCGCGCCGGTGTTGTTTGTATTCGGGCCGGTGTGGTATATTTTGGTGCACAGCCGCATCCCGTCGATCAAAATGAACGGCTGGGAGCACGCCCGCAAAGCCCTCCTGCGCCACAACCTGCTGCTGGTGGCCGTGTATGTCACCCTGGCTCTCCTGCTCGGCTACGAAGCCCTGTTGTGGGTACACCTGCCCATCCTGGTCATGTTCGGCATCATTGCCGTGTGGTTTTTCTACGTGCAGCACCAGCACGAAACGACCTACAAGGCCTGGAAAGACAAATGGGAATATATCCGGGCCGCCATTCAGGGCAGCACATATTACAAACTGCCCAGGCTGTTCCACTGGCTGACCGGCAACATTGGCTACCACCACATTCACCACCTGAACCCCTTGGTGCCCAACTACGAACTGGCCCGCTGCCACCACGAAAATCCGGTATTCGAGCAGGTGGCCAACAAGATTACTTTTTGGCAAAGCCTGAAATGCGTATTTAACAAACTTTGGGACGAAGACCAGCAGCGTATGATTTCTTTCCGCGAATATTTCCGCCGCTACAAACAGGCCTGATTGCCAAAAATTTAGCAATATTTTGTACATTTCCCGCTGATTGGAGGGAGCCGTGCCGCCACCGCGCCGGCAAGATGCCCTCCAGCCAGCGGGATTTTTTTTTGCGCGCCACCCTATTTTGTTCCGAAATCGCTACGTCCTATGATTCGCTTATTTATTGTGGAAGACCATACCCTGAACTACGAAGGGATTTTGTCGCTCCTCCAGGGCGTCGACGACATTAGCGTGGCCGGGCACGCCAAAAGCGGCGAGCAGGCACTCGAACTACTGGCGGAAAGTGTGCCGGAAGTGGTGCTGATGGACGTAAAACTCCCCGGTATCGATGGCTTGGAAACCACCAGCCGGCTGCTGGCCCTGCACCCCAACACGCAAATCCTGGTGTTGAGCGTGGAAGACGACCTCCACATGGTGCGCGACGCCATCCGGCGGGGCGCCCGGGGCTACCTCACCAAAAACGTAGGCCGGGAGGAATTGATTGAAGCCATCCGGAAAGTGGCGGGCGGCAAGCGGCACCTGGCCGACGAATTGCTCGACCGCGTGCTGGACCAACCCGAAACCGCCTCCTTTGGCGCCAACCTCAACCACGCCAGCCACAACCACCCGTTTACCCGCCGCGAACTCGATGTGTTGAGCCTGATTGCCGAAGGCAAAACCAACAAACAAATAGCGGAAGGTCTGTTCGTCAGCCTGCACACGGTGGAAACGCACATCAAAAACATGTACAGCAAATGCGAGGCCACCAACAAGGTGGAGTTGATCCGGTTTGGTCAAAAAACCGGGGTGCTGCAACACGTTTAATTTTCTCCTTTGTTTTTTCGGACCCCAGTACGAGTCCATTCAGTCCACACGATAGATATACCGCATGTAGGCTTCTTCGGCAGGCAGCGACAGGATGGCTTCCGGCGGGCAGCCCAATGCTTTGGAAATCAGGTCCAGGTCGTTCAAGGCCAGACCGGTTTTGCCCGCTTCAATCTTGCTATAGGTTTGTCGTGAAACGCCCAAGCATTCTGCAAGGTGTTCCTGGGTGAGGTTTTGAAGCTCCCGCAAACGGCGGATTTTTTGTGGAACGTCCTTCATGCTATTCGGTTTTGAGCAATGATGATCTATGGGCAGGAAGAACAGAGGGAAAACAAATTTAGTAGTTTCCTGATGCAATCAAACGTTCTGGTTGTTAAATTTCTCAAGACATCCATTTCTTTATTGTCAATGTACAGAAATTGTTCCATAATGTACCAAATCCTGGAAGCAAGGTTCCGGATAGAACTACTACCTTGCATACCGTTCCCCCAACAACAATTTTCCAAATACTGATAGTTTTTCACCTTAATCTTCTATTTAATGCAAGCACTCTGTGTAGTTCAATTCAAAACAACAAGCACACGCTTTT
>JADLDL010000017.1 GCA_020846655.1 Saprospiraceae bacterium | reverse complement strand
CGAAACCGACCTCGTGGGCGGCGCCTGGAAGGTGCGCAACGCAGCCAATTCCATCTTCGTCGGTCCGGCCCTCGGCAGCAATGCCTGGTGGGGTGTTCCGGCCAACTTCCTCGACGGCACGTCGACGGGCACGGACGACTGGTCCTGCATCACCAACGACGAATTTGTCTTCACCGCCGGTGGCGCCTACCAGTACAAAACCAACGGCGACGCCCGCAACGACGGCTACATGGGTAGCCCGAACGGCTGCTGGTCCGACGCACAAGTGGCCGCCAGCGGCAATGGCGCCGCTTTTGGCTCCGGTACGCACAGCTTTGTCTTCACGCCTGCTGTCGGCAGCAACCGACCGATCATCACCCTCACCAACGGCAGCAGCGGCGCCGCTTTCGTGGGCTTCTACAAAGGCTACTACGGCGGTGAAAATGGCGATGGCGCCAAAGCGCCGAACGGGGGCTCTTCCACCAACCGATACGAAGTCATGAGTTATGTAAAAGCCGGCGGCGTGGAAACGCTCACCTTGTCGGTGGATATTTCCGACCTGAAAGACGGCACCAAAGCCTGGACCGTCGTCTTGCAGCGATAGAATCAAATTTAGTTTAGTTTGTACGCACCGAGGCTGTCTCAAAAGGTAAAGTGGCCCTTTGCCAGCTCACTTTTTGAGGCAGCCTCGAATTTTGTGCTAAACGTATAGAATAATGGTCAAATCATTTACCCTCCTCGTATCTCTTTTGTTCGCGCTTTCCGCCTCGGCGCAGGTTTCCGGAACGGTCACCGACCCCGCCGGCGAAGCCCTGATCGGTGTTTCAGTAGCGGTCAAAGGCGCAGCTACCGGCACCAGCACGGCCGTAGACGGCACGTTCCGCCTGGCCGCTCCCGCCGACGCCACCCTGGTGTTCAGTTACATCGGCTTTCTAACCCAGGAAATACCCGTGGCCGGGCAATCCGTCATCCGGGTCGTCCTCCAGGAAGACGCCAAAACCCTGGAACAGGTCGTGGTGGTCGGCTACGGCACCCAAAAGAAAAAAGACCTGACCACCGCCGTGGTCACTATCGATGAAAAAGAACTCCGCGACCGGCCGATGGTATCGGCCGCCGAGGCCCTGCAAGGCAAAGCCGCCGGCGTACAAGTGGTGCAGCCTTCTGGCAAACCCGGCGCCGACATTGCCGTGCGGGTACGGGGCGCCACCTCGGTGCTGGCCGGCAACGAACCGCTCTATGTGGTCGACGGCGTGCCGACCACCGACATCCGCGGCCTCAACCCCGGCGACATCGAGAGCATGAGAGTGCTCAAAGACGCCTCTTCGGCCGCCATTTACGGCGCCCGGGCAGCCAACGGCGTGGTGCTCATCACCACCAAACGCGGCAAGGAAAACGGCTCGACGGTGCGGTTTTCGGCGTATGCCGGTTTTTCCAACCTGCGAAAACCCGTGGAAACGCTGTCGACCAAAAAATACCGCGACCTGATGGAGGAAATCATCCCCGGCGCCCTCGATCCGGCCGCCACGGGGTACACCGATTGGAGCGACGAGGTGTTTGGCATCGGTCAAACCCAAAGCGCTCAACTGGCCTTGTCGGGCGGTACCGAAAAAACACGGTACCTGCTCTCCACCAACTACCTGAACAACGAAGGCATCGTCAAACCCGCCCGTTTCGACCGCTACTCCATTCGCCTGAACCTCGACAACCAGGCCACCCGCTGGCTGAAAGTAGGCACCAGCCTCAATGTGTTGCGCAGCAAAACCAAAGATACCCCCGACAACGCCAGCAGCGGCCGGGGCGGCGTCATCATGAGCGCCCTGAACACCCCGCCCTTCCTCCGCACCTACAAAGCCGACGGCAGCGGACAGTACGACCCCAACCCCTTCCAGCCCTCCTGGGAAAACCCGATCGCCTACATGTTTGGCGCCGAACAGGAAGCCTCCGACACCCGTATTTTTGGCAACATCAACGCCGAAGCCACGTTTTTTGAAGGTTTTTCTGTAAAAACCAACCTCGGCACCGATATGAACACCCACCAGTGGGATTATTACCTCGACCCTTTCCGCACCAACTTCGGCCGCAACCAAAACGGCCTGGGCCAAGCCGAAAAGTCGAACACCAACGCCTGGCTCTGGGAAAACACCGCCAACTACCGCCGCAGTTTCGGCAAAAACAACCTGGCCTTCCTGGCCGGCAGCAGCGTCCAGAAATCGCGCTGGAGCAATTCCTATATTTCCGGCAACGACTTCCCGGCCGACGTGTCGGTCAAAACCCTCAACGCCGCCAACAGCATTTCGGCCAGCACCGACGTGCAGGAATGGTCGCTGGCCTCCTTTTTCGGCCGCGTGCAGTATGATTTTGAAAGCAAATACCTGTTTACCGCCACCATGCGCCGCGACGGTTCCTCCAAACTGGCCCACCACTGGGGCACCATGCCCTCGTTTTCGGCCGGCTGGCGCATCTCGGCCGAGCCGTTCATGCAGGGCCTGAAGGTCATCGACGACATGAAAATCCGCGTGGGCTGGGGCAAAAACGGCAACCAGGAAGGCATTCCGAACTATGCCCGCTACGGCCTGATTTCGTACTACCGCCGGGCGGCCACCAACCCGCTTTCCGGCCCGGCCGCCGTGCAAACCACCTACGGCAACCCCGACCTGCGCTGGGAAACCACCACCCAGTCGAACATCGGGATCGACCTCTCCCTCTGGAGCGGCCGTGCCGTGCTGGTGCTGGATGCCTATTTGAAACAAACCGAGGATGTGCTGCTGAACGTGCAACTCTCCAACTCGCTGCCCATCAGCAGCATCCAGACCAACGCCGGCGCCATCGAAAACAAGGGGCTCGACATCAGTCTTTCCACCGTCAACCTCACCGGCGCCCTGAAATGGCGCAGCGATTTCAATATTTCATTTAACAAAAACAAAGTCACCGACCTGCAATTCACCGATGTGTACTACTTCGGCCGGATCTACAGCAACAACCAGGACGTGGCTATTGTGCGCAAAGGTTTGCCCCTGGGCACCTTTTTCGGCTACGTTTCGGATGGCGTGGACCCCGAAACCGGCAACCTGAAATACCGCGACGTCAACAACAACGGCATTTTCGACCCCGGCGACCGCACCGTGATCGGCGACGCCAACCCGGCCTTTACCTACGGATTTACCAACACCTTCGGCTGGCGCCGCTTCGACCTGAGTTTCTTCCTGCAGGGCAGCTACGGTAACGACGTGTACAACGCTACCCGGATCGACCTGGAAGGCATGTTTGACAGCAAAAACCAATCGGTCGACGTGTTGCGCCGCTGGACGCCCGACAACCGCAACACCGATATCCCGCGCGCCGTAGGCGGCGGCAAGGTGGACAACGTGCGCAATTCCACCCGTTTCGTCGAAGACGGCTCCTACCTGCGCCTCAAGGCGATCACCCTGTCGTACAACATCAACCCGGATTGGCTGCGCCGGCTGGGCATTTCCAAATGCTCGGTGTACGCCACCGGCCAAAATCTGCTGACGTTTACCCAATATTCCGGCTTCGACCCCGAAGTGAATGCCTTTGGCCAAAGCGCCACCGAACTGGGCATCGACTACGGCACTTATCCGCAAGCCCGCACCGCCACCGTCGGCATCAATGTTGAATTTTAAGCACTGCCTATCATGAAAAAATATATCCTGTTTCTTTTCGCAGCCCTCAGCCTCGCTTCCTGTGAAAAATTCCTCGAACTCGAACCGCAATCGCAGGGCGTGGCGGTGACCAATACCAGCGCCGACTCGGTGTTGTTCAAATCAGCCTCCGAAGTGGAAGCGGCCCTGGCCGGCGCCTATGCGGATTTTAAAAACGAATACTACCAGTTGGATTACTTCGTGAACGGCGACGCCCAATCCGACGACGCCTATGCGGGCGGCGACAACCCGGCCAACTTCCAGATCGACGATTACAACCTGGACGCCACCAACTCCAATGTGAGCCGCGACTGGCGCTACCTGTACGCCACCATCGGCAAATGCAATACGGTCATCAACAACGTCGACGACGTTACCGACCCAGCCCTGAGCGACAACCGCAAGCAGGAAATCATCGGCGAAGCCTCGTTTATCCGGGCGTTCATGTATTTCCAGGCCGTCCAACTTTGGGGTGACGTGCCGCTGCAACTCAAGGAGGTGACCAGCATCAGCGCCGCCAACCTGGAAGACATTTATCCGCAAATATTCCCGGCCCGCGCCCCGCAGGCAGAGGTGTATGCCCAGATCATCGCCGACCTGGAAACGGCGTTGCCGCGCGTGCGCAGCACGGCGCCCCACAAGGGTTTTGCGACCAAAGGGGCCGTCAATGCCGTGCTGGCCAAGGTGTATGCTACCCGGGAGCCGCAGGACTGGACCAAGGTGAAACAATACTGCGACGACGTCATTGCCGGTGGCTACACCCTGCTGGCCGACTACGACCAGCTCTGGAACAACGCCAACGAGAACTCCGCCGAGTCCATTTTTGAAATCAACTACGACGGCGGCTCCTCCGACGGCAACTGGGGTACCAAAATTTTCAGGGGCCTGGACTGGAAAAAATTCAACCTGCCGTCCAATGACCTGGTCGATGCGTTTGACGCCGAAGGCGATATGAAGCGCAAAAACGCCAGCATCACGTTTCAGGATGTGAGCGGCAAATGGTCGGACGAGCATTGGCCACAGACGAACTATCCGTTTATCAACAAATGGCACAACTTCCAGGAAGGCAGCAACCAGAACTATATTTTCATCCGCCTGGCGGATATCCTGCTGCTGAAAGCCGAAGCGCTGAACGCACTGAACGACCAGCCGGGCGCGATGGCCCTGGTCAACCAGATCCGCGCGCGGGTGGGCCTGGGCGCTTCCCCGGCCGCTACGCAAGCCGACGTGCGCCTGGCCATTGAGCACGAACGCCGGCTCGAACTGGCCTTTGAAGGGCATCGCTGGTACGACCTCAAGCGCAGCGGCCGCGCGATGGAGGTGATGAACCAGGTTTCGTTCAACGGCAACGTCCTGTACAACCTGAGGCCCGAGCGCCTGGTGTGGCCGGTGCCGCAGGCTGAATTGGACAAAAACATAAAACTGGTGCAAAACCCGGGGTATTGATACTTCGATCTTGGATATTCGGAGTTCGATATTCGATATTCCAACGTAAATGGCTTAAAAAATATCGAATATCGAACTGCAGAATATCGAATGTCGAAGTAAAAAAGCGCCTTCAAACGTTTAAGTTGATGGCTATGGGGGGCAGGGGGAGGACCGAGAGCGCGCCAAAAGCCACAGCAAACCCAAACAAACAGGTGCTAAAAAAATTTCCAATGGGGCCAGCCAGCAACGCAACCGGATAAATCGTTTCGCAAAAGTGATACCTTCCCGCTCTTTCTGACACCATCACTCCATTTCGCCCGTTTCGATTCTATGCCTCGTGTTGTTGTATTGCTGCTTGTTTTGTTCACCTGCACCGCTGGAGGCAAGGCCCAAGGTTTTGGAACGGCGCTCCATTTCAGCGGCACGGAAACCATCCGGGGCCAGTTTACCCTGCCCCAAAACACTGCTGAATTTACCATTGAAATTCGGTTTTTGTCGCTCAACCCGGCTCCCAGTTCCGGCATGCCGCGCATCCTGTGCTGGAACGACAGCAACCGGAGCCGCCTGGAAATCGGGGAAACAGACGGTTACCTGCGTTTTGTGTTTGACAACCCCGTCTGCAACTACCTGCCCGAATCACAGGCCTATTTCATTGGCGACGGCCACTGGCATGAAGCCGCCCTCACGTTTTCAAAAGGCACCCTCGCCTGGTACCTCGACGGTGAGATGCTGGATTTTGTGCACGGTGATTTCAATTTTCAACACAACCAGGAACTCCTGCTGGGCCGCTGGTACAACGGCGAAAACTGGCAGGGCTGCCTGGATGAATTGCGGGTTTGGTCCACGGCACTGCCTCCGGAAACCATTCGGTCGGGAAATTCAAAACCCCTGGCTGCCGGTCAAACCAAAAACCTGGCCCTGCACCTCGATTTTGAGCAAGGCAAACCGGGCGGCGACAACCGCCAGATCCAATTCCTGAAGCCCCGAACTGGCGCCGCCACGCTACCTGTTTCCGGTTTTGGGATGACCGAGCCGTATCGTTCCAATTTTGTGGATGCCGCCTACACCGATTACCCCAAGCCTTTGGCACAAGAAGAGGAAGAAGAGGATGTAGCACCTATGATCGACGAGACGCCTGTCCGTGTGGAAGCCGAACCTGGCACACAAGACCCGGATGAACGCATGCGGAATTATTTCCTGGCGCAAATCCGGGCAGCGGGCAACGTAGATCCCAAAGGCTGGCCGGAACTCGGCAAACTCTACAGCGCCCTGGGCTGGTACGAACTGATGATCGGGCGGCCCAAAGAAGCCAGGGTGGCCATTGAAACCGCCTTGCAACTGGACAGTACCAACCAGACGCCCCACACCAACCTGCCGCACTGTTTCTTTTTTGTAGGGCAAAAAACGGAGGCCCTGCGGCGGTACAGCAGCTGGATGAATAAACCCCGGGATACTAACCGAACCTTTCGCGAGGTGTTTCTCCAGGACCTCAACGATTTTGAGAAAAAAGGCCTGATCCGGCCGGAACTGGTCCAGGACCTGGCAGAAATCCGGGCCGTTTTAAACGCCTCCAAAAAGTAGGGGCGCTATGTTGCAACGATTTGAAAATGTATCCCAATTTTATATAAATTTTATATGAAAATCTATTTCACCAGTATTTTATTACTCGTCGGACTGACTTTTTCAGGAGCACAAACCGCTACCGAACGGGGCTACAACCGCCTGATCAAAACCCTGGGCAAACTGAGTATCGGAACCTCGCAGGCCGATTTTCTGCAACAAAAGCCGGACCTCGTCCAACCGGATGGTTCCATGGGGTTCCGAAACGAAATTGTGGAAAAAATTGAGCAAGATGGCCTGCAAAGCGTGACCTATTATTTCGACAACGATGGCAACCAGCCCTTGTACGAGCTCATTCTTGAATTTTCGAGCCCGGAACTGCGCAGTGCCGTGATCGAAAAACTCTTCGGGCCGGCCAACCACCCGGAAGCGCCCGACCATTGGATACTGGGCGTTCAGGACGAGGTGGTATCGCTGGGCTGGATGTTTGCCTCCAAGTTTGTGCTCGCTGCCAATCTGCCGGGCACGGAATGGTTTGGCGATTCGATGTTCCGCCTGCCGCCGGGTTTTGAGCCCTATAAAAATTTGCCGCTGCCCACCGAATGGCCCAAAGCCGAAATCACCCGTTTTTTCAAAGACCTGCAACTCCAGTTGGATGCCGCTGCCACCGGTTTTGTGGACCTGAAAGGCGAGGCCGTCGACAATTATTTTTTATGCAAACAACCCATCGGCATGGCAGCCCTGTCGGCCGTACTGGAAGACGATAAAAAACAACTGAAAATCAACAACGCTATGACTTCCGACATGACAGCTGAACATGCAGCCGACTGGGTGGCGTCGTTGACCAAGATACTCGACGAGGTCGAACCCGACCGGTACCGGCTCCAACGGACGAGTTTCAAAACGATTTTTGGCAAAGCCGCTGTGATGTGGAAGGTACTTGACCAACAAGGCCGGCAAACCGGCGCCCAATTGGGCGTGCTGGCGTTTGGCGAATCCCTCCAAAGCGTTTTCCTCGTGGTCCTGCACGAATCACCATAGTCTCCGCTTCTTCCTTTTTTCTGGTTTCTTAATGCTCAAGGTATGCTACATAAAAGTCTGCTATTGCTCTTCGTATTCTGTTTTGGAGGCTGCAAACCCAAGCCGGAAGACGAAACTCCGCCCCCCACCCCTACCCTACCCGTTCAGGTTTGGACCACATCCGGCGACGCCGTCAACCGCCTCTACGGCAAAACCATCGATTTTGCCGACGGCAAAGACGATCGCTTTTCCGTGATCCAGGTTGATACCGGGCAGCAGTTTCAGGCCGTCGAAGGCTTCGGCTACACCCTCACCGGCGGCAGCGCGATGCTGCTCCACCAAATGGATGCCAACGCCCGTGCCGCCTTGTTGCAGGAGTTTTTTGGCAAAAGCGGTACCGGCATCGGCGTAAGTTACCTGCGCGTCAGCATCGGCGCTTCGGACCTGGATGCCGAAGTGTTTAGTTACAACGACCTGCCGGCGGGCCAAACCGACCCGGATTTGCAGCAATTCAGCCTGTCCAAAGACACGCTGCACCTCATTCCGGTGTTGAAGGAGATTTTGGCCATCAATCCCAAAATCAAAATCATGGGCTCTCCCTGGAGCCCGCCGCTGTGGATGAAAACCAACGGCAGCAGCATCGGCGGCAACCTGAAACCGCAGTATTACGCCACCTATGCCCAGTATTTTGTCAAATACATCCAGGCCATGCAGGCCCAGGGCATTGCGCTGGATGCCATCACCCCGCAAAACGAGCCCCAGCACGGCGGCAACAACCCCAGCCTTGTGATGTCGTTTGTGCAACAAGCCGATTTTATCAAAAATCACCTGGGACCAGCCTTTCAGGCAGCCGGCATCGGTACAAAAATCATTGTTTGGGACCACAATTGCGACAACCCGGCCTACCCGCTGGCCATCCTGGACGACCCCGCAGCCAAGCCTTTCGTGGCCGGTTCGGCGTTCCATTTGTATGCCGGCGATGTCAGCGCTTTGTCGGCCGTACACGACAAGCACCCCGACAAAGGCCTGTATTTTACCGAACAGTGGACCGGCTCGAACAGCAGCTTCGACGGCGACCTGAAATGGCACCTCAAAAATGTCATCATCGGTACCATGCGCAACTGGAGCCGCGTGGCCCTGGAATGGAACCTGGCCAACGACCCGAATTTCGGTCCGCACACCCCCGGCGGCTGCTCGCAGTGCCGCGGCGCCGTTACGATCGACGGTTCCAAAGCCACTAAAAACGTGAGTTTTTACATTGTGGCGCAGGTTTCCAAGTTTGTGCCGCCCGGCTCGGTGCGGATCGGCAGCAACTTGCTGGTGCAACTGCCCAACGTGGCGTTCCGGACGCCGGAGGGCAAAACCGTGCTGGTGGTGTTGAATGAAAGCGCCGAATTACAGTCGTTCAACATACAGGCTGCCGGCAAATGGATCGTGGCTTCGCTGCAAGGCGGCACGGTAGGCAGTTTCGTTTGGTGAGGAAAAAGAGTGGCCCCTGACAACCCCTGATCCCGTTGTTTTCAAACAAGCGGGCCGTTTTTCATCTGAAAAACGGCCCGCTTGGCGTTTAGCGCCCCCCGTTTCCTTCTATTTATTTGCATTTCGGGTGCAAGTGTCCTATTCCGGTCAGCGGCGACTTTGACGGGTTGAGCAGCCTTTTCCACCAGGGTCGGCAACTTAAAGTTGTAAACGGTCCAGTCTGGAACCCACATTTGACCCAGGCAAACAAAATATCCGGCCCAGCAGTTGGGCAAACGCCGGAAAGAAGCATTATAACTTGGTTATTTAATAGTCATCGCAGGCCGGGCGCAATGCCGGGCCTGCTTTTTTTTCAAAAACACCGGGAGTTAAATGCAGGCCGGCAGACCATTGGCGGGCGAAACGGCGTTTAGTGCGGGCCTGAAATTTTCCCGCCGTAAGCAACATGGCCCGGTGCCGCTCCGGCTGAAAACCTCAAACATGCTTTTACCTTTGCCGACTTTTTATTCGCAATAACTCAATTCAATTCATGCGCCTCACCATTCTGTTTGCCACCATTTTTTCTCTTTTTTCATTCCATCTCCAGGCGCAACGCGCCAGTGTGCCCAATGCCACCGAGGGCAAAGTCGTGACCGGCACCGTGCTGATCAACGACCGCAACCCGGTGGATTTCAAAGCCTTGCTCGCGGGATTGCGCAGCGATTGGGGTGTCCGGATCGACTCCTCCAGCCAGTCTGAAAAAACACTGGTGGTGCATACGGCTACCGCTACCGTCATGTTTGCCAACATGGATTACCCTGCCTCGCCCGCCGAGATCTCCGGCGCCGTCGAAGGCGCCTGGCTGTGGCGTTCGGCCGCCGAGGAGGCGCCGCGCCACCAGTCGCAACTGGTGGTATCGGTCATCGGTCAGGCCTCGCGGCCGCTGGACGCTTACAAATTGTACACCCGCGTCACGGCAGCAGCGCTGGACAATACGCGCTCCTGTGGCGTGTACCTGGCCAGCCAATACCTGTTGCAATCGAAAACATTTTTTTTGCAAGCCGCCCGCAACCTGAATGAAAAGGTGCTGCCGATCTATTGCTGGATCTACTTCGGCATGCTACAGGATGGCGGAGCCAGCAGCGCCTACACCTTTGGTTTGTCCGAGTTGGGCATGCCCGATCTGGAAATTGTCAAATCGGCGCATTCCCTGCAGGAGGCGCACGCGATCCTGTACGATGCCGTGAACCATGCCTTGCAAAACGGGATACGGTTGCAGGATGGCAGCCAGATCGAAACCCAGGAAGGACAAAAAATCAACCTGAAACTGTCCAAGGGAGTGTACCTGAACGACAAGGTTACGTTGAAAGTAGCCTACTAACGCAACTATCAATTCATCAGGGTCACGTTGCCGGAAAACTGCTCCTGATGCCCGTCTGCAAATTCGACAACCGCTGCCCAAGTATACACGCCGGCTGCCGCGAGGCGGCCGGCGGCTTTTCCGTTCCAGCCCCGCAAGGGGTCATTGGGCAGGAAATCGCGTTGTTCGAACATCAATTGTCCGGCCCGGTTGTACACCCGGAGCAGGCGGATCTGGGAAACGCCTTCGCCTGAAAAAAGGGTGAAATAGTTGTTCTGGTTGCTGCCCGGACTAAAAATATTGGGAAAATAGAGGTTGGTTTTTTCAACCACCATCGAGAGGTTGTCGCGGGCCTCACAGCCGTTGGCATTCGTCACCTCAATGGCAAAATCCGTGTCTTTGATCGCCCGGATAATCTGCGACAACTGGTGCTGCGCTGTAAACATATCCGGTGGCCGCCATTGAATGGTTTTCAGTACTGTACCGGCCGGCGACACCGTAGCTTTGAGTTGAATGATTTCACCGGCTACGACAGAGGTGTCGGAAATGTTCAATTTTACTTTCAACTCGTCAGGCTCGGGCACCAGCAACTGGAATTTTTTGACACAGCCGCTGGAGTCGCGCACATGCAGGACGTATTCGCCGGCCCACAGCAAATCGAACAAAGGGCGTGTGCTGTAGGAACTGCCGTCGAGCGAATAGTAAAACGGCGAAATGCCTCCGGCTACTTCCAGAATTTCGATGGACCCGTTGCGAAGGCCATAGCATTGCACGGGATTGATTTTCAAGAGCACCGTATCTACGCAGTCCGCTTTTGCCTGGGAAATAAACGACAAAAACAATACTGAAACTAAGGTGAATCGCAAAAATGTGGCGGGCATTGGCAAGGGAGTAGTTTTATCATAATCTGTTTGTCGAGCGGAAAGTTACACAAGATTTGGAGCCTTGCCAGGTTTTCCGGCAGCTTTGTCGGCAAATCTACCTTTTTGGGCGTAGATGTCCCTTCGGCAGGTTTCGCTCGCCAATAAAAAAGCGACTTCCCGTTTCAGGGCCTGTTTTCCTGCAAACTTGCGGCCAGCAAGCGGTGAAACTGGTGAACTCCGCGTTCATGTTTGGGCGCAAAACGACCTTGTTTATAAAACCGCGAGCGGGTGCCCCGCTGCACCAGTTCCACCACGGCTTCATCTTCGCGTTCTACCAGGTCCACATCGGCGCCGGCGCCCGCACCGAGTTTGGCAGGGTCCCACACGTAGGCCCGGAAACTTACTTTCGTGAGGTCCTGTTGCAAGGGCCGGACGATGTTGAGCGAAAGTCCCCAGGGGTAAAAATTGAACATGATGTTGGGGTACAGCCAAAAATAATAGGCCGCAATGGCTTGCCCGGCATCGGGATGGCCCGGCGGCAGGGCAAACACGTCTTCGCCGCCCCGCCCGATCCCGACCTGGCAATTGCCCCAGGAAAACAGTTCGGTCCGGTAAGCGCCCCAATCGAGGGCGGCTGCCAGGCTTTTGTGCACAAACGGGATGTGAAACCCTTCCAGGTAATTGTCGCAATACAGAGCCCAGTTGGCTTTCACCAGGTAGTCGCGCGAGCGGGAGGCATCGAAACGAAATTGTTCGACCGGCAAAAAACCAATTTTCTGCTCCATGTCGGCGATCCAATCGGCAAACGGAAACGCCGGGTCGAGCGAGGTAAACGCGAACTGGCGCCAGTGTTGCAGCGGCAGCCGGGTCAAATGGTCGTCGGCACAGGGGAAATTTTCCATGCCTTCCGTTTCCGGCATGGCGGCAAAACGCCCGTCGGTGTGGAAGCGGCGGCCGTGGTAGCCGCACACAATACCCCGTTCGAGGCGGCCCGGGTGTTGGATCAGGATGTTGCCCCGGTGCGTACAGACGTTCGACAGGCAGTGCCATTGGTCCTGAGTATCGCGCAACACCAACAGCGGCTCTTCGATAAAATGGTCCATAAACTGGAACGGCAGACAGTCCTGCGGCAACCGAACGGTTTCTTCTGCCCCTGTGATCAACTGCCAGGAGCGGGCAAAAACCTGTTCGCGGCAGCGCTCGAAGGCCGCTGCTGACTGGTAAAACGCCCCGGGCAAGGTAGCCGCCCGGCGGATATCGGACTCGATCTGATACATATCCATGTGGTTTGGCCGACAAAATAAGGGTTCTGCTGTATTTTCGCCGGACACCGCCTCTGCCGTTCCATTCCAGGCGGTTTCCGGCAATGAAACTCGATGTTGAACACCTCTACCAACTGGCCCAGCAACCCGCGCGCCGCATCCTCGGCCTCATGTCGGGCACCTCGCTCGACGGCCTCGACCTCGCCCTCTGCACCGTGGAAGGCGCCGGCTTCGATACCCGCCTTCAGATCACCCACTACCGGACGGTGCCCTTTGACGAGGGCTTCCGCGACGAAGTGCGCCGCGTGTTTGCCCGAAAAACTATTGATTTTCAGCACCTGACCCTGCTCAATGTGGTGGTGGCCGAACGCCATGCGGCCATCATCAACGATACCTTGCAGCACTGGGGTATCCGGCCTGAGGCCGTAGACCTGATCGCCAGCCACGGCCAAACGGTGTTTCACGCCCCCCGCCAGTTCCACGGCCTGCCGCAGTACCCCAACGCTACCCTGCAAATCGGCGACGGCGACCACCTGGCTCGCCGGACCGGAATCCTCACGATCAGCGATTTTCGCCAAAAACACCTGGCTGCCGGCGGGGAAGGCGCGCCCCTGGCGCTGTACGGCGATTACCTCTTATTTTCCAAAAAAGGCGAAGACCGTTTTCTGCTCAACATCGGCGGCATTGCCAATTTCACCTATTTACCCGCCGATGGCGACAGTGCCAAGGTATTCGCCACCGATACCGGCCCGGGCAATACGCTGCTGGACGCCGCTGCGCAACATTTTTTTGGGCAAGCCTTCGACGAAGACGCCCGCCTGGCCGCCAGTGGCCAGGTCGATGAAACGCTGCTGGCCCAATTCAAACAGATCCCCTATTTCAATCTGCCCTTCCCCAAAACTACCGGCCCCGAACAGTTCAGCCTCGATTGGGCTTGCGCCCTGGCCGGCCCCGACATCCGGCCCGAAGACCTGATGGCCACCCTCACCCGCCTGACCGCCGATACCATCGCGGCCGATATTTTGCGCGTCGCGCGCCAGGCCGGGCCAAAAGTGATTTACCTGAGTGGCGGCGGCGCCCACAACCCACTCGTCATCCGGCACCTGCGGGCCGCATTGCCCGATTGGCAGTTCGAACCCATGGCTACGCTTGGCATTGATGGCGATGCCAAAGAAGCCGTGTTGTTTGCCGTACTGGCCAACGAAACCCTGGCTGGCCAGCATGCACCCGGCGCCACGCTCGGTGGTTTACCCCTGCTGGGGATGGGCAAAATTTCATTTTCTAACTAAACGCTACGCTTGGTAGCGCGGCGTTTACGCCGCCCCGGTCGAGGCCCTTTAGGGCCGATTTGCATAACGAGGGAAGTATATATTTCTACGCTAAGGGGCAAAGCGGCCTACCCCTGCTGGGCATGGGCAACATTTCATTTCCTAACTAAACGCTACGCTTGGTAGCGCGGCGTTTACGCCGCCCCGGTCGAGGCCCTTTAGGGCCGACGGCATAACGGAGGGAAGTATATATTTCTACGCTAAGGGGCAAAGCGGCCTACCCCTGCTGGGCATGGGCAATATTTCATTTTCTAACTAAACGCTACGCTTGGTAGCGCGGCGTTTACGCCGCCCCGGTCGAGGCCCTTTAGGGCCGATTTGCACAACGAGGGAGGTATATACTTCTACGCTAAGGGGCAAAGCGGCCTACCCCTGCTGGGCATGGGCAACATTTCATTTCCCCACTAAACGCTACGCTTGGTAGCGCGGCGTTTACGCCGCCCCGGTCGAGGCCCTTTAGGGCCGACGGCATAACGGAGGG
>JADLDL010000016.1 GCA_020846655.1 Saprospiraceae bacterium | reverse complement strand
TTGTTGATCGCCACCACGTCGGCAAAATCGAGCATGTCGATTTTTTCCAGTTGTGTGGCGGCGCCAAATTCGGGCGTCATCACGTACAGCGACAGGTTGCTGTGGTCGATGATTTCCGTATCGCTCTGGCCGATTCCGCTGGTTTCGAGGATAATCAAATCGTAGCGGGCGGCTTTGAGTACTTCCACGGCCGATTGCACGTATTTCGAGAGGGCCAGGTTGCTTTGCCGGGTGGCCAGCGAGCGCATGTACACGCGGGCCGAATCGCTGGGGTTGATGGCGTTCATCCGGATGCGGTCGCCGAGCAGGGCGCCGCCGGTTTTGCGTTTGGAGGGGTCAACAGAGATGATGCCGATCGTTTTGTCTGAAAAATCGAGCAGAAAACGGCGCACCAGTTCATCGACCAGCGAGGATTTGCCGGCGCCGCCGGTGCCGGTAATGCCCAGCACGATACCAGTACCTTCGGGTGCGGGCACCAACTTCGGTCGCACTTCTTTTTCGTAAAATTCAGGGTTGTTCTCGGCGATGGAAATCAGGCGGGCCACCGCGTTGGGTAGCCGTTCGTTCAGGTGTTTGAGTTCACCGTTGAGGGCTGCTGCGTTGCCCAGCGGGAAATCGCATTGCGCCAGCACGTCGTTGATCATGCCTTGCAGGCCGAGTGCGCGGCCGTCGTCGGGGTGGTAAATCCGCGTGATCCCGTAGGCCTGCAATTCCTCGATTTCAGAAGGCAGGATGGTGCCGCCGCCGCCGCCGAAGATTTTGATATGCCCGGCGCCGCGCTCCCGGAGCAGGTCGTACATGTATTTGAAAAACTCCATGTGCCCGCCCTGGTAGGACGTAATGGCGATGCCCTGCACATCTTCCTGGATCGCACAATTGACGATCTCCAGCACCGAGCGGTTGTGGCCAAGGTGGATAATTTCAGCGCCGGTGCTCTGCATGATGCGGCGCATGATGTTGATGGCAGCATCGTGGCCGTCGAAGAGCGAAGCGGCGGTGACGAGGCGAATTTTATTTTTGGGCTGGTAAGGCTGTGGATTCTGCATGGCGATTTAGTTCAAAGGCCTTGGCGGTTAATTTCATAGGCGAGAAAGGGGGCTTGCTTTTGCAAAAAAGCGAAAGTGATTTCACGTTTCTTATATTCGAAGAAAAATTCGGCCCTTTCATTTACCAAATCATCATCCAGATTAAACTTTAGGACTTTTATTGTATCTTCAGCCAGGGTTCTTACACGCGGGTCGAAGATATTGGGATTGACTTCTACAAAAAAATTAGTCATGTTTAGCACGAATGTGCCAATCGCAATATTGAATGGGTCTAGGATAGGTTTTTGCTTCTTCCTACTGTTAAATCGGGCGGAAACATATCGATAGTTTGCCCACTCATAAGCTTGGTCTGGGTTATTTTTTTTATCAAAAAAATGGTCTACAGAATGCCTTCCTGTACTGTGCATTATTTTCGTAGCACAGTAATTACAAATTCCATCATAGAGTGAACGTAATTCAGGTAATACCTCCTGCCAGTAAGCATGGGCTTCCCATTCTTTTGTTGTCGGGTTTGGTGATATTCTTAAAAATGCTAATCCTCTTTGTCTGACATTATTGTCAAAGTCTAGGGGTTCATCAAATTGAATTATCGGTATCATGTATTCAAAGGGTTACTCCGTTTTGTTCAGCAAAATAGTTCCACCGGATCCAGAATATGTCATGTGCAGGAAGGTGAAGCATCATTTTTTCAGAAATTTGTTGAATTTTTTTAGCACTTGGCTTTGTGTCTGAAAGCATTTGTTTAGCTTCTAATATCACTGTTTCAGCTTCTTGGCTTCGAGGTTCCGCTAATCCAAAAACATTAATCAACCATTGGTTAACTGTCCCAAATATTTCTTGTGCTAATGGCTCTATATCTATTTTGGCTCCTTGTTTATTTAAGATGAAAATATTGGGTATCGGATCAGCGATATAGGGTTCTAAAGACGCAAGAGTCATTGGTGAGTGCGTAGTTATAAAAAACTGCACATTCTTAAATATCTTTAAAAGACTAGGAACTACCATTCGTTGCCAGGATGGATGTAGATGCAAATCCACCTCATCAATCAACACCACTCCCCTCACTTCGCTGATCTTATCACCTAGCCAAGGGTTCAATACGGCGCAACGGAGGGCCAGATCGCTGATTAATGCGACCAGATTTCGAGTACCATCGCTTAACATTGAGTACGGAAGAACTTGCCCTCCATTGAAGACAAAAACTACTTCTTTAAAGCGCAAGTGGTCAAAAAAGATGCTTTCACATCCCGGGATTAATTCGCACACCATCTGCTTAACTCTTTCAAAAGAAGAAAAATCAAACTCGACATTGTGTTTTCGATATTGTTCTTGGCTTTGCTCTCTTTTTTCAAACCATTTTTTGAACAAATATTGGGATGATTTTGCCGTCGGCGCATTTAAATAACCCTTCACACGCTCTCCATTCATTACAGAATCGGTATCGTTGCTCTCCCAGAAAAGGCGGCCTGTAGAGTAGTAAGCAAACAAGGGAAGTTCAATGTCTTTGTTAACCTGAAGCGCGTTTGAAAGCCCAGAGAAATAAGATTGAATTTCTTTATAGTCATTTTTGTGCCGATATCGAATGTTGACTTTTTCTAAAGACCTTAACCATTTTAATTTCAACACATTTTGTGAATTGACGTCTTCAAATGATCCCGATATTTCAAGGCTTACAATATCACTTTGTGCAACTTCACCACGTTCAAATATTCGAATGTTTGGGTCTTTTTTAGTATCAAATCCATAACCCGCTAAAGTAGATTTTTGTGGGACAGCCCCTTTAATTTCTCCAATAGCGCCGACAATTCCGAGTTTTAAGGCTTCTAGGAGTGCTGATTTGCCACTGCCATTTACCCCCACAAAGACATTAAGTCTGGGGTTTAATTCCAACTCCAAATGCTGAAAGCAGCGAAAATTAGTTATTTTAAATTTATCAATTCGCATAATATATCGCTTGCGGATTTACACAGCAAAATTAAGTAATTCTGGCGATGTCCTTTTCTCTAATTAGCCTCCAAGTTGGCTTCGTAACATATTTGTTATAGATTGAAAAACCGGAATTTCAGGGTCATCAATCAATTCGATGCCGAGAGCCTCACAATAAGACTCCAATGCAGATTCGACGAAC
This sequence comes from Saprospiraceae bacterium, assembly GCA_020846655.1. Classification (GTDB taxonomy): domain Bacteria; phylum Bacteroidota; class Bacteroidia; order Chitinophagales; family Saprospiraceae; genus M3007. Next base: position 10,397 of record JADLDL010000016.1, on the reverse strand, counting down.
TTGGAATCGACCACAATTTGTTCGGAGATAGCTTTCTGGTTACGAAACTGTTGGTACAAGTTATCTTCAAAGGCGCTGCGTAGGTTTTCGGGCCGGAATAGGTCAAATCCAATGATCGTATCATACTCGAAATCAACCAAGATAGCGTTCAGGGCAAAAAAAGCACGTGATCGGGGTTCGGCAACAGTTATAGACAGGTACTGAAAACTAAACAACACGGTACCGGAAGAGCGCTTCAATTCTCTCTTCAAAACAGTCGCCCTGGAACGAGTTAAAGGAAAAGGTTCATTGACCACCTCCCTTTCTGGAAATGGCCGCCATGCTTCCACCCATTTCAGGTGCCCGTCTATCAAAATCGGACGACGCAACAGCAACTCGGTGGTACTGCGTTCCATCTGCTCGGGTACTTGCTGCCATTGTTTTGTTACCACCATGGCCTGTTGCAATACATGAATTGCCAAAGCAACCTGTTCCACAGAAATCAGATTGGGCAAATATCCCGGCCGGTAGCCTTCCGCTTTTACCCATTGCCGCTGGCCTCTAAATTTTAGGCCCAGACCTTTTATATGTTTTAGTTCGGGGGCACTCATTTCACCTCCGTCCGCAAATTCCACTTTTAATAATCGTTGCCGAAGCATGGCAATAAAAATCTCATTTTCACTTTTTTCTGCTGTGTAGACAAAATTTAAATAGGATTGAAGCCCTTCATCATCAAGATAGGTACCCAACGCAAATACTTCGCTAGCAGCACTCCTAACACAACAGTATTGAGTAACTTCATTATTGAGTGTTTCTACTCCAAAAATATTGCCGTCATATATCCAATTCCAAGGCACCAAGTCTCGAAATTGCTCGGCTGCCCGGTAAAAATCAAGCCAAATTTATCGATTGTTTCAGTCATGTTGAATCTTTTGGGCCTATTGCATTCACTCAGGCAAATTGTCGGTTGGATACCTGAGACAAAGGTACACGGAATCCCCTGCCCAAACCACCCGCCTGGCAGCCATTCCCCTGAAAAAGAATGCCACTTAGCGAATCAGCGTCACTTCGCCCACCCATTTCACCCGGCTGCCGTCGTGCATATCCAGTTCGAGCCGGTAAAGGTAGACGCCGGGCTGGCAATCCTGCCCGCGCCAGCGACCATCCCAGCCGCTCTGGCCATCCGGCGCCAGGTGCTCCTGGTGGCAGACCAGGCCGCCCCAGCGGTCAAATACATCCAGCGAACGGATTTGCAACACGCCACTCGGAGCATAAACGCCAAACACCGCGTTCGGGCCGCCACTACCGGGCCAAAACACATTGGGCACATATACCGAAGGGCCACTCACGGCGATCCGCGTTTGCCCTTCCGCCGTACAGCCGTACGCATCCCGAACGGTCAGCGAATAGGTGATCGATGTTTGTGGCGAAGCCACGGGACTGGGGCAAGTGCTGCAATCCAGGTAGTCAGGCGGCGACCAGGCGTAGGAAACGGCATTGGAACTGGTGGTCGTTGTCAGCACGACAGATTGCCCCAGCACAATACTCGTGTCGGCTGGCAACTCCAACAACAAGGGATCCTGACTGACGAAAGTAAACATTACATCTGCCGCGCAGCCAGCCGTGTCAATCACGGACAGAATATGGATACCCGCAGCCAAACCTTCAAACAAGGTATCCGATACCAATGGCCCGCCGTCAAGCCGGTACCTCCATTGTGGATCAACATTAAAAAAATCAATACTCCCGTTGGCCAACCCAAAACACGTCGGATGGTTCCAGTGAAAATAGGGCGATGGCAGCGGCAAGACGCTCAGGAGCACGGTATGCGTGGAATCGCAACCCTGTTGCGCCACCAAGGCCTGGCTGTACGTGCCGGCCTTTTTTTGCCATTGGCCAAAGATCAGGATCGAGTCGCCGGCGCAAATATTTTGGGAAGACATGGTTTGCACGGCCGGCAACACCGTCAGGGCTACCGTGTGCGTGGAGTCGCAGCCGTTTTGCGCAGCGAAAACCTGGCTGAATGTGCCCGTTTGCTGCCGCCACTGCCCAAAAATCAACACCGAATCCCCAGCACAAATACTCGTCGGTGCTTGCGTTTGAAACACAGGCAACACCGTCAAATCCACTGTGTGCGTGGAGTCGCACCCATTTTGCGCAGCGAAAACCTGGCTGAACGTGCCCGTTTGCTGCCGCCACTGCCCAAAAATCAACACCGAATCCCCAGCGCAAATACTCGTCGGTGCCTGCGTTTGAAACGCCGGCAACACTGTCAAATCCACCGTGTGCGTGGAATCGCAGCCGTTTTGCGCAGCGAAAACCTGGCTGAACACGCCCGTTTGTTTCCGCCATTGACCAAAAATCAGCACCGAATCCCCAGTGCAAATACTCGACGATGCCTGTGTTTGAAACGCCGGCAACACTGTCAAATCTACCGTGTGCGTGGAGTCGCAGCCGTTTTGCGCAGCGAAAACCTGGCTGAACGTGCCCGTTTGCTGCCGCCACTGCCCAAAAATCAACACCGAATCGCCGGCACAAATACTTGAGGATGCTGCCGATTGCGCGCCGGGCAAGGCAGCCACCTGTACGGTCAGGATCGAATCGCAGCCCAAACTGGTAGCGAATACAAACTGGTGGCTGCTACCGGCGGGGATATCCACGCCGTGCAAAGTAAGCGAGGCGCCGGCGCACAGCGTGGTGTCCCAGGTCGTTTGCACAGCGGGGGCCAGTTGGATGTGCACCGAATCGACGCTGTAGCACCCCGAGGTCGTGCGGGCCAGCAGGGTATAGGTGACATCGGTATCCGGCTGTGCCTTGGGGTTGCCGCAGGTGCTGCACGACAGGCCGGTGGCTGGCAGCCACTGGTAGGCAGCAAAGCCGCTGAGGGTCCATTGTACCTCCTCTCCCTGACAAAGCACAAGATCCGGTCCCAGATCGATCACTGTGGCGGGCGTTATCGAAACGTGCACCGTATCGCGGTGTTTGTTTTGGCAAGCATCGAGGGTCTCCACCCAGTAGGTACCGGGCTCATAAACGGTGATATTTTGCCCTTTCGATCCATCCGACCAGGCGTAGGCCTCAAAGCCGGGGCCAGCATCGAGCACCCAAACGCCGTTTTGACACACGGCGATATCGGGGCCCAGCTCAAGCGATGGCGCGGGCGGTGGCATTGGGATCGCCAGCAGGTTGTTGGAAAAATCACATTCGTCGAGGGCATTGACCGGAAAATCGGCCTCCAGGTCAAAGGGCGGAGCCTGGCTGCCGTCGTCGTTCAGGACCACCCACAGGGTTGGGCCGGCGGGTTGGGGCAGGGTAAACTGGACGCTTACGCAGCTGTCGATAGGGATCGCCAGCGGCACTACCGGGTTGCCGGGGAGTCGGGTGGCGGCCGCCTGGGTGGGGTCGCTGTTGTAAAAGCGCAGGGGCAAGCCGGCTGCGAGATCGACGCTGCCGGGGTTGCAAATTTCCAGACTGATCTGAACCGAGTTGCCGGCGCAGCGGGCCGTAGCGGTGCTCACCTGGGCATCCGGCAAGGGTTTGTAGGGGTCAAAATTGCGGTTGAGCAGGGTGGTTTGAACTAAAAAGGTATTGAGCGGGCGTTTGCCGGAGCCCAGCACCGGTAGTTCGAGGTGGCTGGGTTGCGGCGTTCTGGGGATGGTGAGGTCGTCGTTGATGTGGGTGGAATGGTAACTGTACTGGTTCCACACCGCCCGGGCGGGCCGCCAGGGCGCTGCTACTGCCAGATTGGATTCGTACACTTTTAGCCGGCCAAGGAATAAATTGGAAATATTGAACGGCAGATCCCCTCCAGTACATACAATCTCGGCTTGGCCATCGTTGTCCACATCCGCCACTACCGGGTATTCGTGGCGGGTTGCCGAGATGGACGGAAAAGTAGCGAAGTTGCGCTGGGCATCGACGCCGGGCGGGAAAGGCGCCATGCCGGCGTACAGGATACGAAGGCTGCCCTCGCCACGGTACACGAGTTCCATTTGGCCGTTTCCATCCAGGTCAAAGGCCGTGGCGCCAGCATTACCGCCGGAGCCATCATCGGTAGCCATACTCCACCAGTACGGGCTGGCGGGCGTTTGGGCGGCTTTGTTCAGGTTAAAGGTGACCAGCAGTTTCGCGAAGGTGGTGATGAGTTCCGGAAAATCGCGGGCGGCGCCCAGTTGGGTATCGTCTATGACGTTGGCTACCGTAATAGGGCCATAGGCATAGCAGTTGGGGTTTGCATTTTCGTAGGCGAAAAAATGCAGGAAACCGTTTTTGTTCCAGAGGTATACGCCGCATTGCTGGTTGAGGATGCCATTGACCAGCAGGTCCGGAACGCCGTCGAGGTCCATATCGGCCACTGCCGTATTGCCGTCGCTAAAATTCATACCGGGCGTCATCTGGTTCAGGTTTTTTTGCAGTTTGACCTGCATAGGATCACCGTCGAGGGTATCCAGATCCACCGAATAGATGCCATAGCCGGCGGCAATTTCGAGGCCCTGGCAATCGGGGTCGCCGTTGCAATCGATAGGGCGCAACACATCGGCGGCGATCGGGCTGACGTGCTCTCCTAAAACGCTGGTATCCGGCTTTTTTCCAACGGGGCCGCTACTGCCTCCGCTCGCCCAGCGCGACAACACCGGTGCGGCAGGGTTGGTGAAATCAAAGCCGAAAATATCGTTGCCGGCATAGATTTCGGGTATGCCATCGGCTTCAAAATCGGCCAGGTAGGGGCGGGTCTGCGAGGTTTGCATCGGTTGAACGGATTCAGCCAGCAGGGTCATCGGCGGGTTGGCGCCGGGTTGGTAATTGGTAAATACCCGGATCTTGGCATCGAAACAACTGACGATCAGTTCGGTCTTGCCGTCGCCATTCACATCGGCAGCCACGTATGTATTTTGTATCCAAACAGGTACGCCGCCTGGCACCGTCAGCCGGTCGGGATTGGCGGCATTGGCGCCATCGCCGCGAAAAATCAACAATGCGGTCGTCGTATAGGAATTAGGGCTGTCCGTGTAGTATTCTTTGTTGGTAATAATTTCAGGGATGTCATCCTGGGCGGGGTTGAGGTTGGCCACGATGCAGCCGCCCATGGCATCCACCACTTTCTGGCTTTGCCAGGCCTGCCGGGCGCTGAACGGGCTATTGGCGCCAGGCTGGATATCGGTGGTGTAGCACTCGGGTACATCGTCGGTACAGGGGCAATCGCTTACGTCGTAGCAATCGACGTACCCGTCGCCATCGTCGTCGAGGCCGTTGTCGCAGATTTCCGGGCAAATGACTTCGGCGCAGTACTGGTTTTCGGTCAGTCCTTCGCTGACCTGAACAAAGGTCTTGGCGGGCACCGCAATATTCACCGGCGCTATTGGTTGTGGCGGGTAGGTAGTGGTTTGCAGGGTATGCGGGCTGTTGACCGGCAGCGGCAAATCGGTCATCGGGTAGCAGGTTTTGGAGAATTCACCGGTCTTGCTCAAGTGCAGCAAGATGCTGCTGCCATTGGTATACTCGTTTGTCAGGACCACAATACCGTCGGCTTTGGCAACCATATCCACTTGCGCCACGTCCGCGTAAACCTTCAGGGCCTTGGTCCAAATCATGGCGCCGGCTTTGTCCATTTTGGCAAAAATCAGGTTGGACGAGTCGCCGGGTAAACTTTGTACCCCCAGGCTCAGGTAACCGTCGTCGAGCGCCACAATATTCATGTCTTCGCCGTGCGAGTAGGCAATGTTCACAAAATTCGGAGCGTAGAGATGTTCCCAAAGTACATTGCCGTCAAAGTCGGTTTTTAACAAAAGCCGGAATTGCGACAAGGAGCCGATGATTACGATCCCGTCTTTATCCAAAATCATTTCATCCAGCACCATACTCGGCGGCAGCGCCGAATTGACGATGATTGTATAAGACTTCGTCCATTCCAGGTTACCAGCCAGGTCGTACCGACTCATGGCGCCAGCGTTGCCAGGCCCCCCGCTGGCCGGGATCAGGCCACAGGTATACATTTTGTTGTTGGCCAGCAAGCAGCCGCGCGGCGAGGTGGTGGTGCTGCGGTCGTAATTTTTCTGGTTGAGCAGGTTTCCGTTTCCATTGTCAAATTCCATCAGGGCAATCCCGCTGGGGGTTGTCAAGGTTGCCCAGGCTAAAATGCTGTTGGTCACCGGGTGCTCGAGCAAGGCCATTGTACTGGCAGTGACCGTCGAAAAATTCAGGTGTCTGTACCACTGTTGCTGGCCGGTGGCGTAGTTGAATTTAAACAGAAACGCGTTGGGCCCCAAGGGGCCAGTGGAGCCCAGGCACACCAAACTTTCGGTACCCGTGGGAAGGATCTCCTGTAAGGCTTCTTCCGAGGCAGCAGCCTGCAAACGCCAGCCTTGCAAAGGCTGCCCCGAGGCAGAAAACCGTACCAGCGCGGTCCGGTTAGTACCCGCCAACCCGCCCGTGATGAACCCGCCGTCGGGCAAACTATCCAGTTCCCAAAGGCGCAGGTAAGGACTTTGTTTGAATTTAAAACCTTTCATCCAAATACCGGCGCATTGGTTCGTATCCGGCACATCAAAAAACCGGCACAGGCTTTCCTGGCAAACGCCGTTGGAAGCATCCAGACAGACCGAATATTGGCCCGGCGCAGCAAAAACATAGTTCCAAACTGCCGCACTGGATTGATAAACGCCGTTGATGCTCCACTCCCAGACGCTGGCCTGCTGGCTGTTGTTTTCAAACACCACCTCATCGCCCAGCACAGGCTGGGTATTGGAGGCCTCAAAGGCCACCACCACCGGGCAGCTCACCACAAACGTATCGGTAGCCCAATCGTCGCAATCTGCCGGGCTGCCGATGGCGTGGAGTTTTATGATAAAAACCCCCGATTTGCCAAAAAAATACGAAGCGCCGGGCGTACTGGCAAACAAGGTATCGTTCACCCACCATTCGTAGGCCAGCGCATTCGCAGAAGTATTGGAAAACGAAACCGAAGTACCTGCCGGCAAGGTAGGCCCGGCTGAACTGCTGAAGGCCGCAGTGACCGGCAGCGGACAAGCGTCCTGGCAGCCTTCCGATTGGAGCAGGCTCTGGCGTGCATTCAGCATAAAATACTCCATCCGCTCGCTTTGGCCGGCCGTAAAGGCATTGTAACAGTTGTAGTCGCCATAATCCATGTAATTGATGGTCATGTCGTTTTGGTCGGTCGAAAAGCCCGAATCGGTGTCCGTCTGGCAGGAGTTCTGCACTGCTCCGCAGGGCGATGCTGCGGTCGACTGGTCGGGCGGCGTGTCGCATACCTTGTCGCCATTTTCAGCGCAGTCATCGTTGGCACACCCTCCTTCAAACGTGTGGAGCAAACCCATATAATGCCCCATTTCATGGATCAGGACGCCTGTTTTGGCCGGCGAACTGCCCATCCAGCGGGCCTCCATCACGATGCCATCGTAGGGCAGGCCATGAGCGGTAGCCAGGTAGGCGTAGCCGGCCACACCCGAGCCCGAACTGGCGCTGCTGATCTCGGCCACCAGCCAGATGTTCACGTATTGGGTGGGGTCCCAGCGGCTCAGGTCTTTCAAGGCCTGGTCCTGGGTGTTTTTGTCCAGGTTGGTGAGCGGGGATACGATCCGGTTGATGCCCGAACTCGCACTACCGTTGGGTGTACGGCGCGCCAGGCAAAACCGCAGCGGTGTCTCGGCGCCATCGCCGTTGCCGTAATAGCCCGTATTGGCAAAAGCCGCATTCAGGTCTTGTATGCCCTGCGCTACCTGTGTGTCCGATATATTTTCCGCACCGTTTTGGTGAATGATGTGTACCACCACCGGCAAGGTGTACAAGGCCTGCCCATCGGCAAATGTGTTGATTTTGCCCGTGCGGAGCTGATCGAGCCGGCGATTTTCGAGGATCTCATGTTGCTTGCGCAACACGGGGTCTTGCTGGAGTTTGCGGGACCACGCTTCTTCCGTGCCGCAAGAAATGGATTGAGCCGAAAGCCAAAACGGAAAAAATGCCAGAACAGGCAGAACGTAGAGCAGGCGCATGGAGGTGATTTTGTGGAGAAGATACAAGCATTCCTGTATTTGCTGCCACCCCTGCAAAAATGCGGCCGCCCGGGCCTTTCCGAACAACCGCATTTGTATTATATCCGTGTTAAGTTTTATTGCCAAACCATCTTACCCCGGCCGCTCAATGCGCCCTTGGTCCAGGTTTCCAGGAAATAGATGCCCTCCGGCAACCCCGCCCGTTCCAGGGTAATCCGCGGCCCGGTGGCTGTTTTTTCCAATACCACGTTGCCCACTGCGTCGAGGACACGGAGCCGTACGCTGCCAGCCAAGGGGGTTTCTACAAATGCCACCTGATTAGCCGGATTCGGGAACACCGAAAGCCCCGGTACCTGGTCGGCAGGCTGTGTCGTCGACACCACAAACAGCGCTTGCGGCGCCACGGTATGCCACACGGCATTTGTTACTTGAAGGGTCTGCTGGCCGATTTGCACGCGCGCCCGGTTTTCAATCCGGGTGCCTGGCGTGTTGCCTGCTTCTTGCTCCACGTGGAATTGCACAAAACCGCTTTGCCCCGCCGGCAAAGGCAGTTTGCTCTGGATCGTCAGCACGCCCGTGCCGGAAACCGACCAGGTATACGGGGCACTGGCCGCGCCGGGATCGACGCTGGCCGGGTCGAGGCTGGCCGGCAAGGTGTCCACGATGGTAACCACACCCGCCGTGCCCGGATTTACAAAATACACCAGGTAATCGATGGCCGTACTGGCGCTGACCAGGTGTTGGCTACCAGCGCCTACCGGTGTGGCGCTGAGCCCGGTAGAGTCGGGGAACAAATAAAACGGACGGCATTCTACATCCTCAAAGGGGTTGCCACTGCTGTTGGGAAACTGGTTGACAAAGCCTGTACTGAACGGCGCGCCGCCCGGTGAGCAGGCTTCCACGGCTACCGAGGGTGCCGTAGCCCCCGGAAAATGAGGCTCCTGCTCTGCCATGAAACGCCAGGTTTTGCCGTTGGCAGGGGCAGAATACGGCCGGGTGGCGTTGGGCGCCAGGGGCGGGATCGTGCCCTGATACATCACCACGTGGTCGTCGGCAATGATAAAATCCAGTTCGCTGGTCGGCGCAAAACCGATGTTTTTGACGAAAAAGCGCACCGAATCGCCGGCACACTGGCCATTCACTTCGATACCACCACCCGACCACAACAGAGCCGGCGTGTCGCAAATCGTGTCGGGGTAAATATGCGCCGTGAGACAAAGGGTTTGTTCCACCACTGTCGAGTCGCAGCCCGGCAGCACCTGGAACGAAAACTGTCCGCAGTCGCCCGGCTCCACATCGCCCAGTTCGAAACGCAGGGTTTGTCCGTTTTGGGTGTGGGTTTGTGCCGAGCCGACAAAACTCACATTGGCGCCCATTTCAATTTCCACGGCTGCATCGGCGCCGGTCGAGCTGCCCTGGTTGCAATACTGCACAAATACCGTCGTCGTGTCGCAAAAACGCAGGTAGGGTGTGCCCATATTGACCTGCATGAGCGGGCACTCGGCCAGGGCCTGGTACGGGAAGTCGGCGGTGGCCTGAAAATTGACGGTATCAGCCGGCACCACTACCACCAGTTGGGTGTCGCAGGCTTCCCAAAGATAGTTGGGCGCCTGGCTGCTGATGGCGTAAGTGCCGGCCTCTGCCTGGTTGCTGTATTGGCCGTCGGCGCCGGATTGAGCAAAATACTTCAGTTGGTTCGGGCCTTCTACCCACAAGATCCAGTTCTTCAGAGCTGGTTCACTGCTACCGGCCAGGCAATCCACATTGGTATCTTGCACCAGCAAGCCGCCCACGCTGTTGGAGCGGTAGATGCCATTGCTGTCCGTTTTCCAGAATATCCAGTAATGTTTCTGGTCCGGGCCAAACTGGTTGGCGAGTTGGAGCCCGGTGAGCTGCAAATCGCCATTGGGCGCTTCCAAAATGGATAGAATGCTGAGTTGATTGGTCGGCCAGCCCAATTCGTCCACATAGCGGACCCACTGAAGAGCCCCTGTCGAATCCATCCGGGCCAGGAACGAGCGTTTGTCTCCGAAATTCGGCAGGTCCTGTTCTCCGAAAAAAACGATGTCGCCGTTGGCGGTCATGCAATAGGCAAAATCCAGCGTGACCGAGTTGCCGGCCACTTGCAAAGCAATTTCCAGGGTAATCGCCCGGATAAAATTGCCGTTGGCGTCCCACAGTTCAAGGATCTCTGGCTTGCCAAGTCCGGCACTCGGGCCGTAGCCATACACGCTGATGATACCGTTTTCGGATTGTTTCCAGTACAAGGGGTAATCTACCGGAGCCGAAGCGCTGCGGGCATGGTCGAAGACCAGGCTACCGTTGGCATCCAGTTTCAGCATCCGGTTGGGCTGGGTTACCTGGTTGTTGGCATAGGTCATGGCCAGTACGCCGCCGTCGGGCGTCGGC
>JADLDL010000015.1 GCA_020846655.1 Saprospiraceae bacterium | reverse complement strand
CGGTTGGTTTCTTCGGGCATAGTTCGGTCGCCACTCCGCAGGCCGGCCTCCACGTGTGCCAGGCGAAGGCCCAATTGCCGGGCGGCGAGCGCCCCCGCCAACGTTGAATTGACATCCCCAATGACGATCACCCAATCGGGCGACAAGCCCTGCAACACCGGCTCAAGTTGCTGCAGGACGCGCGCCGTTTCCCGCAACGGGCTGCTCTCTTGCCCTGGCAAGGTGATCCAGGGTGCGGACAAGCCTAACTCCAGCGCCAGATCGCTGCTCATGTGCGCGTCGGGATGCTGCCCGGTGTGGATGAGTTCGACCCTGACGCCCGGGTACGCGCGTAAGGCGCGGTACAGCGGGACGGCTTTGATAAAATTGGGCCGGGCACCGGCAATGATGGCGAACGTCAACGTGGAAAAGTGAATGGAAACAATTGTGGAATTTTTCGCAAAGGCTTCAGCCAGAGGGTATAATGGGCTGGCTGCAAGCCGTTTTTGACCCAGGCTTTGCGGTCTTCCTGGTGCGCGCGCCAGCGGTGGCGCCAGGAAGCGTTGCTGATGCCGCCTGCCCGCATGCGAACCAAGACCTCTGGCAAATACGTCGCTGGCACCCGGTGTTTGTACAAAAATCGCAACATGAGTTCGTAGTCGGCGGCCATCCGGAATTCCAGGTCAAAATTGCCCAGGGTTTCATACCAGTGCCGCCGCACAAAAAACGTAGGGTGCGGCGGCATCCAACCCCGGCGGAAATCCGGAGTTTGGTAAGGGCCGGCTCGCCAGTGCCGCAGGATACGGTGCAGTTGTTCCGGATGCACGTATTGCAGATCGCCGTACAAGGCCTGCACGCCGGGTTGTTCAAACTGCGCGGCTACCCGAGCCAGCACCTCCGGATGGCTGTAAAAATCGTCGGCATTCAGCAAGCCAATCACTTCGCCGCTGGCCAGTGCAAGGCCCTTGTTCATGGCATGGTACAAGCCTTCGTCAGGCTCGCTAAGCAGCCGGTCTACATGTGGGAATTGGCGGACAATGTCGGCCGTTTGGTCGGGCGAAGCGCCATCAATTACGATATGCTCTACCTCCGGGTGGCTTTGTTCGGCTACGCTGCGCAGGGTGTCGCGGATGGTCGCTGCACTGTTGTACGATACCGTGATGATGGAGATTTTCATGCCGGACGGCGAATAACGATGTTTTCCAAAACCAGCATATCCATCTCCGTTCGCAAAAAACACTCCAGGGCATGCTCGGGTGTATTTACGATCGGCTCGTTTTCATTAAAAGAAGTATTCAACAACACCGGCACGCCGGTTTTCCGAAAAAAGACTTCGATGAGGCCGTAGTACCGTGGATTGTCCTGGCGTTCTACGGTTTGCAGGCGTCCGGTGCCGTCCACATGGGTAACGGCCGGTAGTTGAGCGCGTTTGTCGGGGCGGATCGGGTAAACTTTTTCCATAAACGGCACACGATCAGCGCCTTCAAAATAATCACCGACCGCTTCCAGGAGGATGGAAGGGGCGAAAGGCCGGAAACTTTCGCGCCGTTTGATTTTCAAATTCAGGATTTCTTTGGCATCACTGCGGCGCGGATCGGCCAGGATAGAGCGGTTGCCCAATGCCCGCGGACCAAACTCTGCGCGGCCCTGAAACCAACCCACGACGCCGCCGCCAATGAGGCAATCGCTCACTTGGTCAAACAAGGCGGGATCGGAGAGTCGTTCGAAGGGCAAATGCCGCTGGCGCAACAAGGTTTCTATGGCCGCTGTATCCGAACGGGCGCCCGTGTAGGCCTGGTGCTGAAACGGTGGCCGGGGCTGGTCCAATACCTGGTGCAGGGCATACAAGGCTGAGCCGATGCTGGTGCCGGCATCGTGGCCGGCCGGCGGCACGAATACCTGTTCGAAGGGGGTATGCCGCAGGAGTTTACCATTGACTACCGAATTTTGGGCGACACCGCCGGCGAGGCAGAGGTTAGGCAAACCGCTTCGCTTGTGCAGGTCGGTAGCCAGGTGAAAGATGACTTCCTCGCAAACCGCCTGCACCGAGGCTGCCAGATTCAGGTGATGTTCGGTCATGGGCTCCTCGCGCTGCCGGGGCGGACCAAAGCGCCGGATCATGGCCGGCGAATACAAGACGCCCACCACAGGCGCGCCACCCTCCCAACTCATTTGGACACCGGAGGTAAAGTGCTGGAAATATTGCCCCTTGAGTTCAAACAAACCATTGGTTTTCAGTTGAATGACCTCGCGGACGGCATCGGTCAGCACCGGTTTGCCGTATGGCGCCAAACCCATCACTTTGTATTCGTCACCGTAGTGCGGAAAACCCAGCAATTGGGTAAAGGCCGTATAAAAAATACCCAGCGAGTGGGGGTAAGACACGCTGTCGAGGATATCTATCCGATTGCCCCGGCCGGTGGCACGCATGGTCGAAGTAAAATCGCCCATCCCGTCGACCGAGAGGAGCGCCGCTTCTTCAAACGGCGATACGAAAAAAGCGGATGCCAGGTGACTCCGGTGATGCTCCACCCATTGTACGCGGGCGTTCCAGTGCCGGGCATCGATACCCAGTTCGCGGGCAATATCTTCTTTCAGCGTTTTGATATTGAACGAGTTGCGCGCCCGGTTCCACAGTGCCGCAGGGCCTGTTCCGCCCAACAACACCTGCCTCAGTTTTTGCCCGATTTTTGCGGAAGGGTCGCGCGAGACACAAATCAGGTCGACCTGCTCAAGCCGGATACCCGCTTCTGCCAGGCAGAACCGAATGGCCTCTGTTGGCAGTCCGGCCCAGTGTTTAATGCGCCGGATCCGCTCCTCTTCTGTAGCGGCAATCAGGGTGCTGTCTTGAAAAATAGCCGCAGCAGCATCGCCGTGGTAGGCATTTAAGCCGAGAATGTACATGGGTTATCCAATTGGAATCGTTTGGGCTACCTGCTCGCCGTAGAGTTCCAGTACGACCTGGCGGAGGCTGGCGCCGGTTTTTTTTTGCCGAAGGCGAATTTCCAACATAGCAGAATCCACCAAAAAACGGAACCAGCAGCCCTGCAAAAAATGGAAAGCCAGCCCCGGCGCGCCATCCAAAAAGCCCAGGCGAAGAAAGTAGCGGTACAGAAAATATAAAAATGCGCGCAAAAACAGCGGTGTACGATCAAAAACTACACTTTTGAGCCAGCGGCGGCGCTCGATGGGGCTGCCCCAAAAACGAGGCTCCACTTCGCCCGCCGGCTGTTGCCGGCTGAGCCGCTCAACGGCTTCTATCAGTGCCCAGCGCAGGTGCCCGGTGCTGAACCGGACCAGGTTTTCGGCGACCTGGTCGAGAATGTCGGCGCCTTTTGTTGCGGTTTCCAGCCGGCCGGTGCACACAAAATGCTGGTCGTAGGCTTTGGCCTCGCAGTGTCCATGCTTGCGGCGAAACAGGCGCAGGTGGTAGCTGGGGTAATGTCCGCCATGCCGGATCCAGCGGTCCATAAAAATGGTTCGCCGGCTGAACAAATAGCCGTTGGGCGCTGCCTCCGGGTCAAATTCGTTTTCGATCCAGCGCACGAGTTCCGGCGTTGCCCGTTCACCGGCGTCGAGGTGCAGTACCCAGGGCTCCGGAAACGGGCAGTTGGCCTGTGCCCAGTTGCGCTGGGCAGCGTAGTGCTCGAAAGGGTGTTGCACGAAGGCAACGCCCCGCTCTCGAAGGATGTCTGTCGTTCGGTCCGTGGAAAAGGAATCTACTACAAATACCGGCGCCCCCAGCGCCGCCACGCTGTCGAGGCAGGCTTCAATATTTTTTTCCTCGTTGTACGTGAGGAGCAGGATTACCAAAGACCCGGTTTTCATAGGGAATTATAATAATCCAGGTAGATGGAAACTATTGTTGCCGGATCGTAGCTCTCTCGAATGATCTGCGGCGCTTCGAGCCGGATGCGCGCCCGTTTTTCAGGATTGTCTATGGCTTCATTGAGGGCGGCATGAATGGCTGGCACGGTTCGCTCAGTCACCCAACCCAGGTCATGGTTCTGCACGTAGTTCCACAAACCCACCTGGTTGCTTAGCAACACGGGCGTCCCTAGGGCAAGAGATTCCAGTACGACATTGGCAAAATTTTCATTGTACGAAGGCAACACCATCAAATCCGAAGCCGCAATGAGTTGCCATTTTTCGTCGCCACGCACCCAGCCTGCCCAGGTAACTTGCTTTGCCAAGCCCAACGCGGCAATGCGCTTGCGCAGTTTTTGTTCGTATGCCGGCGTTCCTTCGCCAGCAATGGTCAGGTGCCAGGGTTGGTGCAGGTCGTGTAGGGCATCCAGTAAAAACTCCAGGCCTTTTTTGTGGTGTACCCGCGACAAAAACAAAAGCCGGAACTCGGCAGATTCGATCCGGGGGGCCATTGGATAGTCGGGCAGGGTCACGATGTTGGGGGCGACGTAAAAACGACCTTCCTTAATAATGCTTTGAATTTCAAGACGCTCTTGTTTGGATGTGGCGCCAAAGGCTGCTTCACCGACCAGCCAACGCCCGATCGTCCGTTGAAACCAATACCGGAAGCCTTTCCCCATGGTATACGGACTTAACATGCCGTGCGGGCTGATGATGGTTTTGGCGCTCCGTAAGCGGCAGATACAAGCCGCGCCAAAAGCCACCCAATTCCACCAGGAATGTATATTGACCACGTCAAATTTGCGACAATGGCGCCACAAATGCAGCAGCAACGCCGGTGAAAAATGGCCGTGGTCGCCCGTCCAGCGGGAAAAGTACCAAATGGTCACGCCACTGTCCCGTACGGCTTGTGCCACCGGCACCTGAAGTTCGGTGGCGCCGTCGGCGGTGGTGGTAAACACCGTTACTTCCACTTGGGCATCGGCTTGCGCTTCGGCCAGGCGACTGACAGAAACCGTTGGCCCGCCGTAGTGGTAGGCCGGTTTGTAGGAGGGAGTGACGTGTAATACCCGCATGTACTAGGCGTTCAATGGGTTGCGTTGCGTAATGGTGTTCAAAATATTGGCAATTTGCCGGTGGTAGTGGTCCCAGGTATATTGTTGGGCAATTTCATGGGCGCGGCGCCCGGTAGGTTCAATTTGCTCCGGGTGCAGCAGCAAATCCTGAAGCAGACGGACCAGGGCAGGCGTATCGTTGGCCGGAATAACCCAGCCACCGCCTTGCACAACGGCGTCTTTGGCGCCGGTGTTTTCGGTTACGATGGCTGGCGTTCCACATGCCATCGCTTCGAGCACCGTTTGCGCCCAGGAGTCGAGCAGGGACGGGAATACAAATACATCGGCTTCCTGGTAATGTCGGACGAGTTCCTCATGGTGCAAAAAAGGCAGGTACCGAACCCGGTGGCGGTTCGCCTGGATCAAAGCCGCCGCATCGGCCATCGGGCCGATCAGCGTGAGAAAAACCGATTGTTCGGGCAGTTGTTCCAGCGCCTCCAACAGCACGCCCAATCCCTTTCGTTTGGTCATGGTTCCTACAAAGAGCAAGCGTAGGCCATGTCTGTCGGAATACCTGGATTTTAGTGTAAATCGCTGTGGATCAATGCCCAGGTTGGCCATAAACAGACGTTCGGCGGGCCAGCCGTGGCGCAACATCGAGTCGGCGGCAAAGGAGGAAAGGGTAATCACAAAATCAGTGTATTCGAGTGCCCGGGCTTTGCGGGGGTTCACGATATCCACTTCCGCCTGCCATTGTTCGGGCGACAGAAATGCTTTCGCGTGTACGGCAATATCCGCCTGGTGGATTTGTGCCAGGTCCAGTATCGTCGTAATTCCCGCGCGTTTAGCGGCACGCAGGGTGGCCAGGTTGGTGTTTTCGTAGGTAATTACCAGATCGGGTTTTTCCCGGCGGATGCGGCGGGCTACGCGCCAGTCGAAGCAATTGCCGATCCAGCGGCTAAAGCCCGGCGACATACCCCTGCCCAGGCGTTCGAGCAGGAAGAGCAGGGGGAAATGTTCAACTTTTTCGCCGGGAACACCCGGAAAGGCTCTTTTTTTTAGCGCAGCTTGCAGTTTTGCCGGAAGCCAACCCAACGCAAATTTATCGCTGGCCAGCGCGGTGTAGAATTTGCCCAGCCAGGATGGTTTGCCGAGCGCCAGCAGCAACTGGCGGCTGTGTTGTGGCCCAAAATTACTGACCCATATTTTCATGATGCACCGGTCTCCGATTCCGAATAGGCCCAGTCCAGCAAACTCAAGCCCAAGGGCACAAAAAAGATGTTGTACACATTGAAAATACTATGGGTAAAAAACAAAATGATGAGGCCAAACATACATTTATACAGGAGCGGAAATCGCATGGCTTTCAAAAACAGCACGAGCATCCCTACGCGCAGAAAAAACAATAGGAAGCCGCCTTCCAGGATGATTCTTTCGGGCTCCTCCTCGTATCCACCATAGGTTTTGACAAAATACGATTCTCCCCACAAGGCCCTCGCGCCCTGGTAGG
>JADLDL010000014.1 GCA_020846655.1 Saprospiraceae bacterium | reverse complement strand
CCCCTGCCCTCCCCAGGAGGGAGGGCAGGGGTGGGGCTGGCTCGCGAGCGGTAGAAAACGTGAAACGATTTTTTAAGCGTTACTAAGTTGTTTTCGTTGAATCTTTTTTGCAGCCAACTCCAGGCTTCGCTACCAGCTTGTACAATTTTGCATTTGAATTGCAACATTGTACAAAATACCTCAGTACTGCCAGCCCCTACCGCATAAACTCCCAACCCGTCCGATACGCCCCTTCCGCTGCGCAGTAGTCATGGCTGCCTCGCTATAAACAAGGGCTCAGGCCTTGGGTGGCCACCCGGCGGGATATTGGGCCAATCCGTCTTTGAAGCAGGCAATAGCGGCCAAATAGCTCGTCATTGCGCTGCCACTATAACTTTGAGTTTCCTGATCTACCTTGTTTTTGGGTATTTCTGCGGCGTACTGATGTGCATCGCTCAGTCGTTGCATCCCGTAGTGATAGGCGGCGGCGGGGGTTGATTTTTTTTCATATTTCAACCAGGCATTTAGCCGTTTGGCATCCATCATGGCTTTTTGTCGGGAAGCAGCGACTTGCCCGATAGCATGGAGTGTGTTGGCCTCATCCCCTTTGTTCCATTGCATCAGGGCGGCGGCCTTTTGTTTTTTCTGTTGAATTGCCGGGTCTGGGCCTGCTTCGGAGGCTTGTCCTGGCCGACCGCCATTTTCAGTGCGGGTGAAGCGCACGGTATCGGGCTTGTACTTCCAGTACCGATCCGTACCGAAATTGTATTCTTTGGCCAAGGTCGCCATGTCGGCATAGTCCTTTTCCCATACCGGATAGAGTTTTCGGATTTGACCGAGCAAGGCAACGTTGTCAGTCAAACGGTTGAGTTGCCTCCAATAAAATGCCTCGTGATTTTTCTCGATTTCGGCGAACAGTTGAAATTCTTTTTGTTGATATTGTATACAATTTTCGAGCAAGGCGTCAAATTTCTCCTGCCTCTCCTGGCGGGATATCTCCCCGGGCTTTCCGCCGTTGAGCACCCGGAGTTTGTCCTGAAGTTCGAGTTTTCGCCGCGCAATGGCCGACATCATTTCAGCCTGTACATCCGCCTTGGAAAACTGATCGGATGCTGAACCAATCGGTACACTTTTTACCGACCGGTACAGGCTTTCGAGCTGGGCAATACTTTCAACAGCGGCTGTTTTTGCTTTTTCAACGCCATCTTTCTGCCCGATTTCATCAATCGCCGGGATTGGCGATTTGATCACTTTGTCAATGTAAAGGCCCTTGAGTTTGAGGAGGGCTCCGGGAAATTCATACCGCGCACCGCCGGAAGCCGCCCGGTAAATGACCTCATCCCGGTCATGTCCAAAATGACCGACAAAGTCGGCCAGGGCGCTGGCGATCAGGCCTTTGTTTTTTTGGGCCTGCACTACTTTTTGGCGTGTGGCTGCCCAATCGCCTCGCAGGCGAGGGCTGGGACAATGACTCATCCAGTCGTGGGCATTCCGGGCCAGTTCCGCCAGGTATTCGATGTCTTTATCTTGCAGATACATGCCTGATACGTCTTTCCGTTCTGTATCCGCCATTTGTTTGGCGCCGCCAGTCAGTTGGGAAAGCAATCCAGGATCGCCTGGCGATCGAGTGGTTTTTAGCCCAGGAATGTTAGCCTCCAGCCATTTGACACTATCGGTTTCCGTTTCGGCTTGGTTCACATCGAGGCTGGTTTCACCGGTTTTGTAGTTTACCCGGGCCGTAGCGCTTTCTTTCTCGGACGATGTTAGTTTGTAGTCGCCGAATTTAAGATCAAGGCCACCCATGTTCGAGCCCGATTTTTGGCGTTCGGTGACTGTTCCACTTCCGTCGGTGGTGACAGAGGTTTCGGTTCCGGTTCCGAGATTCAGGCCCATCTCCAGCCCAACTATGCCCAGGGTGCTGCCGAATGTTTTTTCATTACCTGAGGTTTTTGTCTTTTCCTGGACTGTTTTGGGGTGTTTTTCGGCAAACTGATCCAGATCTTTTTGACTGGCACATTTGGCATATTCAGCGCGCAGGGTTTCGAATTCAGGATCGTTAGGATTCAAAATGATCTTATACCCTGTGGAGGTGGTATCGCTGGAGGATACCTTGAACCCACCCGAAACAAGGGCGATGCTCCCGTTGAGGCCGCCGGTGTATTTGGTGCTCTCCGCTTCGATGGTTTCAAATTCGAATTGACCATTTTTTTTGGTGACTGTTCGGGCAGACGCGTTTTGGTTTTCCTGGCCCAGGTCCAGGCTGGCAGCAAATCCCTCCGGGGGCTTACTGCCAGCGGTGAGGCTGATATTTGTTTTGAAATCCTGGTTTGTTCCAAGGGTTCCGCCTTCTGGCAAGGCATCCAGGGCCGCTTTTGAGGATATGCCGCCGGAGGCTCCCTGATACATTTGACGGGCTTTTTCCCAACCTTCTTTGGCTCCGGTTTGAATGATGCGCATTTTATCGCTACCGTCCCCCATCCCCCCCTTGCTTGCTTCTTCTAGCAGAGCCAGGTATTTTTTGGCGTTGTTTTCCGGCAAAGTTAAACTCCAGGACATCCCCACGGAGCCTTCTGCTGAAAGACTAGCTCCTCCCGAAAGGCTTTTACCTTCTTTTTCGTACCCTGTGCTCGCGCCTATCCTGCCAGAAAAACTAACGCTAATGCTCACTTTGTATGCTGGAGGACTGGCATTGGGCACTTGCTGGATGTTGAACAGGATGTTGCTGCTTTGGCCGAACGTCCCGCTTGCTTTTAGACCGTTATTCCATTTGTGTTCGCCAGTAAAATCCTTACTTTGATAAGCGCCGGTGCCGTCTTTTCCGCTACTGATGCCTTTTTTAGCCGTCGAGGAAAAGGTATTTTGCCCACCATCAGCTGTTTTTTCGGATGCTGTTTTCGTGGTAGCCCATCCAATTTTGCCATCTTTTCGTTCTACGCCATTGACGATGCCTCCGGAAAGCCCGGATCCGTCCTTCTCCGTTTGAGAGCCCGTGGCTGAAAAAGTAATGTCGGACGCACTGACCTTGAAACTTGATTTTTGTTCCTGTGAAGCCGTTTTTCCATCGATGCCGGTGGTACTTGCTTTTTCCAAATGCTTGAGCTCCAGTCCGCCGTCGCCTAGTCGGGCTGTTTTCTCTGTGGCAGCCGATTGTTTGCTTTCTGCGCTTACACGCTCGGATGCTTCGTTGAAACTAAGTTTGACGCCCAAACCATCCTTTTCAAGCGCGCGAATGTCTTGCTGGCTTTCGGCCATCCCGGTATTTCCATTGTATTGGGATGTGGTGGTGGTCATCCGTTGTCCGCCATTGGGAAGGGCTTTACTTGTGCGTGATTCAAAGTCTTTTTGATCTGTAAAAAATTGCGGGCTGCTATCCTTAGTTTGGACAAACGCCCGCCGGCGGGCCAATATCTGATGGAATGTGGTCGAATCAGTGGCCGGATCCCGGAGCGCCTTTGAATCAGCGCTTACTTGTTGCCAGACTATTGTCGCCTGCTTGAGTTTTTGGTCGATCGCCTCCTTTTCTTGCTTGAGTAATACAATTTCTAATGGATTTTTTTCTGCCTCGATTAACCCTTTGTATTGATCCGACTGGTTTTCAAGCGCCAGGTATGCTTTTCGTGTCTGCTGTTCCTCCGTTTCCAGGGCCGACTGAAAGGAACGGGCTGACTTGGCGGCTTCTACCGTCGGCGGACCCCACATGGCAGCAGCATGCCGGGACGAATCGAACATTTCATTGTCTGTCGAAGCTTGAATGCGTGTTGGCTGGGTGGCAGGCAACGTTGTCAGCACAAATGGTGGAGCCTGACGGGTCGGCCAGGTTTCCTCAGGCGAGGCAGCGTGACTTTCTACATCTAGCGGTAATTTTTTGGCGGGGACCGGCACTCTGTTTTTCATCTGTTGAAAGGGGGGATGTTTTCATCTGCAAAACGGAAATCAAAAACCCTGCCAGCCCCTACCGCATAAACTCCCAACCCGTCCGATACGCCCCTTCCGCTGCGCAGTAGTCCAGAAAGGCCTGGTAAAACTTGTTGTTTCCGATCGTTTCCGAATCGCCGATCACCACCAGCAACATGCGGGCGCGCGTCATGGCCACGTTCATGCGGCGGTAATCCTGCAAAAAACCGATCTCGTGTTTGGCGTTGGAGCGCACCAGGCTCAGGTAGATCACGTCGCGCTCCTGGCCCTGAAACCCGTCGATGGTGTTGATGCTCAGCAAGTGTGCGGCGCCTTCCGGGTGCCGGCCGGGGCCGCTCAGGGGTTTCATCAGGGGCCCGAACTCGGCGTCCTCGCGAAACAATTGTTCCAGGTAATTCACCTGTTCGCGGTAGGGCGACAGGATGCCGATGCTCGGCAGCGGCTGCCCGGCGGGTTCTTGCGTGTCGCCGCGCAGGCGCTGCAGCAGTTGCAGCAAATGCTCGCGCAACAGCAGTGCCTCTTCGGGGTTGTAGCGGCTCAGCGACCGCGCCGACTGCCCCGTGGCCATCCGCTCCTCAAACCCGCAGCCAGCCGTATCGATAAACACCACCGGGCGTTCGGGCGCGGGCGCATCGGCCGGCCAGTTGCCTTCGTAGGGCTGTTCCAGGCGTCGGTCGGCCACACTCGCATGCGCTTCCAGCGCGCCGCCGTAAAAATATTGGTTGGAAAAATCCATGATGGCCTGGTGCATCCGGTACTGCACGGTGAGCAGGCTCACCTGTGCCGGCATAGCCTCCAGGCAACGCTCAATGAGCGTGGTGGACAGGCCGTTGCGGGCCGCTTCCAGGCTTTTGACCGTGGGCGGCAACTGAAACGGATCGCCCGCCAGCACCACGCGGCTGCACTTGAGGATGGGTATCCAGCAAGCCGGCTCCAGGGCCTGCGCGGCCTCGTCGATCACACAGGTGTGGAATTTGAGTTTGCGTAACACCGGGTGCGAAGCCCCCACGAGGGTGCAAGTGATAGCCTGGGCGTTGCTCAGGATCTCGTCGACCAGCCGGTCTTCCAGGGTGTTGGCCCATAGTTCCAGTTCGCGGGCCTGGGTTTTCAGGTGCTCGCGCTCGCGGCGGTCTTCGGCCCCGAAACTGCGCTTGAAGCGCCGCGCTTGCCGGCGGTATTCGGCGGCCTGGATTTTTACTTTTTTGATGTTTTTGCTCTCGGGGTGGTTGGCCAGAATGGCATCGAGGGTGTGGGCCAGCACGGCATCGTCGACGCGGCTGATGTTGCCCACGCGCACCACGTTGAGGCCCTTGGCCGCCAGGCGCTCGGTGAGCAGGTCGGCAGCCGTGTTGCTGGGCGCCGTGACGAGCACCGTATTTTCAGTTTCGACCAGGCCCTGAATGGCCGACACGACGGTGGTGGTTTTGCCGGTGCCCGGTGGGCCGTGGATGATGGCAAAATCGCGGTTTTCGAGGATGCTGCGCACGGCGGCCTGTTGCGAAGGGTTGAGGCCAGTGGCAGGGGCAGTAGCAGTAGCAGGAGCAGTAGGTTTTTTGTGGTGGTGGGTGGGGGTGCTGAGGTCGCGGAGTTCGGCGAGGCGGTCGCCTTTGGCGGCCATGACCTTTTCGAGGGCGCGCACCATTTCCTGGTAGCTGCGGTCGTCGAACAGCATGTCCACCCCCAGTTGGCCCTGGCCCAGCCAGTCAGGCACGTCGCGGGCGTTGAGGATGATTTTCATCTTGTTGCGCTCGACGAAGTTGATCACGCCCTGTTTTTCCGGACTGTCTACGTGGGGCGCCTGGGTGAACAGGCTGACCGATTGTCCGGCGCGCAATTGGTGGGGCTCGTGCAGGCGGCTGGTGCGCTCCACGATCACGAAGGCTTTTTCGCCGAGGGCGAAACCCGTTTGCAGCACGTTGAGCGGATACCAGGTGTAGCCTTGTTCTACGCGTTCGCCCAGGGGCCGTTCGCGGACGGAACGGAGAAACTGTTGAAGGTCTTCTTCCCGTTCCTGGTGCAGGAGTTCGAGCAGTCGGGTAAAATGGGCGTTTTCGCGGTCGGACATGGCGGTAAAAGAGTCAGGCCGCAAAGGTAGGGGCAGCGGGTGGACCGGCCGGCAGTTTTTTTGAGGCGTTTATCTCATAGGTATTTGGGCATTGAAAATTGGACATTGGTCATTGAACATTTCAATTTAAAAATTTTCAATGACCAATGTCCAATTTTCAATGACTAAGCACGTAGGAGACACCCTCTTTCACTCATTTAACCACCACTACCTTTTCTGTGCGTTCAGCCTGGTTTTGCCGGCCGATGCTGGCGGTATACACGCCGGCGGACAGGGTTTCCAAAGGTATGTGCATCAGGGTTTGCGGATAGGCATTGAAGGCGCGGTACACTTCCCGGCCGGCCAGGTCGAAGAGCCGGACCTGCGTCAGATCCGCTTCCGGGCTCTCGATGCTCAGGCGCTGGCTGGCGGGGTTGGGGTACAGGCGCAGGCCGGGCGCGTCCGGCGGTTCGGGCGCATCCACGAGGGCAGAGCAACTGGCAGTCGTGAAACAATTGTCTAAAAATGCCTGGATCTCATCCGAGCGCTGGTACATGGCCTGTACATTCTGCAGGGGCGTATTGCCGGGCTCCTGGGTATAAAAATAACCGGCCATCAGTTCATTGACGGCGCCGGGCAGCAGCGTGAACGGGCCGTAGGACGCCACAACCTGCCGCTGGCCAGGGGTGCTGCCGGCACTCACTTCGGAATCGGCAGCCGGGTCATTGGGGCTGCCCGGAAATTGGATGCCGTTGTTCGGGGCCGGACTGCCGTCGGCGAAGCGGCCCTGGAGCAGGTTGTAGTAGGAGACGGCATTGTTCAGTTGGGCTGGTTGGAACGACACGACGTGCTTGAGGTTTATTTCCTCCCCAAATACATCCAAAGGCCCGCGAAACATATCCACACCCAGCACCGGGCTGTCGGCGTCATATCCGCCTTCGTCAGTCGCGTCGCCATTGTACCCGAATACCAATTGCCGGACCGGGTCGGTCCCAAAAAAGTCGTCGTCGGGGTTGCCGATTTCAAAATCGTTGAACAGGCCGGTATACAAGTCACTGAGTTCCTCTGTTCCGCGGTTGATCAATTTATAGCGCACAAATACGGTGTTCCGCAGCGGGCTTTCCTCCGAACAACCGTAGGCAAACACCTGGCATTGCACTTCCATCTGAAGCGGAGCCAGACCGGATTCGGTGTGCTGCCCGGCATCGTGAAAGGTAAACCAGAGCATTTCATCGGGCACCCGGTCGAGGGCACATCCACGCACTTCGATGGCGGGATAGTCGCCTTTTGCCGGGTTGTAGTCACCGTCTTCGTCGCGGTCATAAAACCCGGCCAAGGCTTGTGCGGTGAGCGGCAAATCTTGTCCATGATAGGTAAAAAAATGGGGGTTGCCCCGGCCGGGCCAGCCGAACATGCCTGGTTGCGGGTTGTCGATCACGCCGTTGTCGGCAAAATCGGCCAGGTGGGTGTCGATTTCGGCGCGGGTGACCCGGTAGATGCCGCTAAGCGCCGGCGTGCCCGGGGTACCGTCGAGCTCCAATTGGCCGGGGTAAAAATCGGTTTTACCACCGGTGTTGTACAGTTGCACGGCGCCTTTGAGGTTTCCGCCCGGGTCTGACCCAACTATCCACAGCCCGGCCGCCCGCAACAGGCTGAGTTCCGGCTGGCCCGGTGTGTAGGGCGCGATAAACTGGCCCTTTTGCAGGTCGGTGAACAGCGCGCCGTTGTTGTTCACCACGGCTTTCACGCGGTTGGCGGTGAGGCTGGCCGATTGGGGCGTTTGACTTTGGAGAGAAATTGCCCAAAGGACAAGGCCAAGACACACGGTAGTTTTGAATTGCATAACAGCACAGATTGATTGGTTATAAATGTATGCTGCAAATAAGCGGCAGCGGACCAGGCGGGCCTAACCTTGTTTTTGAAATAGTCAGGTTCCCGGAGCCATCGCTCGCCCGCCGGAAAGGCGTGAAAAAGCCCGAAAACCATACGATTATTTCTCACTTAATCCTTCCTTAATGCCTTGTAACGGCTTTCGCGGCGTACTATCTTTAATGTTATCTTTTCATAAACACCCAATTCCACCATGAAGAACACAACCAGGTTCTTACACCGGCTTGTGGCCCTGACCCTGCTGCTGGCCTTTTCCCAACCCACTTTTTCCCAGACCTATGAAACCGACTTCGGCTGGCAAACCACCCGCGAAGTGGCCTGGGACGGCATTCCCATCCCCAACCTGGGCACGGCGGTTTCGCTGAGCAATACCGATCAGCTCTGCGGCACCCAACTGATGCTGACCAAACACAACGCGATCAACGGCGCGCCGTTGTGGACCTCCATCCTGGCGCCGGCAACCAGCACCAATTGCGCCTACACCTACCTGCGCGGCCGGGCCCTGGGTTTTGATCCGGAAAACACGATCAACCCGATTGGTTTTCACATCACCGGCAATACCGGCAACAGCCTCAGTTATCCCGACGCTGCTTTTTTGCTGCGCACCAATGCCAATGGCCAAAGCCCGGTGGCCTGGCGAAAGGCCACCCGCGACAAAGAAGAAATCGGCATGGTGGTCGAAGAAATCCACGGCAACGTGCTGGTGGCCGGCAACAGCACACCCATCGGGATCAACACCGGCAACCGCAACAAGCATTTTTGGGCAGCCCGCTTCATCGGAAACCTGAGCAGCCCACCCCAATGGTCATTTTACTACACCGCCGAGGATACCACCCGACATTTTGTCATCCATGAAGGCTGTATGGGGCGATATAAAACCGCAGCCGGCGGAACCAGTTTCGGCTTGGCGCTGAGCGGGTACTATTATCCCCAAAATGGCACGGGCCGGCATACGTTTGTATCGCTGATCGACTGGAATTCGGGTGTGGAAATCTGGCGCACCGCTTGTCCTTCGGGCGTAGATGAAGACGAGGGTATTGACATTGTGCAGGACCCCGAGTCTCTGGTGTTTCTGGTCGTCGGCTATGCCCGAAAAACGGACGGGCAGAAACGAATGTACAGCTGCGCGGTCGACCAGAGCGGTGTGTTCTTAGGCGGCTCGATACATGGTATTTCGGTGCCCGACAATTTCAGGGACATGGTGGCCCGGGATGTTTGCCTGAGTGTGGAGCCCAAAAAAGCCGTGGCGACAGGCTATGTGGTCACGGGACCGGGGCAGGGCGATATCAAAACCTTTGCCCTGCAACTCAGCATTGAGCCCGCCTCCGTGCTGGATTGGACCTACTATTTCCCGGAGTCCTTTTCCGACCTGTCCGGCTCCGAAGCCATCAACCGGTCCATGTCGCCGGCCGGCGGTACGGCGCACTACCTGATCACTACCGGCGGCCGACTTTATACCGGCGACGATACGTCCCGGGACGCGCAAGTCATCAAAATATTGTTCAACGGCACCCTGGACCCAGCCCTTCAGGAAAAATGCGAACAGCCAAGAATGGTGCTGAAAAGCATTCGCACGGAGATCGTTGTTCTGCGTTTCCCGGGGAAAAAATTTAGAACATCCTGGAATAAGATGGAAGTGCTGCGCAAACCCGCGACCCCCGATCGCAGCCGTTGTTTCGACCGATAAAGCCGGCCTGTACGCATGGGTCGTATCCTGAGGCAGTTTTCCGAAATATTTACGTTCTTCGCCTCAAACAATACCATCCATGCGTACTACTCTGTTTGCCCTCTGCTGGCTTTGCTTTGCCGCCCCTGTTTTTTCTCAAAAAAATAAAACAACGCCCGCCCCGCCGGCGACTGCTGCTGCGCCCGGATTTGAAGAACCGCTGTACAATGCCCTCGAATGGCGCTGCGTCGGTCCCTTTCGCGGCGGGCGCTCGGCGGCGGTCACCGGCGTGGCCGGCAAACCCAACCTGTTCTACTTCGGCGGAACGGGCGGCGGGGTGTGGCGCACAACCGACGGCGGCCGCAGTTGGGACAATATTTCCGACGGCTTTTTCGGCGGCTCCATCGGCGCCATCGAAGTGGCGCCGTCCGACCCCAACGTCCTGTACGTGGGCGGCGGCGAAGTGACCGTGCGCGGCAACGTCAGTTACGGCACCGGCCTCTGGAAAAGCGACAACGCCGGACAAAGCTGGAGCGCCTGCGGCCTGCCCAACAGCCGCCATATCCCGCGCATCCGCGTTCATCCCAACAACCCCGACCTGGTGTATGCCGCCGTGCTGGGCGACCTGTTCAAACCCTCCGCCGAACGCGGCATCTACCGCTCCCGCGACGGCGGCAAAACCTGGGCGCGTGTCCTGTTCGTCAACGACGAGGTGGGCGCCGTCGACCTCTGCCTCGACCCCTCCAACCCCCGCATCCTCTACGCCAGCACCTGGCGCGTGCGTCGCACGCCCTACAGCCTCAGCAGCGGCGGACAGGGCTCCGGCCTCTGGAAAAGCACCGACAGCGGCGATACCTGGACCGAACTCTCGCGCAACGATGGCCTGCCGCAAAAAGACACGCTCGGCATCATCGGCGTCACGGTGTCGCCCGCGAACCCCCTGCGCGTGTGGGCCATCGTGGAGGCTGAAAACGGCGGCGTATTTCGCTCGGACGATGGCGGTAAAAAATGGTCCAAAATCAACGAAGACCGCAACCTCCGGCAGCGCGCCTGGTACTACACCCGCATTTATGCCGACACCAAAGACGAAGACAAGGTGTATGTGGTAAACGTGGCCTACCATGTATCCAAAGACGGCGGCAAAACCTTTAGCTCCAAATACGCGCCGCACGGCGACCACCACGACCTCTGGGTGGCTCCCGACGACCCGCGCCGGCTCATCGTCGGCGACGACGGCGGCGCCCAAATCAGCTACGACGCCGGCGAAACCTGGAGCACCTACCACAACCAACCCACGGCCCAGTTCTACCGGGTCACCACCGACAATGCCTTCCCTTACCGGATCTATGGCGCCCAACAAGACAACACCACCGTGCGCATCCGCCACCGCAGCGACGGCTCCAGCATCGGCGACCGCGACTGGGAATCCACTGCCGGCGGCGAATCGGCCCATATCGCCGTGGACCCCAAAAACAACGAAATTGTGTACGGCGGCGAGTACCACGGCTACCTCAGCCGGGTAGACCACCAGCGCAAAACCTCGCGGGCCATCAACGTGTGGCCCGAAGACAACATGGGCCACGGCGCCGAAGACGCCCGCTACCGCTTCCAGTGGAACTTCCCCGTCTTTTTCTCGCCCAACGACCCTAAAAAACTCTACGCCTGCTCCAACCACCTGCACCGGAGCACCAACGAAGGCCAGAGCTGGCAAACCATCAGCCCCGACCTCACCACCAACGATAAGGCTCGGCAAAAGTCGTCGGGCGGCCCCATCACGCAGGACAACACCAGCGTGGAGTACTACTGCACCATCTTCGCCGCCTGCGAATCGCCCTACGAACCCGGCTTGCTCTGGACCGGCAGCGACGACGGCCTTGTGCACGTCAGCCGCAACGACGGCGGCGCCTGGACCAACGTGACCCCTGCCGAACTGCCCCGATGGGCCATGATCAACAGCCTGGAGCCCGACCCCTTCCGCAAAGGCGGCTTATACCTCGCTGCTACGGCCTATAAATCGGGCGATTACCGGCCCTACCTGTTTCACACGGCCGACTATGGCCAGCACTGGCGCCGCATCGTGTCGGGCATCCACTCCGAACATTTCACCCGCGTGTTGCGCGCCGACCCGAAACGCATGGGCCTGCTCTACTGCGGCACGGAGCAGGGTATGTATGTGTCGTTTGACGACGGCGCCAACTGGAAGCCCTTCCAACTCAATCTTCCCGTGGTCCCCATCACCGACCTGGCGATCAAAAACGACAACCTGATTGCCGCCACCCAGGGCCGGAGTTTCTGGATGATCGACGACCTGACGGTGTTACACCAGTTGGCCGAAGGCCTTCCGGCTAAAGATTTTCACCTGTATCAGCCCATACCGGCCTACCGGCTGCGGGGTGGCCAGGCGCCGAAGCCGCGCAGCGCCGGCACGAACCACCCCGGTGGAGCGATGCTGCATTTTTATTTAAAAAACAAACCGGGCGAAAAGGATACGGTCAAACTGGATATTCTGGATGCCGCCGGCCAACTCATCCGCAGTTTTTCCAACAAAAGCAAAGACGACAAACTCCCCGAACTGAAAGCCGGCGGCAACCGCCTGGTGTGGAACCTGCGCTACCCCGGCGCCAAAAAATTTGAGGGCCTCATCCTGTGGTCGACCGGCCTGGAAGGCCCGCGGGCAGTGCCCGGCGAATACCGCGCCCGGCTCACGCTGAACGGCCGCAGCGAGGAACAAGCGTTTTCGGTGCTGGCCGACCCGCGCCCGGGCGCCCGGGCAGAGGATCTTCAGCAGCAGTTTGCCTTCGTCAAAGCCTGTTCGGACAAACTGAGCGCCGCACACACGGCCATTGGCCATATCCGTGACTTGCGCGCACAACTCAAAAGCCTCGGCGAACGGCTGCCCGACGAGGACCGGCTGAAGCCCTTGCGCATGCAGATCCAGCGCACCGATTCGCTGATGACGGCCGTCGAACAGGCGCTCTACCAAACCAAAAACCGGTCGAGCCAGGACCCGCTCAACTACCCCGTGCGGCTCAACGACAAACTCGGCAACCTCATGGAACTGGCCTCCGACGGCGATTTTCCGCCCACCGATCCCATGCTGGAGGTGCAAAGCATGTTGTTTACTCGGATCGATCAGGAACTCGCCCAATGGAAAAGTATCCAGGACCGCGAATTGCCGGCCCTGAACCGGCTGGTTCGGGAGCTGGGGGTGGATGTGATTCAGGTGAAAAAGGAATGAGGGGGAATATGCTTTTTTGTACAATAAAATTGTATTAATGGGGCAAACTGTCAGCAGAAGTGCCTACTTTCGCCTGGCATTTACAAAACAAAAAAGAAAATGAAACATGTAGTTTTACTCGCACTTGGTTTTGGGTTGGCTGTTTTCACGGCGTGCACCAAAGAAGAAACGAATACCCAAGGGACTACCGGCATTTATGTCGACAGTTCGTCCGCTGATAACCCGCAATGCGGCCACAGTTGTGGCAGTTCCAGTTCGTACGACGAACCGCTGGCTATTTTTACCATTGATAACCCCAATGGCAGCGTCAACGAACAGGAAACCCTGAAAATCAACAACCAATCTGCCAATATCGTGGCCTACGAATGGGACTTTGGCAACGGCGACAAGTCGACTCAAACCAACCCGGTTTATCAATACAAAATACACGGCAACTATACCGTCCGGCTCAAGGCCACCGATGCGCGCGGCGGTGTACATACGCTGAGCCGCGATGTGCTGGTACTCTGCCTGTACGGCGGCGGCACACACGACGAATAGTGCTGCCTGCGGTGGGGTTCCATTCTGGTGAAAAAGGAGTAAAAAATTACTTATTTCTCCTTTAGTGCAGCTTCTACTGCCCCCCAGGTATCCCAAATGGATTTGACCAGGGGTTTGAACCGATCGGCTTGGTCCCCGGTTTCGAGTTGTTTAAAAAGTTGGTGCATTTCGCCCCGAAGCTCCGGGTATTGGTCGGTGACGGGCAGCAACGCCAGCCAGGCATCCCGGTGTTGCCGGTATGCGCTGTGAAACGCAGGTGGGCAGCCTGCTATTCTTCGCGCCGCCGGTGCACCGCCCCCACCGTATCCACCTGCACCCTGTAATCCGGCAAAAAAGCCAGGCGCAGCACAGCGCTATCCCAGCGGACCATTTCGGACACCAATGAATCGCCGCTGGGGTCGAAATACGACTCAAAAACCTCCGTCCGCTGGTAGGTTTTGTCGGACTGAAACTGCCCGTAGACCGACCAGGCGTCGCCGCCATCGCCGCCGGCATAGGCCAACGGGGTTTTCGAGCGCAGTTTCCCTTGTCCATCGTATTGCAGCAGCCAGATGATCACGGAGTTCCAACTTTCGTTTTCCTGCAACAGGGTGATGCGGCTACTATCGGAAAAGGCAGCAAAATAGTAACAGGGGTCCCAACTGGAATACGGCACCGAATCCTGCCAGAGCTGGAGCCAGGCTGCCGAATCGAGTTGTGGGTAGTGTTTGCCGTGGGTGCCCCATTCGAAGGCGTCGATAGAAAAAGCCTGCAAATTGTTGTACAAAAACTTGCCCCGGTGCTGGACCGGTTTGTATGTTTTTTCTATCGGAAGCGCTGGAGACGGGCTGCCGCTACACCGCAGGGCGATGAACGCGATGAAACAATAGGAGAGCAATTTGAACATTTGAAATACGGGCGTGAGGGTTGGCAGGATGTCTGTTTTGTTTCAAAAATAAGGAATTTTGAAACATGCAGGCTGCCGCCTGTCGCTAGGGCGCTGCCCAGTGGTCGTAGTCCAACTCAGTAATATCCAGCCGCAACCAGGTAAATTCCCCTTCTGCCAGCAACCAACTGACACGCGAACGGGCAGGAATCCGGATATCGTTGAAATCGCGGAATCCGGTCGGGTCGTTTTCAATGTGCCATTTTTCCAGTGTGGCTCCGGTCTTGCGGTCGTAATACCGCAGGGCATCAAAATGGTCGACATCGCCTTCCGGTGTAAAACTAAAAACGCCCGATGCCTCGACCTCGCCCCAACGGATCGTGGCTTTAGCCGACAGCGAGTCGATGCCCTCCCAGTGGATGTAGTCTTCCAGCGCTGCCGAAGGATACCACATAATTTCGGCCAGGTAGCGCAACAAACAGCCCTGGTCGATGGCCGGTCCTTGGCTGTCGGCCACCGGGATGAGCGACAGGAACTTGAAAAACATATGCCCTTTGCCGTCCTGGTACCGGTCGCGGCCGCTCATGCTCAGGTAGGGGGCCATAGCCACCTTTGCCGACCAGTAAAAACCGGGCTGCTGCACCCGGATATGCTGTTCGGCCTCCAGCGGCATCCATTTGCCTTCCGGGCCGGAGCGCATGGTTCCTGTTTGGCGCAACTGTACGGTTCGGGCCAAGGGCTTGCCGATACAATTGGAATGTTCCAGCCAGCGCTGTACCACAGCGGGCAGGGAAGCCAGCATATCGCGGGTCATAACAACTTCCGCAGGGATTGGCGCCTGGCGAAACGCCTGCAATTCCCGGTTGATCTGCTGGTTCAGGTTCCAGGCAGCGTAGCCCAGCACGATCCCTGCCAGCACGAGCACATTAGCAATTGTGCCAAATTTGGCGTCCTGCCAGCCTTGAATAATCAAGAGTTGCGACAGCAATACCGCCGGCACGGCGGGCATCCACCAGGATTGCTTTTGAAAGAGAAACATCGCCGCCGCCACCGCGAACAAGCCGGCGCTGAGTAGCCATAACAGCCCCGCCGGCCGCGAGATATTGGTTTGGAGTTGGCTGATTTCGGCGTATTTGAAGGCTTTGGCAAAACCCATCAGGTGGATGAGGCCGTGCAGCAGCAAGAGGAGGGCAAACAGAATTCGGAGCATCTTCGGCAGCTATGTTTAGATTGCAAATCTGCCGAAGATAAACCTTTTAGCCGTTGAGACAAGGCAGGCGGCGCGCTGATCATAGTCAGCTGTGTCGCTATTTCATCAGTTTGCCTACTTCCCGCCAGGTAATCAGCCGGATACCCATTTCTTCCAGGGTTTTGCGGCAGGCTTCGCTGTTGAAATAATCAAAATCGGCTTGCCGCCATTCGGCGCCCCAATCGGTGTGGTTGACCGTCACGCCCTGCATTTCAGAACCGGTGTAGGCCAGGTGCATGAGCAGCACATTGACCCCGGGCTTGAGTTCGCGCAGGGTGCGTTCGTAGTAGGCTGGCATGCCGCCTTTGAAATCCTCCGGCGTTGCGGTGAGCACGTTGTCGACCACCAGGTCGCTTGGGCCGACAACCTTTCGCAACATTTCCGGAAATTGGTCGATCATGTTCTGGCTGATCATGGCTGGTATACCGAATTCGCGGCCCAGGCGGAGGTAGAGGGCCAGGTATTCGGGCCGCTCGAAATTGAAAAACAAGCAGCCCATGTGGGAGTCCAGGTGCGTGGGGTTGATGCCCATGGCCAGGGCTTTTTTGATTTGGGCGCGCAGTTCGCGCTCGATATCGCCCAAACGCGCGTGTTTGGCCATGTCCGCACAATTGTCGTAGAAATAGCCCAGGCTATCGACCAAGCTCGACACCGAATCGCGCGGCGCGGTAGAGGACCATTT
Organism: Saprospiraceae bacterium; assembly: GCA_020846655.1. Classification (GTDB taxonomy): domain Bacteria; phylum Bacteroidota; class Bacteroidia; order Chitinophagales; family Saprospiraceae; genus M3007. The sequence goes on along the minus strand of JADLDL010000014.1, from coordinate 19,327 downwards.
GTAATCGCGCCATTCGCTGGTCAGGGTCAGATGCAAACCCAAATCGAGTTTGGGCATAGCCCGGGCAAAACGGGCGACTTCGGGCAGCCAGGGGCAGGGCACCATGATACTGGCCGAATTGACCGGGCCGGCCAGCAGGGCCGAAAAGGAGGCCTGGTTTTCGGAATGGGCCACGCCCAGGTCGTCGGCATGCAGGATGAGCAATTTGGTGTCGGCAGGATAGCCAAGGCGTTCCGCCAGGCTGTTTTGGGCCTGGGAGGGAAGCGCCAGGAGCGATACAGCAACGGCGAGCAGCGCGCTGGCGTGCCGGGCCCTGCGCAATGCGGCGGGCATCAAATGGTGGAAAACAGACATAGTATTGCGATTGGATATTTTTTTGAGAAGAATAATGCAAATCAATTCGTTGCTGCAAAGTTCCGGTGCTTTTTTCAATTGGCCCGCATCTCCGGCCCTCAACTCCGTCAAGTTCTCAAATCCAGGCTCGTTTCGCCTTGTTTCAGCATCGTTTTATGCCGTTTCAGGTGTTTTAACATTTCAGGTTGATCCTGATATTTTTTAACAACCAACACCCGCTAAGTTTAACTTTTTCCTGCACGCCAGCCCGTTGGCCGCTCTTATTTTTGAACGGTAACCAAGCTGTACTGCCACCATGACAACCCGAATCCTTCTTCCGCTCCTCCTGCTCGTCGGAGCTTGCCGTTCGCCCGAACACCTGATGCAAACCGGCAACTACGACGGCGCCATCCGGCGCTACTCCCACAACCTGAACAAAACCTCCCGCGTACAAGGCCTGGAAGCAGCCGTACAGGCTGCCCAAACCCGCGACCGCCAGCGCATCGACTCTCTGCTGGCCCTCGAACCCGCCAACTGGCCGGCTATTCATGCTACCTACCGCAGCATGCAGGACCGGCAACGGCGCCTGGCAGCACGCCAGCCCATTGTTTCGGCCGATGGGTACACGCCGCAGTTTGAGTTGGTAGCCAGTATCGATTCGCTCGAAGAAACCAGCCGGGAGCACGCTGCCGACTACCTGTACGCGGCCGCTCTGCCGCTGCTGGAAGCCGGTCGTCAGGGCGACAAAGTCGCCGCCCGCGAGGCGTTTCAATTGTTGGAAAAACTAAAAAAAGACTATTTCTCCAACTGGCGAGATGCCGGCAGCCTCCGGCAGGAAGCCCGCCTGGCTGGTACCACCTTCGTGCTGATCGCTTTCGATGGCCCGTTTTTGTTCCACCAGGACCAGATGGCCCGCGACATGAACCTGGATTTTTACCTCAACAACAACGGAGACTGGCAGGAATACCATACCCAAGCCGATCCCCGGGTGCGCTACGACTATCGGCTTGGCCTGGATTTCGTGCAACTCGACCCAGGCATGGAGATGCGTTCTGAAAATACCCACAACCAGGAAAAAGACATCCAGGTGGGCGAAACGCTGAAATACGACAGCAGCGGGCAGGTGATCGAACGCACGCCGATCTATGAGCGCATCAGCGGCTCCTTCACCGAAACCCGCATCACCAAAGAAGCGCAGGCCAGTTTTTGGATCACCCTGACTGACTTGCGCAGCGGCCAGCAACAGCAAACCGAAACCGTTTGGGTCACGGAAGGTTTCGACCAAACCTGGGTGAGCAGCTCCGGCGATACGAGGGCGCTGGACAACGTGCCCATTTGCACCAATGTCGGCTTTCCATCAGCGCCCAGCGACTGGGATATGATTGGGCGCCTCGCCGATGCCACCCGAGCCCGGCTCCGGAACTGGTTGTGGTGGAACGCCGAACACCTGTAGGGCGAATTTTCAATTCGCCCCTATCGCGCCGGGTACGGGCGAAATCCCCCAATAGCGTAGCCCAAGGACAACTATTCAGCAACGCTGAACTTTTCTCCTGCCGAACTCCGTTTCCTTCTCCGTACTTTTGCGGCCTGAAAGGCGAAATCGTGTTTCGCCCGTACCCGACGCGATAGGGGCGAATTGAAAATTCGCCCTACATGAAAGATGAAAAAACGATACTTAGTTACCTCCGCCCTACCGTATGCCAACGGTCCCCTGCACATCGGCCACCTGGCCGGCGCTTACCTTCCTGCCGACATTTATGTCCGCTATTTGCGGCTCATGGGCAAAGATGTGGTGTTTGTGTGCGGCTCCGACGAACACGGCGCAGCCATCACCGTGCGCGCCCGGAAAGAAGGCGTAACGCCCCGCGAAATCGTCGACACCTACCACGCCATCATCCGCGATACCTTTCAGAAAATCGGTATCGAGTTCGATATTTACCACCGCACCAGCGAAGCCCTGCACCACGAAACCTCGCAGGATTTTTTCCGCGAACTGCTCAAAAACGGGCAGTTTGAAGAAAAAGAAAGCGACCAGTACTACGACGAAACCGCCGGCCAATTCCTGGCCGACCGCTATATCATCGGCACCTGTCCGGTGTGCAGCAACCCCGACGCCTACGGCGACCAGTGCGAACGCTGCGGCTCCACCCTCAGCCCAACGCAACTGATCAACCCGCGCTCCACGCTCAGCGGCGCCGCCCCGGTCATGCGCCCCACCACACACTGGTACCTCAAACTGAACGAACACGAGGCCTGGCTGCGCGAATGGATCAATACCGGCACCGCCGGGGGCCAAACCCTGCACGACCCCGCCGACTGGAAAAACCACGTGATCGGGCAGTGCAACTCCTGGCTGGAGCAGGGCCTGCAGCCCCGCGCCATGACCCGCGACCTCGACTGGGGCGTGGATGTGCCCGCCGAAATCCCGCATTCGGCCGGTAAAAAACTCTACGTCTGGCTGGATGCGCCCATTGGGTATATCTCAGCCACCAAACAATGGGCTGCCGACAAAGGTGTGGCCTGGGAACCCTACTGGAAAAGCGACGACACCGCACTGGTGCATTTTATCGGCAAAGACAATATTGTGTTCCATTGCCTGATTTTTCCGGCCATCCTGAAGGCCCACGGCGATTTTATTTTGCCCGTCAATGTGCCGGCCAACCAGTTTATGAACCTGGAAGGCAACAAACTGTCGACCTCCAAAAACTGGGCGGTGTGGGTGCATGAGTACGTCGCCGAATTGCCCGGCCGCGAGGATGAACTCCGGTACAACATGATCAAAAACATGCCGGAGCAGCGCGACAGCGAGTTTACCTGGAAAGGGTTTCAGGAATCGACCAATACCGAGTTGGTGAATAACCTGGCTGGTTTTGTACACCGGGTGATGGTGCTGACGCACAAAAACTACGGCGGTATCGTGCCGGCCGTCGACCAAAGTCGCGAGTTCAGAAGCGGCTGGGATGCCGAACAAACGGGCACCTACGACCAGGAATTGCACCAGTTGCACCTGAAACTGTCCGAAATGGGCCGTGAAATTGAACATTTCAATTTCCGCGAGGCCTTACGGATCCTCATGGAAATCTCGAGCGCCGGCAATGCCCTGCTCCAGTTCAACGAGCCTTGGAAAATTGTAAAAGACGACCCCGAACTGGTAAAAGTGGTGCTGAACCTGGGCTTGCAATACGTGGCCGTGCTATCGGTCGCCAGCCGGCCATTTATGCCGTTTGCAGCCGCACGGCTGCGCACGCTCCTCAACTTGCCTGCCTTGCAGGACCGCCAGGAATGGCTCGACCTACTCAACGACCTCGCCGAGGGCAATCCGGTGCTGCGGCCCAACCATGCCCTGAACCCGGCCGAGCACCTGTTCGGGCGTATTCCCGACGAACTGATCGAGGCGCAGGTAGCCAAATTGCAGGCCGCCGCCGCCGCCAAAGCCGCCGCCGCTACGGCACCGGCCGAACCCGTTGCACCGCGTTTTGAAGCCCTGAAAGAAGAGATCCAGTACGACGATTTTGCTCAACTGGACATTCGAACGGGCACCATCCTGGAGGCTTCGAAGGTGGAGAAAGCGGACAAACTGCTGAAATTGACAGTCGACCTGGGTTTTGAGCAGCGCACCATCGTATCGGGCATTGCCCAACACTACGCCCCCGAGGCTGTCGTGGGCCGGCAGGTATTGGTATTGGCCAACCTAGCGCCCCGCAAAATGCGCGGTATCGAGTCGCAGGGCATGATCCTGATGGCAGAAGATGCCGAAGGGCGGCTGAGTTTTGTGAGCCCGGCAGAGGGCTGGCCCAACGGCTGGGGCGTGAAATAGGGCTTGTGCTGCTCCTTATTTCACCGAAAATGCTTTCCAGCAATACCAGATGATGGGCAGTCCGGTGCTTAAAAACAAAACCAGGAGGAAACCTGCTCCGAGGCGGGAATTGCCCTCGATGGCGCCGTTGATGACCTTCCAGGTGATAAACGCAAAAAGGAGCAGGATGCCCGTTTTCAGCCAGCGAATCAGGCGCGTGGCGGCGGTGTATTGCGGTGCGGCGTTGTCTGCGGTGATGGTCACCAGGTAGTTGAACTGGTGCGGAAACCGGTTGAGTATGGTCAGAAACAGGTACAGCACGATCCCGATCAGGGGCAGGAGCCAGACGGTGGCGCGGGAGCCGAAGTCGTCGGGCACGCCCAGGGCATTGAAATGGGTGGGGATTTGCTCCGGCAAGTCGCTGTAATACGCCGCCGGCAACACCAGCAGCAGCAGGGCCGCAGCGGCGCCCAGGCCTTCCAGGATTCGGTCGAGTGGCGACCATTCCAATTCGATTTTAGGACGCGGTGCAGTAGCCATATTGGGTTGCCGGTAATCTTTTAGCCTATTTATACGTTTTGCCAGTAGCGGCGTTGTTTAATCCACTAAAACGCAGCACTTTTGGCCAAAACCTGCGCGAATATGCACCAGACTCACATACGATTCAAAATTTTTATTCCCTTCCTTTTGCTGTGCTGGTACCTGGCGCCAACCCCCACTCAAGCCCAAACGACGTCACAAACGTCGTTTGGCAAAAACCGGGTGCAATACCACCGCCAGTTTGACGAATGGATGCACTATGAAACCGCCAACTTTGATACTTACTGGTATGGCGACGCGCGCAACATCGCCCAATCGGCCCTGCAAATGGCTGAATTCGATTTTGCCTATGTGCAGCAACTGCTGGAGCACCAGATGTCGGACCAGATCGAACTCCTGGTGTTCAGCGACCTGACCGACCTGAAACAGAGCAATATTGGCGAAGACGACCTGTTTTTGATCCAGTCGGGCGAAACCAAGGTGGTGGGCAACAAAATATTCGTGTATTTCGACGGCGACCACCGGCATCTGCGCGCTCAAATTCGGGAAGGTTCGGCCGGCGTGCTCATCAATTCGATGCTCTTTGGCGCCAACCTCCAGGAGATTGTGCAAAATGCCGTGTTGCTCAACCTGCCCGGCTGGTATACCCAGGGCCTCACCGCGTATTGCGGAGAAGATTGGAACGCTGAATTGGACAACCAACTGCGCGATCTGCTGCTGACGGACGAATACGACAGTTTTGACAAACTTGCCAAAGACCAGCCCCGACTGGCCGGACAGGTCTTCTGGTACTACATTGCGCTGCATTTTGGCAAAGGCACCATCAGCAACCTCCTGTACCTCACCCGTATCAACCGCAGCGTGGATGCCGGTTTCCTGTACGTGCTGGGTGGCGGCTACCGCCGGACGACCGACGCGCTGATGGATTATTTCCGCAAACGCTACCGCGAAGAAGCCAAAGGCACCCGGGCCCCGGAGGCGAGCCAACAAATTGCCATTAAAAACAAAAAGAAACTCCCGCTCAACCAACTGCGCATCAGCCCCGACGGCCAGCGCATCGCCTGGGTGAGCAACGACATCGGCAAGTGGCGTGTGTGGGTGCAGGACCTCCAGACCGGCAAACGCCAGCAGCTGCTCAAAGGCGGTGTGCGCAATGCCCTCCAGGCTTCCGATTACAATTACCCCATCCTGGCCTGGCACCCCGACAACCAGCGCCTGGCCGTGCTTTACGAGCGCCGCGACGTAGGTTACCTGGCCTTGGTGGACCTCAAAACCCGGAAAAAAGAAGTGGACATCCTTTCGCCGGAATACCAGCGGGTGTATAGCATGGACTACCTCAATCCAATTGACCTGGTGTTTTCGGCCTGCGTGAAAGGCTATTCCGACCTGTTCATCTACCACACCGTGAACCGGAATACCGAGCGGCTCACCCAGGATTTCTGGGACGACCTCGATGCTTCGGTAGCCACGATCGACGGCCAAAAAGGTATCTTGTTTGCCAGCAACCGCCTCAGCGATACACTTTCGCCCCAACGGCTCGACACCATTTTGCCGACCGGCCAGTTCGATATTTTTTACTTCGACCTGGGCACCCGCAGCAAAGAACTCATCCGGATCACCGAAACTCCCTTTGTGAACGAACGCGACCCCTGGGGCGTAGATTCCACCTATTTCACCTACCTGAGCGATGAGAGCGGCGTAGTGAACAGGCAGGCCGGTTACCTCAAAACCTACACGGCCTTTTTTCAGGATGTTGTTTATTTGAAAGACGGCACCGAAGTGCGGGCCCTGCACCTGCCGTACGAAGGCGAATGGCCGCAAGCGCGGGCGGCTTTTTTCTATGCGCCGCTCGACACGGTGTTGCAAAACATTGACTCCACACAAATCGATAGTATCCGGACCTTCCCCGTTTTTAAAAAACGCCCGTTTACCTACAACCTGACGAATTACGACCGGAACATCGCGGAGCAACACCTTTCGCCGCGCAGCCGGCAAGTGCTGGAAAGCCAGCAACGTGACCGAAAAACGATTTTTTACCGCAGTACCCTTCATCCTGAAACGGCCGCCCCGGCCTGGATCACACGGTACCGCGAATTGTACCTGCGCGGCGTCGGTCAGCCGGTGCCAGCCCAGCCTTCCTTCGGCAATGTAGCGCCACCGCCCGGCAACAATCCGCTGCCGGTATCCGATACTGCCGACGGCGTCACGCTGCGTGCCAAACAGGACTCCGTGCAAGCCATCGACCCCGGCTGGTTGTTTCAGGTGCCGGAATACCTGCTGAATGCTCCTTCCGGTCCAGCCTTCGAACCCGTGGCTACTCCCGCGCCCACGCCGGTGCAGCCACCGGTAGAGGAGCCGGAACCGGAACCGGAGCCGATGGAAATAGCCGATACCTTGCAACCGATGCCCTCAGGCAGCCGCCCGCTGGAGCGGCCCTCCCTGGAATTGGGCCGGCAAAATTCCGTGATTCGGTTCAGTCCCTCGAAGATTGTGCCGTACCGTTTGCGCTTCCGGACCGACTATATTTCCACCACGATGGACAACAACCTGTTGTTCGAGGGCTTGGACAGTTACGCCGGCTCGCCCGATGGTTTCCGAACGCCACCACCCGGGGTATTGCTGCGCGCCAATTTCAAAGACCTGCTGGAAGACTACGTGGTGGAAGCCGGTTTCCGCCTCCCGACGACCTTCAATGGCGCCGAATACTACCTTTGGCTTGACAACAAAAAACGCCGGCTCGACAAGCGCATCGCCCTGTACCGCAAAACCGTGGTGAACTCGGTGGAACGCGGCCCCAACGGCAATTTGCTGCCCACGCCGATCCAGGTGCGCACCAATACGCTACTGGGGCAATACGAGATGCGCTACCCGCTGGATGCTTTTTTTAGCCTGCGCGGCATGGGTACGCTCCGGCAGGACAAGGCCATAACGTTGAGTACCAACCGGAATACCCTGGAGTCGCCCAATTATTCGGAACAACGCGCCTCCCTGCGTTTGTCGGCAGTGTACGACAACACGGTGGACATAGACCTGAACCTCCGCACGGGCACCCGGGCCAAATTGTTTGTAGAGGCGGTCAAGCGCTTTGAGTTCAACACACAGCCGAACTGGAGCCTGAAATTCAACAAAGGGTTTATGACTGTGTTGGGCCTGGATGCCCGCCACTACCAACGGCTCGACCGGCGTTCCATCCTGGCCGTACGCCTGGCTGCTGCCACGACCTTTGGTTCCGAGCGGATTCTGTACTTCCTCGGCGGGGTCGACAACTGGTTGTTTCCGTCGTTCAACAACTCCATACCGGTGCCGCAAAACGAAAATTTTGCCTACCAAACCCTGGCGGCCAACCTGCGGGGCTTCAAGCAAAACATCCGCAACGGCAGTTCGTATGCGCTCATCAACTCCGAGTTACGCGTGCCGATTTTCAAATATTTTTCTCAAAAACCGGTGATGGGTTCGTTTTGGCGCAATTTCCAACTCATCGGTTTCTTTGATGTGGGTACCGCCTGGCAGGGCAAAAACCCGTACCGGGGCGACAACCCGCTGAACACCATTTACGTGTACAACCCACCCACCGTAGCCGTCAAGGTCAATTATTTCCGCGACCCGCTGGTGGCGGGGTATGGGATAGGGGTACGCGCGCCGATTTTCGGGATGTACCTGCGGCTCGATTATGGCTGGGGCATCGAAACCCGCGTTATTCAGGACCCTGTATTGCACATCGCCCTGGGCACGGATTTTTAATATGCCAACTGCTTCGCCCGATTGGCCAGCCCTGGCCGCTGCCTTTTTTGAACATCAAACCATCCAGCACGTGGCGCCGGTGGGCAACGGCAACATCAACGATACCTACCGCCTGGATATCGGAGGAGCATCCTGGATTCTGCAACGCCTGAACCACCTGGTTTTTACCGACCCGGAAGGGGTGATGCGCAACATAGCGGCGGTAGCCGCACATTTGCAACGCAAGCCGGATTTTCCGCTCCGGGTGCCCGCGCCTTTGGCCGGCCCTGGCGGCCGGGTTTTGCACCAGGACGCGGCTGGCAACTACTGGCGCGTGTTCCCGTTTTTCGACAACACCTTTGCGCCGGAACAATTGCCGGACCCTTCGGTGGCCCTGGCTGCTGCCGGCGCCTACGGCGTCTTTTTGGAGGCCTTGCGCGATTTTCCGGCAGACCAATTGGTGGAAACGATTCCGGGTTTTCACGATACCGAGCGGCGCTGGGCGGTGTTTTTGTCTGTTTTAGAAAAAGATCCGGCCGGGCGAGTGTCGTCCACCCAAACTGAAATAGGCGCTTTGGTGGCTGCAAAACCAGTTTTTGAGGCGGTTCGCCAACTCAAACAAAGCGGCCGCTTGCCGGTTCGGGTGACGCACAACGATACGAAGGCGGGCAACGTGCTGTTGGATGTGCATCGTGGAACAGCGGTGGCGGTGATCGATTGGGATACCATCATGCCGGGCACGGTGTTGTCGGATTTTGGTGACATGGTGCGGACCTTCGCGCCCGATTTTTCCGAAGACCACCCCGGCGCACTAACCCTGCGGCTGGATAGCGTGGAGGCACTTTTTCGCGGATTTTTGACCCAGACAGCCGGATTTTTGACGGCTGCGGAGCGGGAAAGCCTGGTCTTGGGTGCGCTGTGGATTGTGGGGGAGCAGGCGCTGCGGTTTTTGAGCGATTACCTGGCCGGCGATGTGTATTACAAAATAAAATACCCGGCGCACAACCTGGTGCGCGCCCAAAACCAGTTGGCACTTTTCCAGGCCTTGAACCAGCAGCGGGTGGCTTTGGAGCGGCTGGCTGCCGGTGCTGCTACTTAGTAGGCGCGACGCTGAGCGTGGTAGTTTTTTCGCCCTTGTCGTTGAGAGAATACAAAAACCCGTTTTCGATGTAAAGTGTTTTGACGATTCCTTGTCGGAGGTTTTCGTCGTGGTACAGGTCAATACAAACCACCCGACCGCCATAGAGAGCGGTTACTTCGGGCACCAGGGTGTGCCCGACAATCATACGTTTGGCGCCGGCATATTTCAGTATTTTCTCTACTTCTTTTTCGGTCAGTTGATTTTTTGACGCGGCGCGGTACCAGAAAATACCCTCGTGCACGTCGAAGACAGCGCGTGCCTGAGGGTTGTTGATGTCTTCGTAATATTTGCCTACGTTTTCGCGGGTGAGTTCATTGACGTGGGTGAGGCTCAAGCCGCTGTCGGCCAGCATGGGGCTGATACCGCCGTGGCAGAAGACATAATCGCCAATTTTTTCTATAGCATTTTTGGTGCGCAGCCAGCGGCCGAGTTCGGAATGGTTGTCGAACCAGCGCGAGTAATCCTCGCCGATGAGGGCGGCATTTTCGATGTATTTTTTGCGGACGTAGGAATATTCGCCGCTCATATTCATGATTTCGTGGTTGCCCAGGATAAAATGGACTTTGCCACCGGCGGCATCCGCCTCGCTTTCCAGTTTATAAATCAGCCAGAGGCATTCGGTTACGTTGAGGCCGCGGTCGAAAAAGTCGCCGACCAGCACGAGGTGGCCTTCCCCGAAGTTCCATTGGAAATTTTTGTCGATGACCGATGCGCCGGCCAGGATGCGTTTGAAGGCTTCAAAATTGCCTTCGATATCCGACACAACCAGCATGCGTTCGGGCAGGTCGTAGTTGTCGCGTTCGTTGCGGAGTTTGTTTTTGAGCGAAAACGAAAACTGGTCGCCGGTGCTGGGAACGGTGCAGGTGAGGGAAAGGCCTTCCCGTTTGTTGTAGGTATTTACCCGCACCACATTGGCGGTATCAATGCGCTCGATGGTTTTGACCACTACATTTTTGCCCCGGTAGAACACATGCGGCCCATCGGTATCGGCAGTGGAATTGTCCAATTTGGGGTTTCCGGCCAGGAGCCAGGCTGGCAAAGTGGCCAGCACTGCAAAAACAGCAAAAGGTTTCAAAGACATGAGCAGAAGAGGTTTAGACAAGCCTTCCAATACAACGAAAAGTAAGCATTTTAGTCACAGGCCTGGCGTCAGCGCCAGTGCACCCAGCAAATTCTTTTTGGTATTGAAGCGCAAATATAATTCTTTTCGGAGCGAATGTACAGCCGGCATGCCTGTCGGATAGGGTGGGTAGTTGACAATCAGGAAATTAAATTTGGAAAAGGCGGGATACAAAGGTGCTTGTACAAATATTTCCCGTGACCGTTTTTTTACAAAAAACTAATAAATCCTGCCGTCTTTGCATAGGAATTCAATCTTCCATTTACTCCGGTGCGTCCCTCAACAAAACGAATTTCCATGGATACTAATCTTTTGATGGAGTTTTGGCCAGTGTTCTGGCTGTGTGCCTTTGCTTTTCTGGCAGGCCTGATCGACAGTATCGTCGGCGGCGGCGGCCTGGTACAGATACCGGCGTTTTTCATTTTATACCCGCAGTTGTCGGTGCCCCACATCATCGCCACCAACCGTCTGGCCTCGGTGGTGGGTACTTCCGTGGCTGCCTGGAATTATTCCCGGATGGTGCGTATTCCCTGGCGGGTGATCGCCTATGCCGGGGTAGCGGCGGCGCTCTGTTCGTACCTGGGGGTCACGGTGCAAAGCCACTTGCCGGCTTCCTTGCTCAAGCCCATTATCCTGGTGCTGATCATCGGTGTGGCCGCCTACACCTACCGGAAAAAGGAATTCGGGCAGGCGGATCAGTTCCGGGTGGACGAGCGCCAGTTGCCCTATTGGGCGGCGGCGATCGGGGCCTTGCTGGGCTTTTACAACGGCTTGGTGGGGCCGGGCACGGGCAGCCTGCTGGTGTTCGGGTTTGTGGGCCTGATCGGGTATAGTTTCTTGTCGGCCTCAGCCATCGCCAAGGTGGTCAATGTGATCGCCGATGCGGCCTCTCTCGTGTATTTTATCGCCCACCAGAAAGTGCTGTACCAACTGGCCCTGCCCATGATGGCCTGCAACGTAGCGGGTTCCTATACCGGCAGCCAAATGGCCATGCTGCGCGGCAATGCGTTTATCCGGCGTGTATTTTTGGTCGTAGTGGCCGGTATTATCCTCCGCTTCGCCTGGGATGTGGTCAAAGGTTAGAAGGTTGGAAGGTTGGATGGTTAGAAGGTTGGAGGGTTGGATGGTTAGAAGGTTGCCGTGCGCCACAAAGTTTTAATGAAGGCAGGCGACAGAAAGATAAAAAACGATGCGGATGAGGTCTTCAGACCCTTATCTCATATCCGAGGGTCTTCAGAGACCCGAGGCACCGCGATCCAAGTCTTTTTGCCGCTGTTGGCGTCCCGCCAACAGCAATAGCGGAGCGAGGGCATGCCAGGGTCTCGAATGTAGTTGACGGGGACGCCCACTACGGCAACAAAACTTTCCGGTGCACTTAAACATCAAAACTTTGTGGCGCACGGCAACCTTCTAACCTTCCAACCTTCTAACCCTCCAACCTTCTAACCATAATTGCCAAATATCTCCGACCTTGGCGCTTTCTTCCATCGCCTGTAGTTGTGTTGTTCTATGCGTAAAATAACTGCCGACTGGGTGTTCCCGGTCTCTTCCGAACCCATCGCCAACGGCGTGTTGGTGCTCGATGCCTCGGGCAAAATTCTGGCCCTCGACCGCCGCGACCAGCACGATCCGGCCAGCCTGGAACACTACCCGGGTGTGCTGGCGCCGGGCTTTGTGAACGCCCATTGCCACCTGGAGTTGTCGCACATGAAAAGCCAGGTCGACACGGGCACCGGCCTCATCCCGTTTATTACCAGCGTGGTGACGAAGCGCAACTTCCCAGCCGAACAAATCGCCGCGGCCATCGAGCGCGCCGAACAGGAAATGCTTGAGGGTGGTATCGTGGCCCTTGGCGATATTTCCAATGCCCCGGATACGTTTGCTGTAAAAGCCCAAGGCCGGATGCGGTACTATACCTTTGTGGAACTCTTTGATTTTCTGCAAGATGCCGCCGCCGGCGATACATTTGCCAAAGGCAAAGCCGTGTACGAACAACTGGCGCTTGCAGCAGGCAGCGCCAAGTCGATGGTGCCCCATGCTCCCTATTCGGTGAGCCCTGCCTTGTTTGCCCAAATCAATGCCGCCAACCACACAGCAGGCACTACAGTGAGCATTCACAACCAGGAAACACCACCCGAAAACGAACTTTTTCAATTGGGGTCGGGCGATTTCTATGCCTTTTACGGCAAATTTAATATTTCGCTGGAGCAATTTCAGGCAACCGGCAGCCCCTCCATTTACTACGCCCTGGGCCACCTCGACCCGGCGCAGCGGACCCTCTTTGTGCACAATACCCTGAGCACCGCCGACGACATCCGCGCCGCTCAGGCCTGGAGCCCCAACACGTTTTGGGCGACCTGCCCCAATGCCAATCTCTACATCGAAAACCGCTTGCCCAATTACCAGCACTTTCTCGATACCGGGGCCCGGGTAGCCATCGGTACGGATAGCCTGACCTCCAATTGGCAATTGTCGGTGCTGGAAGAACTAAAAACCATCGCGCGCTACCAAAGTTATGTGCCGTTTGGCACCCTGCTGCGCTGGGCGACCCTCAACGGGGCGCAAGCCCTGGGCTTCGACGACACCCTGGGCAGCCTCGAAACGGGCAAAACGCCGGGCATCCTGCTGCTGCAAGGCCTCGGCCCCGAACTCCGGTTCGGCGCAACGGCAACGGTGCGCCGCCTGGCATAGGTGGCTATAATTTTCGCAAAACCGCCACATAGCCTCCGCCCGGCGCCAACTGGAGCCGCAGCGTATCCGTGCTGTTGACGCGCCGCACCGCGTGGCGGTAGTCTTGTGCGTTGCGGTCGGCATTCAGGCCGTCTTCGTAACTGTCGATTTCGTAGTCGCCGGGGGGCAAAAAACCGAGGGGCAGGCTGAGCGGCCGGGCCGTCCAGTCGGTCATGGCGCCGATGTACCAGTGCCCGTTGGCCGCCTGCCGGGCCACGGCGACGTAGTCGCCCACCCGGCCTTCGAGGGGCACCGTGCGCGCCCAGGTGGCGGGCACAGCCGATAGAAAACGCAGGCACTCGGGCTCCTTCCGGTAGTTGGTCGGGCTGTCGGACAGCATTTGCAGCGGGCTTTCAAAAACAACGTATTTGGCCAGTTCGTGGCAACGGGTGCCGAGTGAAGCGGGGCGGTTGAAGGCTGGCCACCAATCGGCGCGCTGGTAATTGAGCATGGCCCCGGGGGTGTAATCCATCGGCCCGGCCACATTGCGGATGAACGGCAGGGTGACGTTGTGCTCGGGGTCGATGCGTTTGCCGGTATCCCACTTGGAGTTTTCGAGGCCATACACCCCTTCGAAGGACAGTACCTGGGGCCAGGTGCGCTGGAGCCCGGCGGGCTTGTGGGCGCCGTGAAAATCGAGGAGCAATTGGTGGGCGGCGGCTTTTTCGGCCATTCGCCAATAGAAATTGACGGCCGGCTGGTCGTCGCGCTGCATGAAGTCAATTTTTAGCCCCTTGGCGCCCCATTTTTTGAGGTTGGGCAACAGGGCTTCTAACTGCGCGTCGATGGATACCCAGGTCACCCAAAGAATGAGGCCCACCGATTTGGAGCGGGCGTAGGCGGCCAGTTCGTCCATGTCCAGGTCGGGGTGGATGGCGAGAAGATTGCCGGGATCGGTCCAGCCCTCGTCAAGGACGATGTATTCGAGCCCGTTTTCAGCCGCAAAGTCGACGAAATACTTGTAGGTGGCGGTGTTGATGCCCGTGCGGAAATTGACGCCGGCGAGGTTGAGGGCATTCCACCAGTCCCAGGCGACTTTGCCGGGTTTGACCCAAGTGGCATCGGCCAGGCGGCTGGGTTCGGCCAGGAGCCAGGGCATTTGGTTGTACAACAGATCGGTGTCGTGTTCAGCCACGAGGACCAGGCGCCAGGGGTACTGGCGTTGGCGGCCGGTGCGGGCGAGGAAGGGCTCCCGGTCGGTCACTTTGATGTCGCGATCTGAAGTTTGCAGCGTGTATTTGGGGTAGTTTGGAAAAACGCCTTGCAGGCTGCCGCCCTGTGCGCCGCGTAGCCAGAGGCCGGGGTAGTCTTGGAGGTCGGTTTCGGTGAGCAGAACTTTTACGCCGCTGCGGTTGCTGAGCAGGGTGGGGAGGCTGGCCAGTTTGCTCTCGTTGAGTTGGGCGGGGCTGTATCGGACAGATTGGCGTTCGTTGTGGGAGTAAAAACTTTCTTCCTCCGGAAAAAAGACGGTTTCGGCATCTGCCAGGCGCACGGAGTAGGTTTCACGCAGTACCCGGAGCGGGTCGCCGGCGGGGTAACGGGTAAAAAAGCGGTAGGCCACGCCCTCGTCGTAGGCCCTGAAAATAATGCCCCGGTTGCCGTTGAAAGTGAGGGTCAGTTCGTTGTAGCGTTCTTCGATGCTGGCACTTTTTTGCTGTACTTGGGGCCGCAGGGTTTCGCGTACGGAGCGGGTTTCGGCCCTTGGGGTGCCACTTAACCCGGATTTGTCGATGCCGAAGCCTTCCAGTTGGAGGTCGATGCTGGCGGGCAAAAGGAGGGTTTGGTCGTGCAGGTCGAGGCGCCAGGCGAGTCCGGGTACAGTTTCGATGCTGATGCGCAGGGCTTCATTGGGCGACGAGAGGCTGAAGGCCGTTTGGCCGGCCAGTGGGGCGGCGAAGAGCAGGAGGAAAAGGCTGCGAAAAAGCATGGCAGGGAATGTTCAAGGTTCGAGGACCAATGGTCAATTTACAAGTACATGCGCGAGGGCCTTTTTTATATCAAAAACTGCCCATCCCGGTAAATCACTTCGCCGTCGGCGCGGATTTCGCCGCCCCGGGTCATATCGGTGATCATATCCCAGTGTACGGCGGATTCGTTTTTGCCGCCGGTTTGGAGGTAACTCTGGCCGATGGCCATGTGGATGGTGCCGCCTATTTTTTCATCGAACAGGATATTTTTGGTCATTCGGTTGATGTCGTAGTTGGTGCCGATGGCGGCTTCGCCGAAACGGCGGGTGCCGGGGATCTGGAACACGCGGTCGAGAAAATCCTGTCCGCGGCGCGCCTCCCATTTTTCAATAAAACCATCTTTGACCCACAGCGTGACGCCTTCCACCTCGTTGCCCTGGTAGAGGCAGGGGTAGGAAAAATGCACCGTGCCGCTGACGCTGTCTTCCACGGGGCTGGTGTACACCTCGCCGGAGGGCATGTTGGTTTGGCCGTCGGAGTTCATCCAGGTCCGGCCTTGGGTGGAAAAGGTGATGTCGGTACCGTCGGCGAGGTATTGTACAGTGGTGCAGGCGTTGAGGTGGTCGACGATGCGCTGCTGGTTGGCTCGAACCTGGAGCCAGGCTTGTTGCGGATCGTCTTCGTAGAGTTTGCAGGCGCCAAATACAAAATGTTCGTATTCGCTGAGGCTCATGCCGGCCTCCTGGGCGGCGGCGTCGGTGGGGTATTGGCAGAGGTTGCGGCGCAGGCGGCGGTCGGCGGTGCGCTCGAAATAGGCTTTGTTGCTGGGGGTGAGGGCCTCCTGGCGGATTTTGGCGGCATCGCCCGGGGCGTTTTGCATCTCGCGGAGGTTGTAGGGCGCCCGGATGGCCAGGTAACAATCAAAAGTTTCCATAGCCAGGCTCATCAGCGTGGGCGGCGTTTGCAGGGCCTGTTGGGTGGCATTTTCCAGGAAAATCAATTCGCGTTCGCGAAACGAAAGGTCGCATTCCACGAGTGCAGCGCCGGCTGTGAGGGCTTCGCGGTACACTTCGCGGACCAAGGGCTCGGCTAATCCGGTGGTGCTGATAAAAACTTTGTCGCCGGGCGATACGCGCAGGCAATAGTGGGTCAGCAGGGTAGCGTAGCGGGAGAGGATAGAGGTCATGTTGTTTTTGGGGTAAAAATACATGATCCGCTCCATCGGCGTCTGGGCTTGGGTGATTCGCCTGCACAATTAGATTGGCGAAGGGAATAGATAAGGCTGAATTTTGTTGGCAGGTGTTGACAACAAGCCTATGGAGCGTCCGGTGGAGGCGGAGCAACCTGTCCAAGGGTTCTTTGAATCGCTGTAACCGGCAGGTCCAGCAATTCGGCAACTTGCTCAACCGTGAAGCCTTTTTGGATGAGTTTTTCAATAACGGCCTTTTGAACTTCCTCTCTGCCTTTTTCCAGACCTTCCTCTCTGCCTTTTTCCAGACCTTCCTCCAAGCCTTTCTCCAAACCTTTCTCCAAACCTTCCTCCAAACCTTTCTTCAGGCCTTTCTCCAAACCTTTCTCCAGACCTTCCTCCAAACCTTTCTTCAGGCCTTTCTCCAAACCTTTCTTCAAACCAACTTCCAGGCCAGCCTCCAGGCCAACCTTTTCGTAATATTTTTTGGCTTCTTCCTGAATTAATTCAATAATGCCCATTTTGTCACGATTTGGGTGAATGATTTCTTCAAAGTCGCGATAGTGTTCTTCGCGGTCAAATTTCGTGTAATATTTAATGAATTCCAACAAGCGCCGGATCCGCTCCCTTGGCATTTGGCGCCGGAGCAGGTTTTTTACCAGTTGAATTTTGAACGTAAGTCGCGCGGCGTCGTTCTGCTTTTTGGCCCGAATACCATACCAAGCGGTTGCCAGGGCCAGGGCAAATGGATTTTCCGAGCCTTCCAGGTCCCGGATATCCAATTCCATGATTTTACACGTCTGAAACCGGTATTCCAGGCGGGTGCCCATAAAATCCATCTGGAATAACTCGGGCTTGTAGCCCCGCTGCCCGTCGGCAAAGATGGCTAATGCCGTAATGTTTTGTTTGTGCAGATCCCAAAGCCGGTAATAATACGTATACATGCGCCCGGCAAAGTCTGGATCCGGATAGGACTGGGCTTCCACATGCAATAAAAACCAGCTGTCTGTCCCGTCTCGCAACCAAACTTTCACCAATTTGTCTACAAAACGGTTGGTAATCTGGGATTCTGGAAAAATTTTCAACAACTCCTGGTCCAAAAATTCAAATGGACGCTCAAAATCAATTTGATGTACATACCCGGTATAAAACCAGCGTAAAAAATCATCAAACAGATCCTCCAGGATCGCTTTCCACAATTGGTCGTGTGTAACCGAAAACATCGTCTCGCATGGGTCAAATCGTAATTCTGGCTGCACAAAAATAAAATGTTTTGTTTTTTAAATCAAAACATTTTATTTAAAAATATAATCGCCAGCGCAAACTTTCTACTTTTGCACAACGCCACCCCCTGAAACCGCCGGACCAACCCAGCATCCGTCAACTACTCCGCTTATGGCACACTATCTGGACGAACTCAACCCCGTGCAACGCGCCGCCGTGACCACCACCGAAGGGCCGGTGCTGGTGATCGCCGGTCCCGGCTCGGGCAAAACCCGGGTGCTGACCTACCGCATCGCCAACCTGCTGGAACAAGGCGTGCCGCCCTGGCAAATCCTGACGCTCACGTTTACCAACAAAGCGGCGCGCGAAATGAAAGAGCGAATCGAAAAGGTGGTGGGGCCCAAGGCCCAACAAGTGTGGGCCGGCACCTTTCACTCGATTTTTGCGCGCATTTTGCGCCAGGAAGCCCCTAAAATCGGTTTCCCTGCCAATTTTTCCATCTACGACACCGACGATACCACCAGCCTCCTGCGGGCCATCATCAAGGAAATGAACCTCGACCCGCAGACCTACAGCGCCGGCGCCATCCGCTCGCGCATCTCCCTGGCCAAAAGCAACCTCATTACCCCCAAAGCCTATCGCGGCAAAGCCGACATGATGCAGGAAGACCGCCAGGCCAAACGCCCCTACATCGTCGATATTTACGAAAAATACGCCGCCCGCTGCCAACGCTCGGGTGCTATGGACTTCGACGACCTGCTGCTGCAACTCTTCCGCCTCCTGCGCGACCATGCCGATATCCTGGAAAAATACCAGCGCAAGTTCCGCTACATCCACGTCGACGAGTTTCAGGACACCAACTTTTTGCAGTACGCCATCCTGCGCCGCCTCGTCAAATTCGAGGGCAGCCCGGAGAATATTTTCATCGTGGGCGACGATGCCCAGAGCATCTACGCCTTCCGGGGCGCCACGATCGACAACATTCTCGATTTCGAAAAAGACTACCCCCAACTCCATACCTTCAAACTCGAACAAAACTACCGCAGCACACACCATATCGTGGCGGCCGCCAACGAAGTGATCTCCTACAACCGCCGCCAGTTGATGAAAACCATCTGGACCGAAAAAGACGACCGGCACAAGATCAAACTGGTGAAATGTGTGACCGACGACGAGGAAGGCCGCCGTGTGGCCGACCTGATCCTCGAGCAGAAACACCGCCAACACCTGCACAACTTGGATATCGCTATCCTGTACCGTACCAACGCCCAAAGCCGAAAATTTGAGGAACACCTGCGTCGGCTCAACCTGCCCTACCGCGTGTTCGGCGGCCTGTCGTTTTACCAGCGGAAAGAGGTGAAAGACATCGTCGCCTACCTGCGCCTGTCGGTCAACCCCAACGACGAAGAAGCGCTGCGCCGGGTAATCAACTACCCCGCCCGAGGCATCAGCACGGCTACCATCGACAAGGTCAGCCAATACTCCGGCGAACACAACATCACGCTCTGGGACGCCATGTTGTTTGCCGATGTGCCGGACCGCGCCCGCAAGTCGATGCACAGTTTTCGCCAATTGGTGGAGGGCTGGCAAAAACGCGCCAGCCAGGACAGCGCCTACAAACTCGCGT
>JADLDL010000013.1 GCA_020846655.1 Saprospiraceae bacterium | reverse complement strand
GTTGAGCTGTTCGAGGCTCAGGTTCTCTACATTTTTCTCAAACTGCGCGTCCCAGTTCAGGTCGCGGTCCATGAACAGGTAGGAACTCAGTGTGCCGGCCAGGCCGGCGTCCGAGGAGCGGTTCACTTTGCGTGATTTCAACCAGCCCGATTTGGCGCTTTCCAGTTCTTCGGCGGTAAAGCCGTCTTTGGCGGCGCGTTCGATCTCTTCGCGGAAGGCCACTTCCAGTTTGGCCAGGTTTTCCGGGTTGTAGATCATGAAACCGTTGAAACTGGCATTTTTATCCAGCGGGCTGGCGGCAAAACTGCCGCGCACGGTGTAGCTCAAGCCGTCTTTTTGGCGAATCCGGGTAGCCAGGCGCGAGTTGAGGAAGCCGCCGCCCAGGATTTGGCCGCCCAGCGCAAGGGCCGGGTACTCGGGGTCGTCGTTGCGCATGGGGAAGCCGAAGCCGGCCAGGTACACAGCGTTCGATTTGTCGGGCGTCAGGATTTGTTCGTTGCGCACGGGCACCGGCCGGTAGTCGTCGGCGATGCGCTCGTATTTTGCGGGACTTTTCCAGTCGCCCAGGGTTTCGCGCAGCGTTTTTTCGATGGCCGCCTGTTCAAAGTCGCCAACCACGGCGCCAGTAGCGTTGCTGGCGCCGTAGAATTTTTTGTAAAATTCCTTCACCTGTTCGAGGGTCACGGCCTTCACGGCGGCGGCTTCTTCTTCGAACGTCATGGTGTAGCGCGGGTCGTCTTTCGGGTATTCGGGGTCGCTGACCCGGCTGAACACATTGTTGGCCAGCGCATTGGGATCGGTTTTTTGTTCTTCCAGCGCGGCCAGATATTCCTGTTTGTATTTTTCAAATTCATCGGCCGGGAAAGTCGGCTGGCGCAGCATTTCGCCGGCCAGGCGGATGGCGTCGGCCAGGTGGGCGCGGTCGCTTTCGATGCTCACATTGACCGAGGTGGCGCCGCCAAAGATCTGTACCCGCGATTTGATCTTGTCCTGGGCTTCGTTGAGTTCGGCATGCGTGTGTGCTGTGGTACCTTTGTTGAGCAGGCTGGCGGCGAAATCGCCGATGACCGACTTGCCTTTCAGGCTTTCCAGGGTGCCAAAGCGCAGCGTGAAGGTGGCATTGACGCCGTCGCCCCGGTTTTCTTTCGACAAAAGCGCGTATTCCATGCCGTTGGCCAATTTGCCGCGCGTGGTGCGTTTTTCGATGTTAGCCGGCGAGGGGTCGAAGTCTTCGCCCTGTGCAATAGCAGCCTTGCCTTTGTAGTCCTTGAGCAGTTCGTCGAGGTTGGGCGCGTCCGGAATTTCGGCGCGGTCCGGATTTTTTTCCGGAATAAAAAAGCCGATGGTGCGGTTGGCGGGTTTGAAGTAGCGCAGGGCCACGCGCGACACATCGTCGGCGCTTACTTTTTCCACCATATCGCGGTACAGGAAGGCCAAACGCCAGTCGCCGGTACCGATGTAGTTGCTCAGGCTCAGGCCGATCCGATCGGATTGTTTGAAGCCGAGTTCCCAGTTTTTGAGGATGCGGTTTTTGGCTTTTTCCACTTCATCGGCCGTGGCCGGGTTGTCTTTCAGGCCGTCGAGTACGCTGAGCATGGCTGTCTTGGCGTCTTCGAGTGATTGCTCCTGGCGCAGGTCGGTGGTGAAACCGGTAGTGCCGCCTTCGGCATAGCCCGATGCGCCGCCAAAGACCGATACTGCTTTTTTGCCTTCTACGAGGGCTTTGTACAGGCGTCCGGTGGGTTCGTCGGTGAGCAGGTTGGCCAGCACGGACAGCGCCGCGTAGTCGGAGTGGGCGCCGGAGGGGGTGCGGAACATGCAGGAAAACAACTGGACATCGCCGGTGCGGCGCAGTTCGACCCGGCGTTCGCCGTCCTGCGTTGGCTCTTTGGTGTAGGTGGTGATGAGTTGGCGGGTGGGTTTGGGAATGGGGCTGAAATATTCGTTGACGAGGTCCAGGGTTTTTTGCTCGTCGATTTTGCCGGCTACGACCAGTACGGCGTTGTCGGGCTGGTAATAATGGTGGTAGAAGGCTTGCAGGCGTTCGATGGGCGCCAGTTCGATGTCTGATTTTTCGCCGATGGTGCTGTGGCCGTAGTTGTGCCATTGGTACACGGCTGCCACCATGCGCTTGTTGAGCACGGCGCCGGGGCTGTTTTCGCCGCGTTCGTATTCGTTGCGCACCACAGAGAACTCGCTGTCGAGGTCTTTTTTAGCGATATAGGAATTGATCATCCGGTCGCTTTCGAGGTCGAGGGCCCAGCGCAGGTTTTCTTCGGTGGCATCGAAGGTTTCGTAGTAGTTGGTACGGTCGAGCCAGGTCGTGCCGTTGGGGCGGGCGCCGTGCTCGGTCAGTTCCTGCGGGATATTGGAGTGCCGGGGGGTGCCTTTGAACACCAGGTGTTCGAGCAGGTGGGCCATGCCGGTTTCGCCGTAGTTTTCGTGGCGGGAGCCTACTTTGTAGGTGATATTGACGGTGATAATGGGTTTGGAGGGATCAGGGAAGAGTAGCACGCGCAGACCATTGGGCAGGCTGTACTCGGTAATGCCCTCCACGGAGGTTATTTTTTGGACGCCGGCGGGCAGGCGAAGCGCTGTTTGGGCGCTGAGAAGGCCGCAGCCGGCGAGCAGGAACAACCCGACCAGACGGAGGTGTCGGAGCGATTGGCGTATTTGCATAGTTGAAAAAGTTAGGTGAAAAACAAAAGGGTTAATTTGATGACAAATTGGATGCTTGCTGCTAGAACGCCGCTACTCATCGTCAGGGGCTGCCGCACGGCGCAGGCGGTCGTTGATGGCGCGTCCCAGGCCTTCTTCGGGGCAGGTTTCGGCCAGGATCAGGTCGATGTCCAGTTGATCCAGGTGGCGTAACGCTGCAAAGAGGTGTTGCGCCGCTTCTGCCAGGTTGCCAGTGGCGGACAAGGCCACCTGCGGCCATTCCGGCGGCAGGCCAGGCATGGGGGTAAAACTCAAAATTCCGGCTTTTTTCCCACCGATACGCGCCAGGTTGGCGCGTATGTCGCCCAGTATCAATGTTTTTCGCGGGGCATAGTGTGTTTTCAGCATGCCCGGCGCAGCGGGGTTGCTGCTTTGGTTGAGTTGGATGGATACCGGGCCCACCACGGCTTCCAGTGCCTCCACGGCCAGGCCGCCCAGGCGATACACGGTGGTTTGGCCGGCTTCGAAGCCCACGATCGTGCTTTCCACACCTATGGCGCAGGGGCCGCCATCGAGGATGTACGGAATTTTGCCCTGCAACTGGTCGAATACATGCCGGGCGGTAGTCGGGCTGATGTACCCAAAGGGATTGGCGCTAGGCGCGGCCAGCGGGAAGGCCAGTCGGCTGAGCAATTGCCGAGCCACCGGGTGGGCTGGCGCCCGGAGGGCTACCCGCGGGAGCCCGGAAGTCACCAGGTCCGGAATGACAGCGCGCCGGGGCAAGAGCAGCGTCAGCGGGCCCGGCCAAAAACGCTCAGCCAACGCGCGCAGGTGCGCCGGGAAATCGGTGGCGTAGCGTTCGACGGCCTCTATGCCGGGCACATGGACGATGAGCGGATCGAAAGCCGGCCGGTTTTTGACCGTAAAAATCCGGACCACAGCGCCCGGGTCGAGCGCGTTGGCGGCCAGGCCATATACCGTTTCGGTGGGTATGGCGACGCAGGCGCCGGCTTCGAGCCAATGCGCGGCAACAGCGAGATCCGTACCGGTTTGCGTGTCAAAATCGTTCATGGCAAATGCAGGAACATCAGCCTTTTGCAGGAGCGGCGCCGGGTGCCGCGCGCTGTGGCATAAGTTTTGAGTCTACCTGATTTTCATGCAAAACAAGTTCTTTTTCCGTTTGTCAAGGGCCAATTTTCATTTTTGAAATGGCTTAATCTACCAGATTTGCCCTACACGGCCCCAATTGGCGTATTTTGTCCCTGAGTGGCAGGAATTGTCCTGAAAATGGCCGCTGTGGAGCGAGTAAAAGTGACGGGCCCGACAAAAATGACGTCAAAAGGCAAAAGAAGGGCAATAGGTCCTTACCTTTGCGTAAAATTCACACCATCATGGATATTCAGGTGCAGGCCGAAACGGGCCTTCGGGAAATTTTTAATGAAAAGGGTGAACGCATCAGCCCGGTGCTCCCCGAAAACATCCGTAATTTTTTGATCGATATCGACGGCACGATTTGCGACGATGTTCCAAACGAGGAGCCTGAGCGAATGGTGACCGTTTTGCCTTATCCGGACGCCTTGTCGATGTTGAATAAGTGGTTTGACGAAGGGCATGTTATCTACTTTTTTACCAGCCGTACGGAAGCGCACCGCGAAGTGACGGAAGCCTGGCTGACCAAACACGGATTCAAATACCACGGTATAATCTTTGGTAAACCCCGCGGTGGCAATTACCATTGGATCGACAACCACATCGTACGGGCTACGCGTTTTAAAGGTAAATTCACGGACTTAGTGGTGAAAACACACGAAATAGAAGTGTTCTCCGAAGAGTAAAGTTTGCGTCTTTTTAGGAGAAAAAGGTAATTTCTCCACTAAAGCGTCGTTTTTTTGGGGGTGTTCAAAAATAGATGCCACACCTGGCAGTTCAATGGCGGGTGTGGCTGCTGTTTTTGAACACCCTCTTTTTTGCCTATCCAATATATCCTCTTCTATGGTTTTACCGCTCTCTATTGTCGTTTCAGCGGCGCTCTCTATCGCCGCCCCACCCATTTCTACACCGCCGCCTGTCCGGGACAGTATTCCGTACCAACTGAACAGCCCCTCGGTGATCATCAACCTGGTCAGTGAAGAACTCAAGGAGATTTCCGGCCTGAGCGCCACCGATGTGCCCGGTGTGTTTTGTACCATTGCCGATGAAAAGGGCGAAATCTTCTTTGTCGATGGCAATGGTGGCGGAGCCATTTTGCAGCGCGTGTTGTTTCGCGACAAAGGCGATTTTGAAGGCGTGGAAAAGGTAGGCCGCTGTTTGTATGCCGTAAAAAGCAATGGCGATATTTATGAAGTTGATCGCTGGGAAAACCAGGGGCGACCTAAAATAAAGGAATACGAAACGGCACTGGATAAAGAAGACGATGTGGAAGGCCTTGGCTACGATATCCGTACAAACGCCCTGCTCGTCGCTTGCAAAGGCAATCCGGACAGCGCGTACCTGCGAAAAATTTATGCCTTTGATTTGAAGTCCAAACAATTGAGCGCCCAGCCTGTTTTTACCATCGACCCACTGGACGTCAATGCCCGGGTGGCCGCCGGCCCCGAAGACAAAGCCCATTTTTTCAGCCCTTCGGGTATTGCCATGCATCCCCTGACAGGCGATCTTTACGTTATTTCGTCCTCCCTGAAACGCCTCGTTGTGTTGGATTATGCCACCGGTAAAATCTTGTATGCTGCCCGGCTTGATAAAAAGATATTGCCCCAGCCGGAAGGCATTTCGTTTGATCCGGCCGGCAATTTGTACCTGAGCAGCGAAGGCAAAAAAGGAGAGGGCTTGTTGTTCCGTTTTGATTACCTGAAAAACTAAGCAGATATTGCCTCCTTGTACCACCACACCATGCCTGCATGGCTTTTACTCGTTGCCTAAGACCCGATTTATGCGTTTGGAAGAGGAAATCAAAACATCCAAATTTCAAAGTGAACTCCAGAAGGCCCATATCAACGTCATTTTCTCCGCCACCTGGTTGCGGACGCGTATTTCAGCCAGCCTGAAACCCTTCGGTATCACCCATGAGCAGTTCAACGTCTTGCGAATCGTTCGGGGGCAGCAAGATTGCGGCATCCTGGCCAAAGAAATTACCTGCCGGATGCTGGAACCGAACTCCAATACCACCCGGATCATCGACCGGCTCGAAGCCAAAGGCCTGCTGCAACGCCGGCAGTCGACGCACGACCGCCGCGAACGCCCCGTGGCCCTGACGCCCGAAGGGCTGCGCCTGCTCGAACAAATTGAACAAGCCTGGGTGTCCAACAGCCCCCACCGTGGCCCCCTGGAAGACGCAGAAGCCCGGCTCCTGAACGAATTGCTCGACAAATTGCGCGACGACTAATACCGCCAAGCGGCATTCCTCTTGCCGGTTATTTCTGTAGAAACAGCTACTTTTGCGGCGCCCTGTCGTACAGACCCACTCCATACTTAAACATTGACTTATATTCCTTGCTATGGCGGTTGTTGAATTAAAAATCCCAAACCTGGGAGAATCCATCTCCAGCGTAACGTTTTCCAAATGGCTCAAACCCAACGGTTCGGTAGTTGCCATGGACGACCCGCTTTGTGAAATCGAAACTGAAAAAGCCAACCAGGAACTCTCCTCCGATTCGGCCGGCACCCTCATCTGGGTCGCCGAAGAAGGCCAGGACCTGGAAGTAGGCGCCTTGTTTGCCAAAATCGATACTGCAGCAGCAGCCAGTGCCACCGGCAACAGCCCCAGCGCCGCTGCCCCAGCCGCCCCGGCGCCCGCCACCGCCGGTGGCTATGCCAGCGGACACCCCTCGCCAGCCGCCGGAAAAATCCTGGAAGAAGGCGGCGTGTCGCCCAGCGACGTCAATGGCAGCGGCAAAGACGGCCGCATCACCAAGGAAGATGCCCTCAAGGCCGTCGACCAGAAAGCAAAAACCCCGGAAGCGCCTCCTGCCACACCGGCCCCGGCGCCCAAACCCGCTCCGGCTGCCCCCGCCCCGGCCCCCCGCGCTGATTTCTCCCGCGAAGACCGCCGCGAACGCCTGAGCCGGATGCGCCGCACCATCGCCAAACGCCTCGTCAGCGCAAAAAACAACACAGCCATGCTCACCACCTTCAATGAGGTGGACATGAGCGCCGTAATGGCCCTGCGCGAAAAATACCAGGAAGCCTTCGTGAAAAAATACGGCATCAAACTCGGCTTCATGTCCATCTTCGCCAAGGCTTGCGCCAAGGTGCTGCTGGAAATGCCCGAAGTGAATGCCTTTATCGACGGCGACGACGTGGTGTACCACGACTATGCCGACATCAGTATCGCCATCAGTACCCCCAATGGACTGGTGGTGCCGCCCATCCGCAACGTGGAAAGCCTCGGGTTTCACGAGATCGAAGCCGCGCTCAAAGATTTGTCGGGCAAAGCCCGCGATGGCAAATTGTCGCTGGAAGAAATGTCGGGAGGCACCTTCACCATCACCAACGGCGGCATTTTCGGCAGCCTGATGAGCACGCCCATCATCAACGAGCCGCAAAGCGCCATCCTCGGCATGCATGCCATCAAAGAACGGCCGATTGCCGTCGACGGAGAAGTCAAAATCCGCCCGATGATGTACCTGGCACTCAGTTACGACCACCGGATCATCGACGGGGCTACTTCGGTTACGTTTCTGGTGAAAGTGAAAAACCTGATCGAAGATCCGGTCTCGCTGCTGCTGAATCTGTAACGCGAATTTTCAATTCGCGTACACTACGTCGGGTGTGAATCGACACACCCGACACTGCGTACGCGAATTGACTAATGCAAATTCACTTACCCGACTTGTTAAATTGCAAAGGCTGGTTGGAAGTTTGGCGGCTGAGGCGCTAAATTAGAGCGTAAAATCTCAACGTTTACCCAAATTCAGCCTCATGTATTGCTCCAAGGCCGTTGTGCCCCTGTGTATCCTGTTTTGGATAGCAGCCCTTGCTGTTCAAGCTCAAAAACCTCCCATCAAGTACGGCAAAGTAGAACTCACGGATCTGCAACGCACCGATTGCGCCTTCGAGCCCGGGGCCGCCGCTATGGTCTTGTGCGACTACGGAGAATCGGAATTTGCCATCGAGGGCTCCAAAGGCTTTGCCTACGAACTGAAACGCCACAAGCGCATCAAAATTTTGACCAAATCCGGCTTGGAACAGGCCAATGTGCAGGTGTATTACTATGCCGGCAAATCGGGCGACTATGAAAAGATACGCGAGGTAAAAGCGATGTGCCACTATCTGGCAAACGGGGTGGCCCAGACCATCGAACTGTCGTCGAAGGATATTCACACCACAGAAGTAGGGTTTGGGGTCAAGGAATTGAAATTTGCCATCCCGGGGGCCCGCGAGGGCTGTGTCATCGAATACCAGTATTCGTTTGTCAGCCGCGACATCGCCAACCTGGAAGGCTGGTATTTCCAGGAAAATATCCCCAGTTTGTACAGCGAATACCGGATGATTATGCCCCAGTTTTTGATTTACCAACGCGTTTTTCACGGTATGCAGGAACTGGAATCTGCCGAGCCGGTAATCGTCCGGCGGGATTACCAGGGATACATTGATAGCCCGGATGGCCGGACGGAACGGGTAAGTTTCACGGAGAATTGCAACCAGAACCGCTGGGTCATGAAAAATACGGCTTCCTTTCGGGCGGAGCCGTTTATGGGGGCAGAGAAGGATTATGCCGCGCACATGGAGTTTCAATTGCTTCGGATGGAGATCCCGGGCACGGCCGCGCAGGAGGTCATGTCTTCGTACTCCCGGTTTAACAATACCCTGCTGGAGGATGAAGATTTTGGGAAATACGCCGATCCGGGTCGTTTTGAAAAGGATTTGGCAGGCCAAATTGCCGGCAGCATCACCGAGCCCAGGGCCAAGGCGGAGGCTATCCTGGCCCACCTGAAGGAGCACATAAAATGGGATGAGCGCCATGGTCTTTTTGCGCGGCAATCCACCGCAAAAGTGTATCAATCCGGCAAGGGGTCTGTGGCGGAAATCAACCTGCTGGCCGTTGCGTTGCTTCGGGCGGCCGGACTCCAGGCCGACCCCGTCATCCTGGGCACCCGGGACTATGGCCGGCCACACCCGGTATATCCCAACCTGCGTAAATTCAACTATGTCCTGGTAGCGGTCGATATCGCGGACAAATCCTTGCTGCTCGACGCAGTAACCCTGGATTTACCTCTGGGCTTCCTACCCCTGAAGTGCCTGAACGGCCAGGGCTGGCGGGTCAGCAAGGACCGGTCGGGCTTTTTGCCCCTGCAGGATGGCGCACAGGGAGGGCGCAACACCTTGGTCAAACTAAGGTATGAAAATGAACAATGGACAGGCAGCGCGGTGTTTAAAAATACCGGTTATGCGGCAGTGGTGGCCCAACAAACGGTAAGCCGGGAGGGCGAAAAAGCCCACGTCGCAGAACTGCTTTCGGACCTGAACGAATGGAACCCCGCCGAACCGAAGTTTACCCGCGTAGCCGATCCGTTTTCGACGGCGGTAGAGGTACAGATCAGCCAGGAGAAAGAAGCCGGACCACTGTTGTACCTCAAACCCGTGATCGGCGGCATTTTTACCGAAAACCTCTTACAGGCCGAATCCCGGCAGTGGCCGCTGGATTTTACCTTTGCTGCCGGGTTCAACTACGTGCTAACCCTGACGGTGCCCGAGGGCTATACCCTGGCAGAAAAACCTGCCGACCAGATCGTTGTTTTTGGCGACAAAAAAGACCTGTCGTTTCATTACCGCTGTGCCGCCGAAGGCAATGAAATTGTGGTGGTATCAAAACTTCAAATGAAACGGGTCTTTTTCATATCGGAAGAATATGCCGATCTGCGCAAGTTCTTTGACTTGATCGTTCAAAAAAACCAGGAAATGCTCGTGCTGAAGCAACTCTGATTGCTCGAATTCGACAAACCTAACTGAGCAACAAACCTCAGCCTCACCCGCGTATCAGGATTGCACCTTTTTACTTCTGTCCGTATGCCCTCTCCAACATCCCTTGCCTGGCGGGCTTGTGCCCTTTGCTGCTGCCTGCTGGGTAGTAGCGCATCCCTTTTTGGCCAACTGTCACTCCCCTTCGCCGCAGATTTGATACCGGCCGAATTGCGTGTTGGCGCCATGGTCGTTGTGCGCGACCATGCGCTTGATCTCGAAATTTCCTCCGCTTCCGCGCTGGAAACCCGCCACCGCCAGGTCATTACCATTTTGGATAAAAGCGCCGAGGAGGTGGCCCGTATCCTTTTGCCGTACGATCAGTTCAATACGCTCCGCGATCTCCGCTGCCAGGTGTACAACGCTGCCGGGGCGTTGGAGAAATCCTATGACAAAAAAGGGTTTCAGGATTTATCATACCTCGATGCGCTCACCCTGGCCGACGACCTCCGGTATTTACTGCTCGACCTCCGGGGCCATTCCCTGCCTTTCACGTTTGAACTGGAATATACATACCGCGCTAAAAGCGCGTTTTTTTGCCCGGATTACTACCCGCAACCAAATTTTTACACGGCTGTAGAGCGCTCCCGCTGCACCGTGCAAGTGCCGGAGGGGAATTCTTTGTTGTACAAACCGGAGCGCAGCCCGGAACCGGTAATTGCCAAAGGCAAAAACGGCACACAACATTATACCTGGACATTTCAACACCTGAAAGCCATCGCCGATGAACCACTGAATCTATCCATTTTGCACCAGGCCCCCTTTGTTCGGCTCCATGCACAGGATTTTGAGATCAGCGGATTTTCAGGCTCTTTTCGCTCCTGGGATGGATTTGCCCGTTGGACGCATCAAATGTTATCCTCCTTGCCGCCTCTGGCCGCCGATGTCGTGTCCGATATCCGACGGCGCACACAAGGGCAGTCCGAGTTGGATAAAATCAGGACGGTGTACCGATATGTGCAAAACAACACCCGCTACATCAGCGTCCAACTCGGGATTGGCGGCTGGAAGCCCTTTGATCCAAATTTTGTACACCTCAAGAAATACGGCGATTGCAAGGCGCTTTCCTGGTATACCTGCAGTTTGCTTCGGGCGGTTGGGATTGAGGCCTACTACACCCTTGTGTATGCGGGCAACGATCCGGTAGAACTGGACCCTGCTTTTGCCTCCCAATCGTTTAACCATGTCATCCTCACCGTTCCGACCTATACCCGCGATACGATTTTCCTGGAATGCACCTCGCAGACCTGTCCATTTGGGTACCTGGGCACGTTTACTGGCGGCCGACGGGCCTTGATGATCGATCAGGAGCACGGTCACTTCGTGCAGTTGCCGGCGCCGGCCGAGGCAGATAATGTTCGAACGGATTCCGTACAGATCCAGGTTCCGGCGGGCAAAGAGGCGTCCCGGATTCAGTGGTACGCGGGCTTCAAGGGCCTGGCCATTGAAGATGAAGGTTTCGAACGGGCGGCCCGGGAAACGGATCAGCAGGACCAGCGGAAATGGGTGGAACGCTATTTCAACCTGAAAGGCGGCCAAATCCAGACCTTTACCCTTCAATTGGACAGTATGCTTACGGGACTTCCAGTGGGGCAGGCCAGCATGGAAGCGAGCAGTGCCCTTTGGTGTACCAGAACCGCCCAGCGCCTGTATTTTCAGCCCAACTTTTTTCAACCCTGGTCGACGCTGTATCCTGCCGATTCAGCCCGGGTGTCGCCGGTGTTTCGGCGCTTTGGGCACACCTACGTGGCCAAACTGACCGTGACGGTGCCGGCGGGTTGGTTGCCCGAGTCGTTGCCTGCCGACGTGGAATCGCAGACCGTTTTTGGCCGCTACCAGCGCTCGGTTTCTTTTCAGAACGGCGTGTTGCAGTATAGCCGCCACCTGGTGCTGAGGGCCGGCACCGTGGCGCCGGAGCATTATCCGGACTTGGTTGTTTTTTATAAAAAAATGAAAAAGTGGGACAGCGAACAGGCTGTCTTTAAACAATTGTAACGCGAATTTTCAATTCGCGTACGCTACGTCGGGCATGAATCGACACACCCGATGTAGCATACGCGAATTAAAAATTCGCGTTACAAAATAGCAGCACGGGTGGCATCCAGCATCTGGCGGCATTCCGCCAGGCTGCCGCTTTGGGCATACACCCGCAGCACCGGCTCGGTGCCGGAGGCGCGGATCATGACCCATTTTTCATTGCCCAGCAGGAATTTCCAACCGTCGAGGTCTTCCATGCCCTGGATCTTGTAGTCGCCGAAAGCCTTGTAACTGCGGGCCTGGCAGGCGGCGATCACGGCTTGTTTTTGCGCCTCGGTGATGTGCAGGTCGTCGCGTTCAAAGGCAAAAGCGCCAACTTCGTCGTACACTTCTTGCACCAAGCCTTTGACCGTTTTGCCGGTTTTAGCCATAAATTCAAACACCAGCAAGCCCATCCAAATGCCGTCGCGCTCCGGGATATGGCCTTTTACAGCCAGGCCGCCGGACTCTTCGCCGCCCACGAGGACATCCTCCTGGGTCATGATTTCGGCGATATACTTGAAGCCGACTTTGGTGATTTCGTACGGCAGGCCAAATTTTTCGGCCATTTTTTTCAATTTATCCGTCACGGAGAAGGTGAAAACCACTTTGCCGCGCATGTTTTTGTACTTGTAGAGGTACAGCAACAGGATCAGCAGGAGGTGGTGGCTGTCTACAAAATTGCCGTCTTCGTCGTACATCCCGATGCGGTCGGCATCGCCGTCGTTGGCCAGGCCGCCCGTGATTTTGGGATTCTTTTTGATCGTATCGCTCAGCAATTGCAGGTTGCGGTGGATGGGTTCCGGGGCCTGGCCGTGCATGCCGGGATTCAGGTCGCAGTGCAAAAAGACCGAGCGGGGCAGCAATTTGCGCACGGCACTCTGCCCGGCGCCGTACATGGCATCGTAGGCAATGCGGCCGGCATTTTGTTTGATGGCCTTCATGTCGAAATTTTTCCGGACGTGGCGCAGGTACATGGTTTCCAGATCGGCATCGACGATCAGTTTTTTGGCCACCAGTTCGCGGACGGTGGGCAAGGTGTTCAGCGAACACACATCCGGAATAAGGGCTTCCACTTCGGCAATACCCGATGGCACCATGGGACCGCCGTAATGCGCTTTGAGTTTAAAGCCGTTGTAGGAAGGCGGGTTGTGGCTGGCCGTAATCACGACGCCAATCTGGCTCTTGGTTTTCACCACCCCCAGCGACACCATAGGCGTCGAAACGAAACTGGTGCTCACGTGGCATTTGATACCATAGGCGCCCAGTACGCGGGCAGTGGTTTCAGTGAAAAGCAGGCCGCCAAACCGGCAATCGTACCCGATAACGGCGCTTTTCATCTTGTGTTTTTTCATGTAGAGGGCCGTGGCTTCTGCCACGCGCATGACGTTGTCTACCGTGTAATCGTCTGCAATGATGGCACGCCAGCCATCGGTTCCGAATTTGATTGGTGTTGCCATTCGTTCAATGTTGAGTTTAAATCAGCCCGGCCAAGGGTGTTAAAAAGATCTGGTGGAAACGCAGGCCCCTCTTTTGCGGGTTACCTTTTACCTTTCGCCT
The DNA here is from genome assembly GCA_020846655.1 of Saprospiraceae bacterium. Lineage (GTDB taxonomy): Bacteria > Bacteroidota > Bacteroidia > Chitinophagales > Saprospiraceae > M3007. Next base: position 28,457 of record JADLDL010000013.1, on the reverse strand, counting down.
TGCAGCGCAGCGCCCCACAGTGCTCGGGCAAAAATATCGGAACGGTGGCGTACTTTTGCGTGCTTTCAAAAAAAATATGGCTTCCCTCCTGAGTGTCTCCAGCAGAAGCCGTCAAACGCAGAACATTGTGACTGATACTTACCGCCATAAGGGCTTGCGCAAGCGCCTGGTAGACGCGCTGCGCCACAGGGGCATCGAGGATGAAGCCGTTTTGGCCGCCATAAACGCCGTGCCCCGCCATTTTTTCCTGGACAAGGCATTTGAGGAACACGCCTACGAAGACAAACCTTTTCCGATCGGCAACGAACAAACCATCTCGCAGCCCTACACGGTTGCCTACATGACGGCCTTGCTCAAGGTCCGCCGGGGCGACCGGGTACTGGAAATCGGTACCGGATCAGGGTATCAGGCGGCCATCCTGGCCGCGCTGGGCGCCCGTGTTTTTACGGTCGAACGCCAGGAGGCCCTCTATGAACAGGCCCGCGCACTGCTGTCGGACATCGGCTTTTCCAGCGTGCGGTGTTTTTTTCGCGACGGCACCAAAGGCCTGCCGGAATACGCCCCCTACGATAAAATCATCGTGACCGCCGGCGCCCCTGTGGTGCCCGAAGATTTAAAAAATCAACTGGCTGTAGGAGGTATTCTGGCCATTCCGGTAGGAGAGGAGGTGCAATACATGTACCGGATCGTCCGGACTTCTGCTGCGACATATCAGGAAGAAATGCTGGATGCGTTCCGGTTTGTGCCCTTTTTAGGGGGGCTGAACAAGTCCGGAAAGTAATCAGCAATTGCTTCGCCCGCCCGACAACATTACTGACAACATCGCATAGCCCATCAGCAACATGGCGCCGATGAGTCCGCTCACGCCCAGCGCGTCGATCAGTTCGTGCCGTTGCGTCACGGTGTGCAGCAAGTCGCGCAACAGGCCGGCCGGGTTGGAAAATACATCCCAGGAGTTCCAGCGCTGAAAACGACCCAGCCATACGCCAAATCCGGCCAGACCAATGGCGGCACACATGATGCTCTCGGTGAATAGCCGGCTCCACTGCCGGCCCAAGGCCAGGCGAATTTCGTAGAGCGACAACAGGCCCAGCATCAGGCCGGTGCTGGCAAATGAAAAGAGCATCACCATGTCGTACCAAACCGGCACCGGTGGCCGGTGGTGCAAGTGGATGAAATCGGTGACGATATAGGGCGCATTGGGCAAAAACAACAACCAAAGCAGAAACCAAGCCCAGCGCAGCCGGCTCCCGCTGCGCTCAAAACGCAACGCAGCCAGGTACGGAACCCAGGCGAGGAATAAATTCCAGCCCAGAAAGCCGAATGCCAGACCGAACAGGCCCTGGATTTCGGGCCAGGCCAACGAATGGGCCGGGTGGGTTTTATAGTTGACCAATGCAGCCCGGCCCAGCAGCAGCAAGGCGTTGAGGGCGGTAGCCATGACCAGCAGTCCAAAAAGGTTGAACTGACGGCGGTCGCGAAAGTGCGCGCGGATCATAGGTGGAGCAGGATAGTTGTTGGAAAAAGAAGGACGTTAGCTGTCTTCGCCCTCGCGGGCAATGGTCAGAATGGCTTCCAGGGTATCGAGGTGCGCCTTGAACGCTTCTTTGCCCTTGTCCGTTACGCCGTAGGTGGTTTGTGGTTTCCGGCCGACAAATTGCTTGTGCACCCTGATATATTCGCTGCTTTCCAGCGCTTTCAGGTGGCTGGCGAGGTTGCCGTCGGTGAGGTTGAGCAGTTCTTTCAGGGTATTGTACTCCACCCAATCGTTGACCACCAGAATGGACATGATGCCCAGGCGGTTCCGGTGATCAAATGCAGGATTGAGTTGAGTAATAAAATCTTTCATCTGCCAAACGGTTGATTACTGGCCCTCATATTTCCAATACATCCAGGCGCCGTACAAAATATGCAGTACGCCGAACCCGAAAGCCCAGAGTTCCAGTCCGGTGCCGAGGTAAAACATCCCCGATAATCCGAGCGCAATCTCGGATAATCCCAGAAATTCCACGTCACGCAAGGTAAATTTGCTGCCATTGATCAGGGCCAGGCCGTAAAAAACCAGGGTGGCCGGCGGCACCAGGCCGGGCAAATCCCAGTACAACAGCGCCAGGCAAAAACAACCGCCTGTAGCCAGCGGAATGGCCAGGGCCCAAAGCAGCCGCCGCGAAGTAGCATCCCAGATGCGGTGCCCCTGGCGGCGGGCCTTGCGGGTGGTACAAAAAATACCCCCCACAAGCGCCGTTGCTAACACCAAGAGAGCGATCAGCACGAATGCGCTTTTGTAGTCCATGCCCCATTGAGTGGTATGGATCGCTTTCTGAAAATAATACCCGTCCCGGCCGGAGAAAGGCGTTATACCCAGAAAACTATACACCGCAGCGGCTCCCGCCAGGGCGCAAAGACCGGCCCAGACGCCTGATAAACCGCTGAGGCTCAAAAACCGGCTGCTGCGCTCCATCAGCGCGCGCATTTCGGCAAGGTGTTCCAGATGTTGTTTGGTGTCATTCATGCTAAAAGAACTTTGTGGGGCAAAGTTAAGGCGATCTGCCAGGAATACAAGCCCCGAGCCGGATTTTTGTTCAGCCAGAACCTGCCATGCCCGCTGGCGTTCCAAAAAAGCCCCGGCGTCTCCCCCGAAACGCCGTATCTTGCCCCACTTTTTACACTATGTCCAACCTGATTTACGGCCACCACCCGGTGGTAGAAGCCATCGAAGCCGGCCAGCCGGTAGAAAAAGTATTTTTCCAGCAAGGCCTGCGCGGCGAGTTGGAAAAAGAAATCCGCCACCTGACCAAGGCGCACGGTATTCCCCTGCAGGTCGTTCCCAAAGAAAAACTGAACAAACTGGTGCGCGGCAACCACCAGGGAGTCGCCGCCTGGTTGGCCCTGGTCGAATACCAGGCCCTCGAAGACATCCTGCCCTTCGTGTTTGAGCAAGGCCAAATACCCTTGTTCCTGCTGCTCGATGGCATCACCGATGTCCGCAATTTCGGGGCCATTTGCCGTTCGGCGGAATGTGCCGGCGCCCATGCCGTCATCGTGCCGCAATCGGGCGCTGCGCCAGCCAACGAAGAAGCCATGAAAGCCTCTGCCGGTGCGCTGGCCCGGATCCGGCTTTGCCGGGTGCGCAGCGTGTTTTCTACGGTTGAATGGCTCCAGGAAGCCGGCGTACAGGTGGTGGCCACAGCCCTCACCCAGCAATCGGTACCCTTGTTTGAGGTCGATTTTACCGTGCCCACCGCTATCCTCATGGGCTCGGAAGGCGATGGTCTGCACCCCAAGTTGTTGAAAATGGCCGACCACCGGGTAAAAATCCCCCAGGCAACCGATTTCGACTCCTACAACGTCAGTGTAGCCGCCGGCATCTGTTTGTACGAAACCCTTCGCCAACGAGCCGGTCTTTAACCAGTACCGGATGCAACTGTTCACCGACCAAACCGGCCGTACCTTTTCCCTGCCACAAGACCCGCCCCGGCGGATCGTGTCGCTCGTGCCCTCCCAAACCGAGTTGTTGTTCGATTTGGGCCTGCGCGACGAGGTCTGCGGCATCACCAAGTTTTGTGTGCACCCGCCGGAGTGGTTTCAACACAAAAAACGGATCGGCGGCACCAAAACCGTAGACCTGCACAAAATAGCCGCGCTGCGCCCTGACCTTATTTTAGCCAACAAAGAAGAAAACGAACAAGCCCAGATCCTCGAACTGGCCCGGCATTACCCGGTCTGGATCAGCGATATTTTTTCACTCAACGATGCCCTGGACATGATCCGCTCGGTGGGCCGGCTCACCGGAAAAGCGCAGGAAGGCGCCCAATGGGCCCATCAGATCGAACGGGCCTTTGCTGCGCAGCGCCTGCCCGCAGGGCAGTCCCGCCGCAAAGCCGCCTATTTTATCTGGCGCAAGCCATACCTGGTGGCGGCCGCCGATACGTTTATCGACACGATGCTATCGGAAGCGGGGTTCGACAATGTGTTTGCCGACCGGCGCCGGTATCCGGAGATTGACCTGGAGACCTTGGCGGCGGCACAGCCCGATTGCATCCTGTTGTCGTCGGAGCCTTTTCCCTTTGCCGAAAAACACTTCGGCCCCTTTCGGGAAGCCTGCCCCGGGGCGCAGATGCTGGTGGTAGATGGCGAATTGTTTTCCTGGTACGGCAGCCGCCTGCTACAATCGCCGGCCTATTTCCAAAAACTGCGGAAAAGCCTGGAATTGGCAGGCCAGTAGCAAAAAAATGCCCGCATCAACTTGCCTTTTGCCGTTAATTTGTTGTCTTATCTCCGTATTACCGATTCGACCTAAATAAATTGCACCATATGACAAAGAAATCCTACCTCCTCTTCCTGCTCAGTTTCTGCCTGACGGCAACCCTTTCGGCCCAACAAGCCGTGCGCCGCAGCGGCGAAATGCTCCTCCAACTCCATGCCGACGCGGGCATCCAAACGGTGCTGACGCAACTGAGCCGCGCAGCCGGTACCCCGGTTGCCCTCAAAAGCCTGCCCGCCCCCGAATGGCGGGTGTACCTGCTGGGCTTCGACGAAGCCCGTGCCGACATGCCAGCCCTGTTGGCGGCTGCCCGAGCCCTCCCTGGCGTCAATGCCGCACAGTGGAACCATATCACTTCCGAACGCCAAACCCCCAACGATGATTTCTGGGGTCAGCAAGACAACATGACCCTGATCGGGATGCCCTCGGCCTGGGACGTCACCACGGGGGGCGTCACCCTCGCCGGCGATACTATTGTGGTGGCTGTTTTGGAAAAAGGCACCCTGCTCAGCCACCCCGACCTGGCGCCCAATATTTACTACAACCGGGGAGAAACGCCCGGCAATGGCATTGACGACGACGGCAACGGCTATGTCGACGACTACCGGGGCTGGAACCCCCGCACCGGCGACGACGATCCGGGCATCCCGAGTTTCCACGGCACCGGCGTCTCGGGCATCATCGGCGCCCGGGGCAACAACAACCAGGGCGTCACCGGCATCAACTGGAACGTGAAGTTGCTTTGCCTGGCCAATGTGGAATACGAAGACGAAATCATCGCCGCCTATAACTATGTGGCCAAGATGCGGCGCCTCTACAACACGAGCAACGGTGCAAAAGGCGCTTTTATCACGGCGACAAACGCTTCGTTCGGCTTCGACAAGGAATGGGCTGCCGACCACCAACTCTGGTGTGCCGCCTACGATTCCCTCGGCGCCGTGGGCGTCGTCAGCGTGGGCGCCACCGCCAATGTGGATGTCGATGTGGATGAAGTGGGCGATATGCCCACCACCTGCGAAAGCGAATACCTGATCACGGTGACCAATGTGGATAAGTTTGACAACAAACGCTCCTCGGCCGGCTTTGGCAACACCTATATTGACCTGGGCGCGCCGGGGCACAATACCTACACGACCCTGAGCGACAGTCAAACCCCGAAATACGGCTATTTCGACGGCACCTCAGCGGCTACGCCCCATGTGACGGGCGCAGTGGCCTTTTTGTACAGCCTCAATTGCGCGAGTTTCACCGCCGATGCCCTTTCCCAGCCGGAACTCTGCGCCCGCCGGGTGCGGGCCACTATACTCGAAAATGTAGCGCCCAACGAAACTCTCGCGGGCATTACCGTTACGGGCGGGCGGCTCGACGTGCAAGCCTCTGTGAATGCCGTGCAAACCCTATGCGACGGCGCCGTGACCGGCCCGCTGCAAATTTTGCAGATCAAACCCAACCCGGTATTCGATTTCCTGACCGTGAATTTTCAGACGCCGACCTACAACCCGTATCGCATCCGGGTCTTCAATATGCTGGGTCAACTGATCGCCGACGATACCTGGATGCCCGATCCGTTTGTCAAAAATGAGTGGAAATTTGACGCCAGTAACCTGCCACTTGGGGTGTATGTGGTTTCGTTGAGCCGGAATGATGCCGTACGTTCGGAGAAATTTGTGAAAAATTAAATTCGAGTTTGGAAATTCTCCCGGCGAGCTCTTATCTTTGCAGCCCGAAATCAAAAGGGTTTGGCTCCGTAGCTTAATGGATAGAGCATCTGACTACGGATCAGAAGGTTAGAGGTTCGAGTCCTCTCGGAGTCACCAGAAAAATTAAGTGCCTGAGTATGGGGTTGTTCAGTGGCAATACAAAAGCATTCCACGGCGATTCGCACTCAGGCACTTATATGCAAAACCACCTAAGTAATAAGAAGTTATGTCGAAAGTTTGTGATTTGACGGGTAAAAAGCCGATCACGGGCAACCACGTATCCCACTCCAACCGCAAGACGAAGCGCCGGTTTTACCCGAACCTTCAGACCAAGCGGTTCTTTATGCCGGAAACGGGCGAATGGGTTACCTTGAAAGTAAGTACTTCGGCCCTGCGCACGATCAGCAAGTTGGGTCTGTACGCGTACATCAAAAAATTGGAGAAAAAAGGCGAAATCGTGTACCATTCGGAACCGGCTTGCTAAACAGCTCCCCACTTAAATATCGAATTTTTACAAAATGGCAAAGAAAAGCAAAGGCAACCGGCTGCAGATTATTCTTGAGTGCACCGAGCACAAAAACAGCGGTATGCCCGGTACGTCGCGCTATGTGACCGAGAAAAACCGCAAGAATACGCCGGAACGTCTGGAATTGAAAAAATACAACCCGATCCTGCGCAAGTACACGGCACACCGCGAGATCAAGTAAATTGGCGTGCTCCCGCAGCATACCACCTCCTTTTTCATCTTTTCCCGGACGCTTCCGGGACTTGGATATCGCTCAACAATCACTCAAACTTCTGAGGAGTCATGGCTAAAAAAGTATCTAAAAACGCACGGGTAGCCCAGCGTGCCGCCAACGCAGGCTCCGGCAAAGACCACGTGAAAGTGGTGAAAGCCGTGAAAGATCCCACTACCGGCAAATACACCTACAAGCAAATGATCGTTCACAAAGACAAAGTGAAAGATTTCTTTGCCGACGTGAAATAAGCATCCCCTGCGGTGCACCCCAACAGGGCCAAGCGGTAGTTCTCCGCTTGGCCCTGTTGGTTTTTGTGTTTCGGCGAATGCCGGGGCTTTACCACCGCAGCAAGCGCCCGCTCTGCTCCGCCGCACCGGCCCGGATTCGGTACCACCACAGGCCGGCGCCAGGCAGGGCCTCCGCCGGCAAATCCACCTGCCAGTACCCGGCTTCCAGCAATTGCACCGAACGGTAGGCGCGCCGGCCCTGGCCGTCTAACAATTCCAGTTCCACCTCCGCCTCCGCCGGCAAACGCAGCGGGAAAACCGCCGCGCCACTCGTCGGGTTGGGCTGTGGCGGAAAGAAAACGGCTTGCGCCTCCGGCGCCGCGCCACCATTCAACACCATCGGCCGCCGCAAGGCCGCCGTGCCGGCCGGATAGGCCTCGGCCGACAGCACCGGCGAGAGCCGCAAGCCTGCGTCCGACAAGCGAACGGCCTCCTGGGCCCGCAGCAACAGCCAAAACAAGGGCGCCTCAGGCCCAAACCCGGCCGCCGGCTCGCCTATCCACGAAAGCCGGAGTTCGCCGGGGTACAAGGCGACGCAATTGGCGGGTATGCCTCGAATATCTTGGATGTCCAATTGGGTTTCGTCAAACTGAAGCGCCAGTTGCCAGCCCTCCAGGGGCAGGTTTTCTTCGGGCCAAACCGGTATCCAGGCGGATTCGCCGGCGTCGAGGCGCCGTTCGCCGTCCAGCCGCAAGCCCAGGGGCGCTCCGCTGCGGTCGTCGGCCGGGCCGAGCAGCGCGGCGTTCGAGTTGGCGTCGCCCATCTTGACGCCCACGAAGTTGAACCCGTTCAGGGTCATATCGCCCGACAAATTGGGGATCGAAAACTGGTACGTGTCGCGCACGGCGGCGTAATTCACCAGATTAGCCGGGTCGGCAATCGGCCGGATCAGGCGCCACGACGGCGTGTTGGGCAACGTATCGTACAGGCCCAGGATGAGTTTGCGGACCTCCACAATGTCCGAAGTGCTGATCGTCTGGCTCTGGTTGACATCGGCGGCAAACACCTGGTAGAAATTTTGCAGCGGCTGCTGCGCCAAAATATGTTTGTTGATCAACACCAGGTCGAAGGTCGATACGCCTTCCAGCGGGTCGCCGTAGCGCCGGGCCCGCAGCACACCGGAGTAACTGCCGTTGAAGGGCAGGGCCGCAAACACGGCGTCGAAACACGAATCCGGATACGTTTTTTGAAGAAAAATATCACCCACGGGGCTCGGCCCGGACAGATCGGCGCGCACCGTATAGTTGCTGAGTTTGGCGCCAGCCACGGTTTGGGCGCAGCCATGCAGGGTGATATCGGCGTCGATGTTGCACTCGCAAATGCCCGTGTTGTCCTGCACCAACACATAACTGTTGCAGATGTTGACGAGGTTGTTGGCGTCTTTGACCCAAATTTGCAGCACGTGCAGCCCTTGCTCGCAGCCGGAGAAGGTGATGTTGGTGTCGGTCGGGAAGCCCATACCGGTGCCGGTTTCGCGGATGCCGACGACGATATCGTTCTTCGGCGTACAATTGTCGCTGACGCTGATGATAAAACTCTCCGCATCGAAAGTGGCCGAGCATTCCGGGAGTTCCAGGTTTTGGGTCAGGCCATTGATACAGAGCAGGTTGGGCGGCGCGCAGTCTTTGACGGTCACCAGGTAGCCGCAGTTGGTATTGAGGTTGCCGCAGTTGTCGCTGGCGCGCCAGGTGACGCGGTGGGTGCCTGCGGGCATGGTGCCTTTGAGGGTGTCGTCGCTGGACTGGATGTCGATCGAGCCGTTGTTGTGGAGGTCCACCTTGTAGGAATAATTCACGATGGAACTGGAGGCGCAGGTCGTCACGGCTTTTTCAACGATCAGCACATCGCCTTCGCTACAACTGCCGGGATTGAGGCAGAAGGTCTTGTTGGCGCAATCGGTGATCCAGCTGATGCTTTGCGCCAGGGCGCCGGGAGCCAAGGACAGAAAAAGGAACAGGAAAGGTATAGGTCGCAGCATGCGCAATCGGTTGAATTGTTGTTTGGCATGTGGATTAAAACCAGGTGAAGAAAGCCTCTGGCGGAGAATACCTGGTGCTCGGAAACGATACTGTTGTTTTACCGCTGTGGCGCTTGCTGTTTTGGGTAAAACGAGTGGTAAAATTCTGACAATTGGGTAGGCCAAAATGATGCCAAGCCGACAAATTTTGCATTTTTCGGTCGAAATGTTAAAAAAAAAGAGGCTGTTTCAGTTGCTTGCTGGCAAAAGAAACAGCCTCCGGAACAATCCAGGCGGGGCAAATACTAGCCGCCGCGCGGGAAGTTGGCGTCCTGTTCGTCTGCCGCATCCGGCGGACCCGAGGTCAAAATGCGCCAGAAAAAGTATCCCGTCACCCCTGCGATGAGGAGGTTGGCACCGACCATTAAAAAGAGCGCTGACGTATTCATACAACTGGTGTTTTTAACGTGAGCAAATAGGTTTAGGCGCGGCCGGCTTTTTCCCGAAGGGTTTGGGCGCGGTACACCATGTAGGCGACAGTGGCAAACACAGCCACCAGCAGCATCCGGGAACCATTGATGTACAGGAGTCTGGTTTCGAGCGCGCTGATCTGCACGGCATCATTGAGGCCACGTGCGGCATCAAGGGCGGCATGGGTTTGCTTGTTCAGCACGGTGTCGATGATGCCGCCTTCGCTGACCAAACTACCCAGGAACACCGCCACCAGGATGACGGGCGTTACGTATTTTATGATAAATTTGAACACACCGGGCACTTTGATATCGGCGCCGCGCGTAATCTCCGCCCAACCTTTGCCCATGCCAAAAACCCAGGCAAACAGGATGATTTCCAGCATGGCAAATACTACCAGGGAGACGGTGCCCGCCCAGTAGTCGTATTCGCCGAAAACACCGTACTGGTAAAACAACACCGTGGGGGCGCCGAGCACCAACACCGTGAGGCCAAAGGCCCAGGCCGAGCGCTCGCGGCTCCAGCCGAATTCGTCGCGCAGGAAACCCATGCAGGGCGTGCCCATCGCCAGCGAAGAGGTGACGCCGGCAAAAAACAACAAACCAAACCAGGCCATACCGGCCAAAGCGGCCAGCACCGTGCCCCACTGCTGGAACAGATACGGAAGCGTCTGGAAGCCAAGGCCAAAACCGCTGCCGCCAGCCACCATTTCCCTGACCTGATCGATGCCGAGGTAGCCCACTGCGATCGGAATCAGGATGGCGCCGCCGAGGCAAACTTCCACAAATTCGTTCATCCAGCCGGCGCTCATGGCGTTGAGGGCCACGTCGTCGCGGGAGCGCAGGTACGAGGCGTAGCACTGAATACTACCCATGCCTACGGAAAGGGTGAAGAAAATTTGCCCCGCCGCTGCCAGCCAGACTCTAAAATTCCAGATCGATTCGAATTGTGGCGTCCACAGGAAATTGAGGCCCGCCGTACCGTCGTTGACGGCGCCGGCTTCTCCGGCTGTCAGGGTAACGCCCCGCACGGCCAGGAAAATACCGAAAAAGATCAGCAAGGGCATGCCCACTTTGGAAGCGATTTCGACGCCGCCACTCAGGCCGCGCGACAAAATCCAGGTATTGAGCAGCAAACAAAAAACCCAAAAAATGATGGGTTCGCTGGAACCCAGCGCTACGTATTGGTCAAAGAAAGAAGCGACCTGGGCTTGCGTTTGGCCGTGAAAGGAGCCGCTGATGGAGTGCCAAACGTAGGAGAGCGTCCAACTTTCGAGGTAGCAATAATAGGCGGCTACCGCGAGGTTGGTGAAAATGCCGAACACGCCGACGTATTTCCACAAGCGCTGTTTTTTGGGCGCCATGCTGTTGAGGATGAACGGCGTAGAGTGGTCGCCGTATTGGCCGCCGAAACGCCCCATGCTCCATTCTACAAACAACAGCGGCAGCCCCATCAACAGGAAACAGACCAGGTACGGAATGATAAACGCGCCGCCGCCGTTGTTGATCGCCTGCGCCGGAAAGCGCAGAAAATTACCCAAACCGACGGCGTTGCCCGCCATCGCCAGCACTAAGCCGACGCGCGAACCCCAGGATTCTTTACTCATGACAAGGAAGATTTTTCTTTTTGAAATGGTTTTGCATTGAATCGAATGTTTTCCAGCGGGAAAGATAGGAAAAATGTTTCCCCTGCAAAATCTCATTGCGGCAACTCCTGTGGCTGCCATATTACCGGCGCCCGACCCCGGGCTAAAACAAATGCCACCGAGTGCCCAAAACAACGGATTTTTGCAGCCGCCGCCTTATCCTATCCAGCATGACCCAATCCGTCTTTATTTCCCGCGATTTGAGCGCGTCCTCCGACTTTGCCGGGCGCCTCCGCGCCGTCGGCTACGTGGTGACGGGTTTTTCCCTGGTCTTGCTTCGGCCGTTGCCCATCGCCAAAATCCCACCGGCCGACTGGTTGTTTTTTGCCAGCCGGCATGCGGTGCAGTTTTTTTTTGAACAAACCCCGGCGCAGGCCGGGGTTTCCGGAAAAATTGCGGCCCTTGGGCCGGCAACCGCCGCCGAAATCCGGCGCTACACCGGTCGGGTCGATTTTAGCGGCAGCGGCGATCCGGCGGCCACCGCCCGCGCCTTTGCAGTGGTGGCCGCCGGCCAAACCGTGTTGTTTCCGGCAGCCCTGCATTCGCAAAAAAGCATTTCCCAGGCCTTGGGCAACAGCATTCGGGCGCTGCACCTGCCTGTTTATGAAAATACAGCCCTGCCCGATCCGCCCTTGCTGGAGCAGACGGTGCTGGTGTTTACCAGCCCTCTGAACGCCAGGGCCTATTTTGCCCGGCATCGCCTGCTGCCCGGGCAAAAACTGGTCGCCATTGGGCAGACCACCGGCGAGGCCCTCGTTGCGCTGGGGTTTTCAGAGGTAAAAATTGCGGGGGCGGCTTCAGAGTTGGCAATGGCCGATGCAGTATTGTCGCTGAGGTGATTAAAAATGCTATTTTTGCCGCTTCAAACCAACCCATCGTTCGTCATCCTGCTCTCCGGACAATCCTGTTGAACATGTCGAAAAGAAATCAACCTGCTTACCGCAAAACGACACAGCCCGCTGCTTCGCCCAAAACTGCCAAAACGGCCCCCAAACCCGCCAGCACCGGCAATGGTTGGGAAGCCACGGGCTGGCTCCGCTGGGCCCTGATCGCCATGGCCATTTCGGCGGCTTGCTACCTGCCGACCCTCGGCAATGGATTGGTCAACTGGGACGATGATCCCAACATCACCGAGAACCCCAACCTGCAACGGGTGGATGGCCAGAGCCTGAAAAATATATTCGACCTCGAAAAAGGCAACGTCATCGGCAACTACAACCCCCTGCCGATCCTCACGTTTGCGATGGAAAAAGAGCTCGCCGGCGGGTTCAACACTACCCTCATTCACTTCGACAACCTGCTGCTGCACGTCCTGACCGTGTTTTTTGTCATGCGGCTCTTGCTCCACATGGGTATCGGCGTGGGGGGCGCGTTTATCGGGGGCTTGCTGTTTGGGATTCACCCCATGCGGGTAGAATCGGTGGCCTGGGCCACCGAACGCAAAGACGTGTTGTTTGCGGTCTTTTTCTTTGCCGCCCTGATGTACTATGTGCGCTGGATCAAGACCGAAGACAGCGGCAAACGCACACGGATTTACCTGATCATGCTGGTGCTGGCCTTGCTGTCGTTGTTCTCTAAAGTACAGGCCGTTACTTTGCCCTTGTCTATGCTGGTGCTGGATTACTGGTTTCGCCGGCCGCTCAATTTTAAATTGATTTGGGAAAAAATACCGTTCTGGATCTTGTCGGCGGCCTTTGGTTTGATCAACCTGTACACCCTCAAAATGGAGGGCTCCACCAACGACGAGGTCACGAATTTTAATTTCCTGGACCGCCTTTGTATCGGTGCCTATTCGTTTTGCACCTACCTCTACAAACTGGTCCTGCCGCACCCCATGTCGCCGCTGTACCCGTACCCGCGGCCCTTGCCGCTGGTGGTGTACCTGTCGCCGATTTTGTTTTTGGCTATTTGGGGGGGCATCGTCATGCTCTGGAAAAAAGACCGGCGCCCTTGGGTCTTTGCGGCCTTGTTTTTCTTTTTCAACGTGATGTTTCTGCTCCAGGTGTTTGGCGCTGGCCAGGGTTTTTTGGCCGATCGCTTTACCTATGTGCCCTATTTTGGCTTTTTTGCCCTGGCCGCCTGGGCCTATGACCACTATTCGGCCGGCAACCCCAAATTGCGCAGCAACTTAAATATGCTTGCCGGCTTTGTGTTCGTGGTTTTTGCCGTTTGGACGGTCAAACAGATCGGTATCTGGAAAGACGGCGGCACCCTCTGGACCCACGTCATGAAATACGAGGAAGACAAAAACTCCTTGCCCTACTGGAACCGGGGACAGTTTTTGCGCAGCCAGGGCAAATTCGACCTGGCCCTTGCGGATTACACCAAGGCGATCACCATTGAGCCGAAAAACCCGGAACTACACAACAGCCGTGGCAAAACCTATTTTGACATGGCGATGGGCGGCAAGTTTCCGGGCAAAGTCCCTGAATTCACCCAGAAAGCCATCGAGGATTTCAATACGGGCTTGAGCAAGCCGAACGCCAAACCCAAGTCGAGGGCAGAAATGCTGATCAACCGTGGCGCTGCCCACGCCTCGATGGGGCGCTTCGACCAGGCACTGAAAGACCTGAACGAGGGCGTTACCGTAGACCCGTTGAACAAAAACGGCTTTCTGAACCGCTCCCTGGTGTATTTCAACCTGAAACAGTTTGAAAACGCGATCGGCGACTATACGAAGTACCTCGCTTTTGATCCGTACAACGCCAACATCTGGTACGAACGGGGTATGCTGCGCCGGAGCCTCGACAAACCGCAGGAGGCCCTGACCGACCTGAACCGGGCCCTCGAACTGGACCCCAATCTCGGCATTGCCTACATGGAGCGCGCGCGCGCGCAGGCCCTGCTGGGCAACAAAGCCGCTGCGCAAGCAGATTATGCCCGGGCACAGCAATTTGGCCTGCGAAAAGATGTGTACGACGACAACTTGATGGCGAAATAATCGGGCAATACGCATAAAAAAGGGCTGCATTTCGTGCGAAATGCAGCCCTTTTGTTTTTCAACCGGTAGAAAACCTATTTCACCGTAAAATCGAAGGTAATGGTGCCGGTTTGTTCGGCGGCTGAGGATGGAGCGAAGCGGTATTGCCGGGCCCAGGCTTCGGCTTTGTTGCGCAGTTCGCTGTCGGTAGTGGTGGAGCCGGCTTGGGTCCAGGTAGCGTTTGTTACTTTTCCGTCTGCATTTACGGTGACCCGGACGGTCACTTTGCCGGTTTTCTGGGTATTGTCCACCATACTGGGCCGGCCCTGAATTTTACGCCCCAGGAGGCCGCCGCCGATGGATTCACCGATGCCGGTGCCGTCGCCGCCGCCTTCACCGCCACCAGAGCCGGGGCTTTTGCCGGAGGGGTTGTTGCCGTTGCCGTTGGGTACGCCCTGGTTGCCGGGTTTGTCGGTATTGCCCTGACCGGGGCCGTTGGCGCCGGGTTTGCCGAAGGTACTGCCAAAGGCTCCTTTCTTTTTATCGCGTTCGGCCTGTGCCTGTTTGGCGGCGTCTTCGGCGGCTTTGCGCTGGCGATCCTGTTCGGCCAGGCGGTCGGCTTCCTGTTTGCGGATGCGGTCCTGTTCGGCTTGTTGTTTCTTTTTGGCCTCGTCTTGCGCTTTGCGCACGGATGCTGCTTCGGCGTCGTTGGAGGTGGGGGTATTTTTGGGTACTTCTACTTTATTGTTGTCGCTGGCGGGCGGCGTTTTAGAGGGTGGGGGAGTGGAGGGTGTGGCGCTGGAAGCGGGCTCGTCGGCGGGTTCGGTGCTGCTGGGGTCGTCCATTTGCTGGCCTTGCGGAGCGGGGTCGTTGCCCTGGCCCTCGTCCGGCAGTCCGGCAGCGGCATTATCGCCCCCGCCGCCCCAGTCGAGGACGATCGCCGGGGCCTCGGTGATGGGTTCGGAAGCATGAAAACGGTAAAAAAACAAAATGGCCAGGAGCCCGGCGTGGAACAGCAGGGTGGTCAAAATTGCTTTGGTACGGTCTTCTTCCTGATGAATAACGGCTTTCATAACGTGCTTCACTATTGTTTAGGATCGGTAGCCAGGATCGTTTTTACTTGTAGTCGATTGGCGATATCCAGGATAAATACCACGTTTTCGATGGCGGTTCCTTTTTCGGCCACCACGGTGATGGTAGTTCCTTTCGGCTCTTTGCCCATGGCTGAAATGCGGGATTTCAGGGCATTTTCCAGGTTGGCTTCGGCGGTTCTTTTGGCATCCAGGTAGTAGATGCCGTTTTTATCGATGGAAACGGCCAGCGACGGCGAGGCCATCGTGGTGGCACTGCTGGAGGGCAGGGAGAGGTTGAGTGCGTTGGGGGTGACGAACTTGGAGGTCAACATAAAAAACATCAGCAGCAGGAAGATCACATCGATCATGGCTGCCAGGCTAAACTCCGGTTCGACTCGTATTCTTCGTTTAAGACCCATGTTGGTGGTGTGCTTAGGTGGATGTAGAAGAGAGGATCTGGGCGCCTGAAACCAAGGTTGGTCCTGTGGATTCAGGCCGGACATTTAGCGGCTGGGTTCTTGCAGCAGGTCCATGAATTGAACGGCGGTAGCCTCCATTTTGAAAATTACCTTGTCCAGATTGGTCACCAGCAGGTTGAAACCGGCCATAGCAATAATGGACACGAAGAGGCCAAAGGCGGTGGCCGTCAGGGCGTGGTAGATACCATTGGACAACACTTGCGGGGTGATATTGGTTGCTGAAGCCATGTCCTGGAACGAAATAATCAGACCGATAACGGTGCCCAGCAGCCCGATCATTGGGGCGATACCCGAAATGGAGGCGAGGGTGGAGAGGTTTTTTTCCAATTTGAGCAGTTCCAGGTTGCCTACGTTTTCAATGGCCTTGTTGATATCGTCCAGCGGTTTGCCGATGCGGTCCAGGCCTTTTTCTACCATACGTGCCATGGGGGCATCTACGCTTTGGCACAGGGCTTTGGCGGCTTGCAGGTTGCCACTTTCGACGCTGGCGCGGATGCTGTTCATGAAGTTGTGGTCGACCTGGCCGGCGCGCGTCAGGGTCAGGTACCGTTCGATGATAATGTATACGGCGATGATCGACAAAAGCAGCAGGACTATAATTACCACCAGGCCGGATGTACTGCTGCCCAGGATAATATCAAACAGGCTCTTGGATTGTGTGGCGGGCGTTTCCGCGCCAGATACCATTTGGAGGAAAAAGAAAGAGCTCAGGAAGGCGGTAAGCGTCATATAAACGGTGCTGTTAGTTGGTGAAACCGATTGTTTTCTTTTGAGATGTAGCGAACGCCAAAAGTAGCGCATTTTGTATTCGACCCAAGGGATTTCCTTAACATTTTAAGCCCATTCGAGGCCTTTGTCCGATAAGTTGCCAAGAATAGCCCTTGATTACGAGTCTTTTACATAAATTATGTTAGACACCAGGGTGCTGGCGCTGATTAAAAGTTTCGTTTTAAAAACGCATTTCCATGGTGGAGCAGCGCCGGGGCAAGGACATAAAAAATATGAGTCACCCAGCAAAACGGAGTGACTCATATATGGCAAAATGGTAAAATACCGGATGTTTCTTTGGCTGCGGGGAGGGAATTCAGTGCCTGGACACTGTAGTCCACAAGGATGCCATTTTAGGCAGTGTGCGAACAAAAAACAAAGCAAGGACAGTAATGTACAGAATTAGCATGGCTGGAAACGGTTTAGATTAGAAGAAAAATATGCGTGTCTCGCGCAAGCCCGGATTAATATTCCGTGCCTGTCTCAAAGGTGAAAATTATTTTTATATTACAAAAAAGAAATGATAAAAAGTTTTTGTGAAATCCTTTCCGGCGCGGACCCGGGGTTTTGTCCGCAAAATGCTGGAAAATCCATTGGGCAGTCTGAAGGATTTGCCTACCTTTGCCCCAGAATTTATTCTTTTGTGTGCAAATGTGTGAACCTGAGGCTGTGCCACAGACCGTGTACTTGTTTCCCGGTCTGTGGCGCTTCCCAGGCCGCGCGTTTGCACATTTTTTTTATCCCGGATGCAACGGCGGCTGCTTGCTAAACTGGTCTGACTACCAATATTTCGCACGTTAAAAATGTCTTTGGCTCATGGTTTATAACAATATTCTCGAAACGATCGGCAAAACCCCTCTGGTGCAATTGCACAACGCTGTATCCGATATTCCGGCTACTGTATATGCCAAACTGGAAGCCTTTAACCCCGGTCTGAGTGCAAAAGACCGCATTGCCCTGCACATGATCGAACGGGCCGAACGCCTGGGCCAACTCAAGCCCGGCGGTACGGTGGTGGACGCGACCAGCGGCAACACCGGGTACAGCCTCGCCATGGTGGCTGCCATCAAAGGCTACCGCTGCGTGCTGACGGTCACGAGCAAAATTTCCGAAGACAAACTGAACAACCTGCGCGCCATGGGCGCCGAGGTGATCCTGTGTCCGCAGGATGTCAAACCCGACGACCCGCGTTCCTACTACCGGCGCGCCGAGCAATTGGCAAAAGACATCCCCAACGCGTTTTACGTCAATCAAAATTTTAACCCCGACAACGGCGAAGCCCATTACCTCAGTACCGGCCCCGAAATCTGGGAGCAAACCCAAGGCAAAGTCACCTGCATCATCGGCAGCGCCAGTACCGGCGGCACGCTCTGCGGCTCAGCCCGCTACCTGCGCGAACAAAACCCGGACCTCAAAGTCATTGCCGTGGATGCCTTCGGTTCTGTGTTGAAAAAATACCACGAAACCGGCGTCTACGACGAAAACGAAATCTATTCCTACCGCATCGAAGGCACCGGGAAAAACATCATCCCGGCCAACGTAGATTTTGAACTGATCGACCGGTTTGTAAAAGTGACCGACCAGGACAGCGCCCTCACCGCCCGGTCTCTGGCCCGCCAGGAAGGCATTCTGGCCGGCTATTCCAGCGGCGCCGTACTTCAATGTCTGCACCAAATCAAAGATGAACTTACCGCCGACGACGTCGTGGTGCTTATCTTTGCCGATCATGGTTGTAAATACGTGACCAAAGTGTTTAACGACGAATGGATGCGTACCCAAGGATTTTTGCAGGAAGAAAAACCGGCGCTGGCCGCCCTGCAACCCTGATTTTTTACAACCCAGGAACCCAGCAACGGATTTGACTATGAAACTCTTACCCATTGAGCGCCGCACCGGCCTCACTCGTGAAGAATTTATTGAACAGTACCTCAAGCCCAAACGCCCGGTAGTCTTTACCGACCTGGCCAATGACTGGCCCGCTACTCAAAAATGGACCTTTGATTTCCTGAAACAACAATACGGTCATATCCAAGTACCCGTAGTGGGCGCCGACTACCACAAACCCGGCCCCACCTACATGAAGAGCCACCTGACCATGAGTTTCGGGCAGTACCTCGACCTGATCCAACAAGGCCCCACCGAATACCGAATCTTCTTGTGGAATATCTTCGACCATGCCCACGACCTGATCCACGATGTAAGCAACCCCACGATCTGCGACGGCTGGATCGATAAGTATCCATTCATGTTTTTTGGCGGCGCCGGCGCCGTCACCAACCTGCACTACGATATCGATTGTTCCAACGTGTTCCATACCCATTTTTGGACCCGCAAACACATCGTCCTGTTCGACCAATCCCAAAATCACCTGCTCTACCAACACCCCTACACCGTCCAGAGTCACGTCAATCCCCTGCAACCCGACTACGAGCGCTACCCCGCGCTCCGCAAAGCCTCCGGCTATGAAACCATTCTCTACCACGGCGAAACGCTGTTTATCCCGGCCTTGTGGTGGCATTATATCGTGTACCTGGACGGCGGGTATTCCATCAGCCTCCGCACCCGCGACAGCGCCCTCACCCAAGCCAAAGGCCTCTGGAATATTGCCCGGCACTTTGTTATCGACAAGGGCATGAACAGTGTCATGGGCCCACGCTGGAAAGAATGGAAAGAAAATCAGGCCAATAAAAAGGCTGCTGAAGCCATGCATGTAGTGTAAGCCCCCCGCCGACGAACACCAGTGTTTGGAAATGCCCGGACCTTTTCTTGCCAGGCATCCGCCCAAACACCGAATCTCATACATCATCGTATAAAACACAATAGAAAAGAATGGACTTATTCGATCGCATTCTGAAACAAGCCGGTCCGCTGGGCAAATACGCCGAAGTGGCGGATGGCTATTACATGTTTCCCCGATTGGAAGGCGAACTGGGCAACCGAATGCTCTTCAATGGCAAAGAAGTGGTTTGCTGGAGCATCAATAACTACCTGGGGCTGGCCAATCACCCCGAAGTGCGGCAAGCCGATGCCGAAAGCGCTGCCCGTTGGGGCCTGGCCTATCCGATGGGCGCGCGCATGATGAGCGGCGAAACCAACCAACACAACAAACTGGAAGCCGAACTGGCCCACTATGTCGGCAAAGAAGCCGGATACCTGCTCAACTACGGCTACCAGGGTATTCTTTCCGTGATCGATGCCCTGCTCACCCGCCACGATGTGGTGGTGTACGACGCCGAAAGCCACGCCTGCATCGTCGATGCCGTGCGCATGCACATGGGCAAACGCTTCGCCTTCAACCACAACGATATCGCCAGCCTCGATAAAAACCTCGAGCGAGCCACCAAACTCACCCAGGAATCCGGTGGCGGTATCCTCGTCATTACCGAAGGCGTGTTCGGGATGCGCGGCGACCAGGGCAAACTCCGCGAAATCGCAGCCCTCAAGGAAAAATACCAGTTCCGCCTGCTGATCGACGACGCCCACGGTTTCGGGATGCTCGGCGAAACCGGCGCCGGTACCGCCGAAGAACAAGGCGTCACCAACGATGTCGACCTGTACTTCAGCACCTTCGCCAAAAGTATGGCCCTCATCGGCGCCTTTATCGCCGGCCAGGAAGATATCATCCGCTACCTGCGCTACAACATGCGCTCCCAAATCTTCGCCAAATCGCTGCCCATGCCCCTGGTCGAAGGCGCCCTCAAACGGTTCGAATTGCTCCGGACCAAACCCGAACTCCGGAAAAAACTCTGGGACAACGTCAACCTGCTCCAGTCCGGCCTCCGCGAACGCGGCTTCGATATCGGCGACACCAACACCTGCGTCACCCCCGTGTACATGCACGGCGAAGTGGAAGAAGCCATGGCCCTGGTCAAAGACATGCGCGACAACTACGGCATTTTCTGCTCCATCGTCGTGTATCCGGTCATCCCCAAAGGCATGATCATCCTGCGCCTGATCCCGACGGCCGTGCATACCGAAGAAGATATCCGCCTCACCCTCGATGCCTTCTCCGCCGTACGCGAAAAAATGGCCGCCGGCGCATACCGCAACTACGTGCCGCAACCCTTGTAGGAGGGATAAACTTGTTGTGGAAATAATTTTTTGAAAAAAAAGCCCCGCCTGCGGTTTGCAAGCGGGGCTTTTTCATTTGGAAAACAGCAAACTGAAGTCCAGACGCCAGTAAATTGACTTTTACAAGTATCTTTCGGAACACAAAATGAAAACGCTATGCGCGCCAAATGCATTAGCCTGTTCCTGCTGTTGCCGCTGCTCTCCCGCACAGCCCTTGCCCAAGACCCCCACGCGCTCGACAGCCTCCGGCAGGCCTTTCAGAAAGAGATCAACCCGCACAAACGGATCGATATTTTTTATGAAATTGCCAACGAAAACAGCCTGGGCAACCCTCAGGTTGGCCTGCTTTATGCCGATTCCCTCGCAGCAATGGCCCGCCAAGCCGCCTACGAAAAAGGCCGGGCGATGGCATTTCACCTGCGCGGCAACGCGCACCTCGACCTGAACAAAGCGGAGGCCGCACTGGAATTTTTCCGCCAGGAATACCACATTTTTACCCAATTGAAGGAGCCCAAAGAACAATCCACCGCCATCGGCAACATGGGCAATGCCTGGGCATCCCTCGGCAAAAGCGATTCGGCCATCACCTGCTACCTGCGCTCCGCCCAAATCGACGAACAACTGGGCAACCGCCTCGACGCTTCCTACAACTACAACAACATCGGCGACCTCTTCAGCGACGACGGCCTGCAAGACAAAGCCATCGAATACTTCGAAAAAGCCCTGAACATCCGCAAGGAACTGGGCCATGAAAAACGCCTCATCCAGTGCTACATGAACCTGGCCAGCGTGTACGGGCGCAAAAACGACCTGCCGCGTACCCTGGAATACACTCAGGTCGGGCTCGCATTGGCCGAGAAATACAGCAAATGGTCGCAAGCCGGCATGCTCTGCAACAACCTGGGCGACACCTACACTGAACTCGGCCAGCCGGCAGCCGCCATTCCCTGGCTGCAAAAAGCCAAACAATACTTTCTGCAACTGGACAACGTCACCAATGCCGTGTTCCCAATAGTCAACCTCAGCGAAGCCTATGCCGCTTCCGGCAACTACCAACAAGCCCTCGCGACGGCAAAGGAAGGCTATGCCCTGGTCGAACAAAACCAGTTGGACCATGCCCGCGAACTCTACTACAAAGTCTTCGCCAGCATCTACGAGGGCCTGCACCAACCCGGCGAAGCCTACACCTGGTATAAAAAATATGTCGGCATCGCCGATTCTATTTTTAAACAAGACAACATCCGGAAGGTGACGGAAATAGAAGCCCAATACCAAACCCAAAAGCAAAAAGCCGAAATCGCTCAACAACAACTCCAGATCGAACAACAAAACAACCGCCAACGCCTGCTCCTCTTCTCGGCCCTCGCTCTCGTGTTGGTGTTGCTGGGTTTTTTCCAATATGTCCGCCAACGCCAGCGCCTGCGGCAAAAAGAAGCCCTGCACGCCCTGTCGCTCCAACAAGCCGAAGCCGAAAAACTGCGCGAACTCGACCGCATTAAAACCGCTTTTTTTACCAACATCAGCCACGAATTTCGCACCCCCCTCACCCTCATTTCCGGCCCGGTCAGCCAATGGCTCTCCAACCCGCACCCGGATGGCCAACTCGCCGTACCCCTCGCCGAGGCCCAACTGCTGCGTCGCAACGCCAACCGGCTGCTCGAATTGGTCAACCAATTGCTCGACCTCTCCAAACTGGAAAGCGGCCGTATGCAACTTGCCGTCGGCCGCGACGACCTCGGCCGGGCACTCCGCGTCCTGGCCCATACCTTCGACAGCCTGGCGGAAGCCAATGGGATCGATTTTCAGGTGGAAGCGCCCGAATCCCCGCTGGAGGCCTGGTTTGACCGCGATAAGTTGGAAAAAATAATCTCCAATCTCCTTTCCAATGCCTTCAAACACACCCCTACCGGCGGAACGATTCATTTTTCTGCCCGCGTGGAACAGCAAACCCTGCTGTGTTCGGTCGCCGACACCGGTCCGGGCATTGCCCCGGACGACGCCGATAAAATCTTCGAACGGTTTTACCAGGTAGAAGGCGCCTCCGACAAGGGCACCGGCATCGGCTTGGCCCTGGTGAAAGAACTGGTGGCCCTGCACCGGGGCGAAATTGCGGTCGAGAGCAGGCCCGGGCAAGGCGCCCGATTTATCCTGCACTTGCCGGTTGGCGAGGCGCAGTTTGGCCCGGCAGAAAAAACAACGCAGCCCGTTCCGGTAGCGGCTCCGCCCCGGCAACCGGTGCCGGCCGAGCCCACCGCATCCGCGGCCGCTGCTCCGCCCGAATCCGCCGAACAACCGCTGTGCCTCATCGTCGAAGACCACCGCGATGTGCAGGAATTTATCCGCGATCAATTGGCCGGCGCCTACCGCATTTTGCTGGCGCCAAACGGCCGGGAAGGCTTTCAATTGGCCACCGAGCACATCCCCGACCTGGTGGTGTCGGACGTTATGATGCCTGAAATGGACGGCAACGAACTCTGCCGGCTCTTGAAAACCGACGAACGCACCAGCCATATCCCGGTCATCCTGCTCACCGCCAAAGCCGACCAGGACAGCCGCCTCAGTGGGCTCGAAACTGGCGCCGACGACTACCTGACCAAGCCCTTCGATGCCCGCGAACTGCGCACCCGCGCCCAAAACCTCGTTGACGGCCGCCGCCGCCTGCGCGAACAGTTTCGGCGCGACGTCTGGCTGCAACCCAAAGCGATCGCCCTCTCCAGCGCCGACGATCGCTTCCTTCAGCGCCTGACCGACATTCTCGAAGAACGCCTCGCCGACGAGCAATTGAACGTCGAAGACCTGGCCCACCGGATCGGCCTGAGCCGGAGCCAGTTGCACCGCAAACTCACGGCCCTCACCGACCAGGCGCCCGTGGAGTTTATCCGGATGTTCCGGCTGAAACGCGCCAAGGATATGCTGGAAGCCCGAACCGGCAATGTATCGGAGGTGTGCTACGACGTGGGGTTCAGCAGCCCCGCCTATTTTGCCAAAGCCTTCAAAGACGCATTCGGCATCTCGCCCAGCGAACTCCTGTAGGGCGAATTGAAAATTCGCCTATGCTACGGTGTACGGTACGTGTTGCCCCCTGCGCGTGTAGGGCGAATTTTCAATTCGCCTATGCTACGGTGTACGTTACATGTTGCCCACCGTGTGTTGTAGGGCGAATTTTCAATTCGCCTATGCTACGGTGTACGCGCCGCACGATAGGCGAATTGAAAATTCGCCCTACGATTGTGCAAGCCTTTGCGACATTTTTGATAGCCCTTCGAGGGCCGGCAGCCCCAACTTTGCCCTAAAAAAATCCAACACGATGAAAACAGTTAGAATTTTGGGTACGGTTGTTTGCCTCCTTTTGCTTTGCCTTGGTGCGGGAGTGGTCTGCCACTGCGGCACCGAATTGTTTCAGGACTGTCAGGCAGATTGCCAACGGGCCATAGACCGGGTGATGGTCGAATTGGGGCAGCCCCACCGCTGATCCGTGCAGCGAATTTTCAATTCGCTTTCGCTACGGTGTACGCGCCGCACGATAGGCGAATTGAAAATTCGCCCTACAGGAGTTATTTGACCCGAATCTCGCAAGATAGTTTTTGGTTGTCGCGCATGACATCCAGCAGCGGAAACCGCCCGCTGACGGTTTTGCCGTCGGTACTAAACCCGGCGCCGCTGACGGATTTGGGTTTTTTCGGCAAATGATAAATGATCCGGTAGGTTTTGTTTCGGAACATCATTTTAGCCAGCCCATCGTCCTGGTTTTCAAAAAACAACTGGCCGATTTCCTGGCTGGTCGTATCCACCCGGGTACTTCGCTGCAATAGTTTTCCGTCAAATTTCAAATCCGGCACGCCGCTGAGCATACCAGAGAGGTTGCCGATGGCCGGGGCGTCCAGGCCTTTCAGGGTGCTGTCTTTTTGCAGCCGGTCAAAGGCTTGCAGCGTTTCCCAGAACTGCGCGATGTCCTCGATTTTTTTGAAATCGAATTGAAATTTGAAACGCAGCGCCTTGTCGACTTTGAAATCGAGCCGGGTATTGTTGAGTGCGTCGGGGTATGGAAACAGGCGTTTCACCGAGTCCGGCAAATTGGCCAGCACGATGATCGTGTCCTGCGAACGCGGGGGCTGGCCCAGCGCGCGGAGGGAATCGTTGGTTTTTTCCTGGGCCATGCGGAGCATGGACGCGAAGGGGCCGGAGCCCATTTCGATCGTCATTTCGTAGCGGCCGGAGCGGTTTTTGTTGAGCCAGATTTCTTCGGTAAAGTCGAAACAGCCGGCGCAGGCCAGGGCCAGGAACAAGAGACAGGCGTTGCAAATAGTTTTCATAATGTAGAGCGAATTTTTAATTCGCTCAATCTACGGCGTACGCTACAAGACAACAAGCGAATTTTTAATTCGATTTTACTACATGGCGTACGCGCCGCACGACAGGCGAATTGAAAATTCGCCCTACACTTCCGGGCGCATTTGCGGGAAAAACAGTACTTCCTGGATGCTGCGCTGGCCGGTAAACAACATGGTGAGGCGGTCGATCCCAAAGCCGATACCGGCGGTGGGCGGCATGCCGTATTCGAGGGCGCGGAGGAAATCCTCGTCCATAGCCATGGCTTCCTCGTCGCCGCGTTCGGCCAGCCCGAGTTGGTCTTCGAACCGTTCGCGCTGGTCGATGGGGTCGTTGAGCTCGGAGTAGGCGTTGCCCACTTCCTTGCCGTTCACAAACAGTTCGAAGCGCTCCACCAGACCGGGTTTGCTGCGGTGTTTTTTGGTGAGCGGCGACATTTCGATGGGGTAGTCGATCAAAAAGGTGGGCTGGATCAGGTTGGGCTCCACTTTTTCGCCAAAAATTTCGTCGATCAGTTTGGCTTTGCCCATCGTGGGATCGATGTCGATGCCCTGTATTTTGCAATACGTGCGGAGTTGCTCTTCCGTAGCCGTCTCTACATTGAGGCCGGTGTACTGGTGGATGGCGTCGAACATGGTCAGGCGGGTGTAGGGGCCGGCAAATTCCAGTTCGTGTTCGCCGGCTGGCACGCGGGTGCCGCCGTCGGCGCTGATAGCGCGGGCGATGCGCTCGAACATTTGCTCGGTCACGTCCATCAGCCAGAAGTAATCTTTGTAGGCTACATAGAATTCGAGCATGGAAAATTCCGGGTTGTGGGTCCGGTCCATGCCTTCGTTGCGGAACATTTTACCCAGTTCATACACGCCTTCAAAGCCGCCCACGATGAGGCGTTTGAGGTACAGTTCGTTGGCGATGCGCAGGTACAGCGGCATGTCCAGCGTATTGTGGTGCGACTTGAAGGGGCGGGCGGCGGCGCCGCCGTGGATGGGTTGCAGGATGGGCGTCTCGACCTCAAGCAGACCCAGTTCATCCAGGTAGGCCCGGATGGTTTTGATCATTTTGCTGCGTTTGATAAAAATATCGCGCAACTCGGGGTTCACCGTCAGGTCGACGTAGCGCATGCGGTAGCGCTGTTCGGGGTCGGTAAACGCGTCGAACACGTGGCCTTCGGCGTCGCGTTTCACGGTCGGCAGGGGGCGCAGGCTTTTGGCCAGGAAGCGAAATTCCTGGACGTGCACCGACACTTCGCCGGTTTTGGTTTTGAACGCATAGCCGCGCACGCCGACGTAATCGCCCAGGTCGAGCAGTTTTTTGATCACCATATCCCAGAGGGTGGCGTCTTCGCCCGGGCAGATTTCTTCGCGGCGCAGGTAGAGTTGGATGCGGCCGCTGCTGTCCTGGAGGTTCATAAACATGGCTTTGCCGGCTTCGCGGGCGGCCATGATGCGGCCGGCGAGGGCCACCTGCTGAAAGTTGAGGCGGTTTTTGCTGCCGTCTTCCAACACCTCTTCCTGGTAGTTGGCGAGAATGTCGGTGGCGTGAGCTGTCACCTCGAACATCTCGGCAGGGTAGGGGTCGATGCCCAGTTCGCGCAGTTTATGGAGCGCTTCGCGGCGCAGAATTTCTTGTTCTGTCATGGTGGGTAAAACAAATGCGTAAGGGAGTCTGTCGCACGAAACGCGCGAAAAGTACGGGCAAAAGTAGTTGTATTTTGGGGAAATGGTTCAGTCCAGCCGCGCGATGACGGTAAGATTGCCTTTTACTTGTTGGTTCATGGTGACTTCCACCTTGGCCTGCACCGGCAGGTACAGGTCGACGCGGGAGCCGAATTTGATAAAACCCATATCGGCGCCTTGCTCCACCTGCTCGCCGTCGCGGAGGTACCATTTGATCCGTTTGGCGAGGGCGCCGGCAATTTGGCGCATAAGGATCTGGTGAAAACCCGTGTCGTACACCACTGTGGTGCGTTCATTTTCGGTGCTGCTTTTCGGGTGCCAGGCCACCAGGTATTTGCCCCGGTGGTAGCGGAAGTAACGCACCAGGCCGCCGACCGGGTTGCGGTTGACGTGCACGTTGAGCGGCGACATAAAAATGGAGACCTGGAGCCGTTTTTCCTCAAAAAATTCACTTTCAAACACTTCTTCGATCACACATACGCGGCCGTCGGCAGGGGCGTACACCACCTGGTTGTCGGCGCGTTCGATGGTACGGACCGGGTTGCGGAAAAATTGTAAAATCAGGGCATAAAACGCCAGGGAAAGGACCAGGACCGGCCAAAAAAACAGGGTCCCGACAAACCAGAGCGCCACGTTCAGGACCAGCAGAAAGAGGCCAACAGCAGCAGAAATGGCCAATCCTTCTTTATGAAGGCGAAAAAACATAAGCAACACATTTAGCGCGCAAAGGTCGACTTTTCAACGTATTTCTTTTCATTCGCGTCGTGATTTTCCACCGTATCTTTGCGGCCTTATTGGTTCACTCAATCCTTACATGCCATGAAAGTAGCCGTTGTCGGCGCCACCGGTCTGGTGGGAACAAAAATGCTTCAGGTGCTGCAAGAGCGCCAATTTCCAGTCAGCCACCTGCTGCCTGTCGCTTCCGAACGCTCGGTGGGCAAAACCGTGAAATTCAACGGAAAACGCTATAAAATCATCAGTATGGCCGATGCCGTGGCCCAGAAGCCCGATGTGGCCATTTTCAGCGCCGGCGGCTCCGTGTCCAAAGAATGGGCCCCGAAATTTGCGGAAGTGGGCACCACGGTCATCGATAATTCCAGCGCCTGGCGCATGGAACCGGACAAAAAACTGGTGGTCCCCGAGGTCAACGCCAACGTACTTACCCCAGCCGATAAAATCATTGCCAACCCCAACTGCTCTACCATTCAAATGGTGGTGGCCCTCAAACCCCTGCACGACCGCTACCGCATCCGCCGCGTGGTGGTCAGCACCTACCAGTCTGTGACCGGCACCGGCGTAAAAGCCGTGAACCAACTCATGAACGAGCGCAAAGGCAAGGCCGGCGACAAGGCCTACCCCTATCCGATCGACCTCAACCTGTTGCCCCATATCGATGTATTCCTCGACAACGGCTACACGAAAGAGGAAATGAAAATGGTCCACGAAACCAAAAAAATCATGGGCGACGACACCATTCAGGTCACCGCCACCACTGTGCGCGTGCCGGTCATCGGCGGGCACTCCGAGTCGATCAACCTGGAATTCGAACAGGAATTTGACCTGGCCGAAGTGCGCGCCCTGCTGGCCGCCGCGCCCGGCGTCGTCCTCGTCGACGACCCCGCCAACCTCAAATACCCCATGCCACTGGATGCGCACGACCGCGACGAAGTATTCGTCGGCCGGCTCCGCCGCGACGAAAGCCAGCCCCGCAGCCTCAACCTTTGGGTCGTTTCGGACAACCTTCGCAAAGGCGCCGCTACCAACGCCGTTCAGATCGCCGAGTACCTGCTGGAGAAAGGAATTTTGAAACAAAGGCAGTCAAAAGCAAAAAAAGCCGTAGTTTCACTATAATTTTGCGCGCTCATCGCCAATTTGTGTACTGTTAACTGTAGTCAGAAATGAAGAACAAGATCGTAGTATGGGGCACCAATGCTGAAAACGAGAAGGTACTGATCGCTTTGGAATTGCAAGCCGACACCAACAAAGTACTGCTCTACACCTTTCCGGAATCTGTTGCCACCGAAGAGTTTGTCAACAAAATGATGGCCGAATGGCGCGTCGGTGGAAACGTCCCGTT